>VBBR01000177.1 GCA_005881615.1 Candidatus Bathyarchaeota archaeon
AAGCGGGCGAGCATCGCACAATTACATACCAAGAGCTCTATCGAGAAGTGAACAAGTTCGCCAGCGCTCTTCAAAATCTTGGTCTTCGGAAGGGCGACACCGTGGCGATCTACATGCCCTTGGTCCCAGAGTTCCCCATCACAATGCTCGCTTGTGCGAGACTTGGGTTGCCCTTCACCGTGGTCTTCTCAGGGTTCAGCGCGAAAGCACTCGCGGAGCGTATCAGGGATTGTGACGCAAAGGCGGTGGTGACTGCCGACGGTGGCTACCGTCGGGGAAAGACCTTGGAACTAAAGACCGTTGTTGATGACGCGGTGAAAGAGTCCCCTACCGTCAAGCATGTGGTGGTTTTTCGGCGGACTGGACACCTCGTGCCGATGATTGAACCTCGGGATTATTGGTGGCACGATCTGATGGCGAAAGCAGAGAGTTATGTTGCGCCTGTGCCTGTGGAGTCGAATCATCTCCTCTACATTCTCTACACGTCAGGCACAACAGGCAAACCAAAGGGAGTTGCTCACAGCACCGGGGGCTATCTCGCGTTCGCCTATGCCACTCAGGAATGGGTGTTCGACGCGAAAGACGACGATGTTTACTGGTGCACCGCCGACATAGGATGGGTCACAGGACACACATACGTCGTATTTGCTCCGCTAATGCACGGGCTCACCTCTGTGATGTACGAGGGAGCGCTGGATTATCCAGAGCCCGATAGATGGTGGGAGATAGTTGAGCGTTATGGCGTAACAATTCTCTACACCGCGCCAACAGCCATCCGCTCGCTGATGCGTCATGGAGATTATCTTCCACGGCTGCATGATCTTGACAGTTTGCGTTTGCTTGGGACGGTTGGTGAACCAATCAATCCTGCTGCCTGGCAGTGGTATTTTGAGGTGATAGGTCAGGGCCGTTGCCCTATTGTTGACACTTGGTGGCAGACAGAGACTGGTGGGATTATGATCTCGCCCAGCCCTCGTCTGGGGCTGGTCCCGCTGAAGGCTGGCTCTGCCACGTTTCCGCTGCCTGGCATCGAGGCCGATGTGGTCGACGAGCACGGGAACTCGCTACCTGCTAGCCATAAGGGATTCCTAGTCATCAAGAAACCCTGGCCGGGCATGTTCATGACACTTTACAAGGACCCGGAACGTTACCAACAGGTCTACTGGACCCGGTTTCCCGGGCTCTACTATCCAGGGGACTATGCCCTGCGTGACGCGGACGGCTACTTCTGGCTTCTGGGAAGAGCGGACGAGGTGATCAAGGTGGCAGGTCATCGACTCGGAACAAGAGAGGTGGAAGACGCCCTTGTAAGCCATCCGTCCGTGGCCGAGGCCGCAGTTGCGGGTAGACCCGACCCCGTGAAAGGCGAAGCCATTGTTGCATTTGTGACGCTGAGAAATGTGGCTAGCCCTTCCAAAGATCTATCTGAAGAGTTGAAGCAACACGTGCGGAGAATGATCGGTCCAATCGCGACTCCCGAAACAATCTACTTCGCCAGGCTCCTGCCCAAGACAAGGAGTGGGAAGATAATGCGACGGGTCATTAAGGCCGTCGCTGGCGGTGTCTCGATAGGGGACCTGTCAACACTTGAAGATGGAGCGTCCGTCGAAGAAGTCCGACAGGCTATCGAAACCCTTCAAGCGGCGGAAAAGACAACTCAATCCACTTGAAGAGGGGCTTCAGAGAGAGCCGAATATTTTCTATTTGATGAAGTTGAAGATTATGAACATCGCCCATAATGGGAGCGCTATGCCGAGCCCAATTGGGACGCTCTTGCGGAATATCTTTGCGCCATCTAGCAGAGAGACGGGAAGCATGTTGAAGGACCCCAGTCCCACATTTAGCACTAGACCGTAGAGCGCGACCGTCGAGAGGAAACCTGGTTGAACGAGAAACCGCATGACTAAGAAACCGACGGCGAAAGCGAGGTTGATTCCTGGACCCGCCGCGGAGATTATCATGTTATCCTCTTCGGGATCAACATTTCTTCGATCTGAATCGTATCCGTAGAGTTGGGCAGCCGCGGGGGCAATGTAGACTGCTCCTGGAGCGCCGAAGACCAAACCTCTGCCCGAAAGGGTTACAACGGATATGGTGAGGACCAGTCCCCATATCCAGAGACGGAAGTGGGCGAGGTATCCTCGTCTTATTGCGAAATATTTGTGTCCCATCTCGTGGAGGATGAATCCGGTCGCGGTGGCAATGAAACCGGCAATAACAACATCGAGACTGCCCGTTCCGCTAAAGGAACCGACAAGGTTCTGGTATGTGATTGCAACTGAAAGAACTATCCAAGCTACAATGATGGAAAGGATCTCTCCAGAACTGAATTGGGATGACACTGCCTATGGACCGGAATTGAGGAGATTTTGATCTCGATATTTCACTTTGCTTCTCCCGGTAAGCGCTCTGTCGTTGACTGGGCTCCTATGCGCCGGCAATCTGGCTAGCTCAGAAGTGCTAGGATTCGCCGTTTATCGTCTCGTTCATGGTCTTCGCTGGTTTTGGTCGAGAAAAAAGAAGGAGGTTTCTGAAGGTTCGCTAGTCTCGGTCTAGAACCGTCCGAATTTTTCGGGTAGGTTGTAGGATATGAGGGTCTCGCTGGCGGTGATTCCGTTGATGCTGCTTATTTTCTCAACGGACTTTTCCAGAAGATCCTCCGAGCTGTCGGCCCTGAAGGCCGCCAGTATATCGAACGCTCCAGGTACGACATGTGCCTCTGCAAAGTTCGGGATAGTTTTGAGTTTCCGCAGAATCGTGTCGAAGCTGCCTCTAACCTTCAAGAGAGCGAATGCCAGTGGGCTCTCGCTGTCTGTTCGGTTGGAGCTATTGATGATGCTCTCGAAGGAGATGGTTGTCTGAGTGTTTGTGATGCTTGGAATGTTCCTAATCTTTTCCATGACGGTAAAGGCCTTGGTTGGCTCGTTGGTTCGCAATTTGATTACAAGGTCGAATCTTCCCGTAACCGGTGTTGCGGACTCGACGTTGGGAATGCGCTGGATCTGGGAAATGAGGTGTGCACGTTCTCCTTTGCATTTGGCAAATATGTAGCCTGTCTGATCGTTTCTTGCCATTTTTTCTACCGTGAAATACCTCCAGTGATTCAGCCTATTTCTCTCAAAGCGTACCCTAGACGCCTATCGTCGGTGACTCCAACCGCTAGTTCATGGAGAAATCTGACTCGTCTGTAGAGTTGGGGGGGTTTTCAGGTGGACACTTCAAGAGAAACAGCGCTTAACTCCTAACTAATGGTTTTCTTCAAATTTTTTCTTCTTCTGTAACTATTTTTTCTGCTAACTAATCTATGACCCTCCCGGGGTGGCCGTTTTCCCGCGCCCCGCCCTTGGTGAAAACGCAGGAACCCACGTTCAACAGTCACTGCCGGACCGCTCTTCCCTCGTGGCCCAAGCTGAGAGCCTAGCCTCTCTCTACCTTGCCGTGTTTTCTAGATCGTTGGGACCCTGTAGTGGAAGAAGACCCAGAAGGACAGGACAATTCCCGCCAGAGATATTCCCAATAACGCATAGTCGACGAGTTTGAACCGTAACTCGAAGAGCGAGGTCCGGCCCTCTTTTCCCGGGAAGCCGCGTGCCTCAAGCGCCTCAGCCAGCTCCAGGCTCCTTCTTATCGCGATCAACAGTAATGGAATGAGTATCGGAATGTAGTTCCGGACCCGCTTCAACAGGTTCCCCTTGTCCAGCTCCAGCCCCCTTGACCTCTGCGCGTCTACCACAGTCTGCGCGTCCACTGCCATCGTGGGCACAAGCCTCACTGCGGTCGTGAAGGTGAACGAGAGCGCGTTCGGATAGCCCAGCCACCGACGCGATAGCCAACGGATGAAACCAACCTTGTCAATCGCCAGTCCAAGATCGTCCGGAGAAGTGGTCATGAAGAAGAAGCTGAAAGCCGTCATCAGCAAGAGAAACCGGAGAGTAAGCGCCACCGCATTCGCTAACGGTCCCGTAAAGAAGTTCACTACAAAGATCAAAGCCGAAAGAAACACACCGGCTCTGAGAGACTGAACCCACCTCCTTGCCACACGGCCCACCAGTAGGAGAGGAACCTGCACTAATAACAATCCCGACAAAAGGTAAACGTTGGTAAACAATAGCGAGGGCACGATTATCCCGATAACGAGCATGAACTTTGCGCGCGGGTCCAGCCGGTGGACCGGTGTTCTGAGGCTTGAGAATTTGAATCCGTTAAGAACTCTGAGCGACACGAATCTTGACCTCCGACAGTTTCTCTTCCAGAAGCATCTTGGCTCGATGAACGTCAACCACGTCCCTCGGGAGACCAAACTCGCCTAGTTGGCTGAACAACTTGGCCATCTGAGGCTTAACCAGCGACGCTTTCTGGATCAGATCGTCATCCGATAATATTTCGTCTGCTTGGCCTTGTGCGACAATCCTGCCCTTTGACATTAGTACGACTTTGGGGTTGCATTCTGCCACAAACTCCACATCGTGAGTCACCATAACAACCGCTTTGCCCTGGGAATTAAGTTGCAGGATGAAGTTGCGCAAGCGCTCCTTCTGCTGGTAGTCCTGCCCTATAGTAGGCTCGTCCAGGACCAAGTAATCAGGCTCCCAAGCCAGGACCGCCGCCAATGCGACCCTCTTCCGTTCTCCTCCACTCAACAAGAAGGGAGATGTGTCGGCATAATGAGCCAGATCAAGAGCCTCAAGCGTCCGCTCCACTTGTTTCACGACCACGTCCGGCTCGAAGCCGAAGTTCTTCAAAGCAAACCCAACCTCCTCCTTGACAGTTTCCGAGAACAGGAGATGATCAGGATTCTGAAACACAATCCCCACTCTTCTAGATAGTTGAGCGACACTCTTCTTCGTAGTGTCATCTCCATCCACCGTCACCTTTCCCAGGCTCGGCTTCAACAATCCGTTCAACTGCTTCGCCAACGTCGTCTTTCCAGCACCGTTCTCGCCCATTATCGCGAGAAAGTCACCACTGTCAATCTTCAAATCGACAGAGTCAAGCGCTTTCTGACCGGAAGGATATGTGAAGGAGACCTTCTCAACAAGGATCAGTTGCGAAGCCTCTCAGAAAGCATCTTCACAGCAGACTCAACGTGAGTCGGCAAACGTTCAGAGACCAGCCCATCTCTCTTGAGCAACGACCAGAGGAGGCTTACCTTGGGAAGACCAATCCCCAACCCACTCAACCGGTCGAACTCGGCATCAAGGACATCCTCGACCTTTCCATCCGCCACAATCCTTCCGTGATCCATCACCACGATCCTCTCCGCATACCTTCCCACGAGATCCAACCGATGCTCAACAACAATGACCGTAATTCCGTTCTCTCTCCGAAGATTGTCCACGGCTCCCATCACCTCCTCGGCAGTCCGTGGATCCAAAAACGACGTCGGCTCGTCGAGAACGATCACGCTCGGCTTCATAGCCAATACCCCAGCCAACGCGACACGTTGCTGCTGTCCCCCCGACAGCTCGTATGGCGCGAGATCCTTGAGCGCAACTGTTCCAGTAGCACCCATCGCCCAGTCCACCCGGTCTCTGATCTCCTCTCTAGTTAGCCCAAGATTCTCTGGCCCAAAGGCTACATCTTTCTCGACTGTTAGAGCGAAAAGCTGGTTCTCAGGATTCTGGAAAACATAACCCACTTTGCGCGACAGCTCACTGGTCGTCTCAGCAGCAACACTGATCCCGTCGACCAGGAGTTCGCCGGACATCTCTCCAGGGTGAAAGTTGGGTATCAGACCGTTCAAACACCGGCAAAGAGTAGTCTTGCCGCAACCGCTGGGACCGGTTAGAAGTAGAAACTCTCCTTGACCTATGGCAATATTGATGTCGTCAAGGGCTTTCGATGGTGAGCCAGCGTATTGAAAACCGAGGCCTTTGGCGGCAATTGTCTCCGCTCGGGTCCCAGCCAAATCTTCTACTCACTCTTGGGTTAGTACTCTATTATGGTAAGATGAGCGTCCGCGCTATTTTAGGTCTGAAGCGGACCGACAGACTCTCTGAGACGATTCATACATGCAATCAAGGCATCGTCTACGGCCCCCATCGCGGTTAATCCTGCAGCTGTCGGATGGCCTCCACCAACTCCTCCCAACGTCTTACCCAAGGGAATGGCCACATCTCGCGCCAAATGCGTGCCCGTCTTCTCATAGAACTCTTCTGTAGCTCGCATATTGACCCGAATCTTCTCTTTCACTTCTCCGGCAACAAACGCCACATGTGCACCCAATGTCAAAAAGGCCCGTGCGGCGGAAGACTGATACGAACCAAGCTGCGTTGTAACAACAATCCAATTCCCAAGCATTGTCACGCTCGAGCGTTCCGCGGCTTTTAGGCGAGCAACTCTCTCTGAACGATTCATCGGCGAACTTAGCATCCCAGAGAGACGCCGGGGGTCAGCTCCAGCTTTCACTAGCCTAGCCGCAACCTCAAACGTGGACTCTCGCGCTAGCAAGAAATGTTTCGTTTCCACGAAGAGCGCGGCCATCAAGGCAGTCGCCTCCACTCTTTCCGGTTCTTCCTTTGAAGCCTCGAACAGCCGGAAGACAACTTCCGCAGCCGCAGCGGCCGACTCGTCAACAATCATATGACTCGCGAGTTTCACAGTATCAGGGTGCGGATGATGATGGTCGACCACGATCAGACCATGTTCCATTTTCAGCAGGGTGCCAGAGGCTCGTCCAAGCTGGTCCGGAGAGTTCGTGTCGACGAGGACCGCGAGATCAGCATCGACCGGGATCTTCGAATCAGGTGCCGATATGCCGAGGTTTTCCATCAGCTGTCTCGTCGGAGCACTAATACCTTCAGGACATGATATCGTAGTCTTGGTCCCTGGAGCAATCTTGTGCAATAGGGCCTGGAGGGCGAAAGCCGAACAGACCGCGTCGGGGTCCGCGTTCTGATGGCAAAAGAGAACAATGTGTTCTGCCGTGCGGGCAGAGGTTGACATTGACCGGAGAAATCCTTGCCACGTAGTCTTGGTCTTGGTGGAAATGGTTGGCAAAGGCCGGTTTTCAGTTGGCCGCTGCAGTTGCAGGTCGGAGCTTCTCCTGAAGCTTGGTTTGAAGCTCTTTCATCCTCTCCTTCGTGCGTTCCTCCTGTCTTCCCAACACTGTGATTCGCGTGCCAAGCAATTCCTTCCTCTCCTTCAGCTCTGAGAGAACAGTCTGTCTCTCGGACTTTAGCAGGAGGCTGCCGACGCTCTTGTAGACGGAGGTCTGATCGGTGATTTTCTCGAGCTCAGCGAGCGCCCTATCTGTCTCCGAAAGCTCGATCTCAAGCTGCTGTTTCTGCGATGATACTGCTTGCAGTGTCTGTTGCAATTGCTGTAATCGGGCTAGCTGTTCTTGCAGCTGGGGTGGAAGCTCGACTTCTTCGCTCATGTTTGTTGTGCGCCGCTCGATCGTTGAATCCGGCGCGTCCTATAAAAGGGTGCGACAACTTCGATCGCCCTCAGGCTCGCTGAAACGAATCGCAGAAACGAATTCGACGCGGCCCGTAATGCAACCAGGTCTTTAGCTTGAATGTGCATAGTCAGGACATGTCCACGAGCCTCCAGCCTCGTTGAAGATCTGTAGCCTGGAGTCTGTTGGGCCTCAGGAATTACTGACCGGAGTATCGTCTCGGCGATCTTTGATGACTCGAGGATTATGGATATCGTAATTTCTGATTCTTTAGGGGTCGTCGGTTGGCTGACTGGCCGGTTCAGCTTCTGCGACTCGTGCTGGCTGTGGATCCTCGATCGGGGCCTCCTCGGCTTTCTTTTCGGCCTCAGGAGCCACAACCTTCTTCCGTCTAGTTCTCGTCTTCTTGATCTGAGGCGTGACTGTAATCGCTACCCTGGCGCCCGCGCGGAGGCTGTCGAGCTCGGTTGACAATGTCGAGGGGCTCATTAGACCCCTTGTAGCTCTGGCAGCTATTTCGCCGAGCTTGGTTCTCGGCGTGTATGCTCCTCCGGCGAACTTGTATCCGCATTTTCTGCAATGCCAGACACCGACGCTCCAGCGTTTGACGGTCCTGAACATGCACCTCGGACATTCGTGTTTTCCTCGAAGCCCGGTTACTATCTCCACGTATTGGCGGCGTGTGACTGTTCCGTATCGAGCGCTAAAGCCGCCTGCGAGGCCTATTTTCTTTCCCATCAGCCCTTCGCCGCTGCCAATATCTTCGCTCTATTCTCAGCAGCCTTCTGCACTGCAAGGTGCACGATCGTTTTCAGTTCGTCTTGGGTGAAGCCCGATAGACCTCCCTTTTGCATCGCGCAGATGTTTCCGTTCTTCTCGATAGTGACTGTTAGCCTCGCGTTCATGACTTGCTCTTCTTCGAGAACAGGGTCTACAACGATTGTCTTGCCGACCTTTGCGAAGGTGACGGCAACGGGGTGGTTATTGAGAGGTAGAGGATGGAGTCCAGGCTTGTATACGACTTCGTCCCCTTTGAGCTCCGCCTTTAGCAACTTGGCGCTTGCAAGGGCGGCCAACGCCGCAATGGATGCTGCATCTATCAGGTTGCCGTCGTGATCCAGGATGTAAATGTCGACGAAGACTACTTGGACTCTCTTTCCCTTCAAGAGGACCAGGGATTTCATGTCCACGGCCTTGGACTCTCTGATTCCTCTGTCGATAACGCGTGCCAGTTCGATAGCTTGCTCGCTTGGGGGTCCTGTTTCGAATAATGGAGATGCCAGGGGACCGAGTTCGGCGTTTACAGTCAGCACTCCTTCATCCGGTGTATCCGGGAAAGGCGTTCCTGTTTCTATTTTAACCCCCACAAGAACTTTCGATTTGCCGAGGGAAACTTGGGCCGAACCGTTTGCTTTCTCAATCAGACCCACTTGTATCTGTAATGGTCTGTAACTGTCGGCTGTTCTATCGTCTATTCGCTTCCCGTTTGCTACAAGATCAATCACGGTCTTTTGCTCAAGCTTCGCGACCGGGGGAAGCTGTGGAGTGAACGACACTAGGCAACTACCTCGGTCTCTTCTCTTTCCTCAGCCACTTCCTTGATCACTAGATATTTACTCTTCAGTGCTTCCTGTTGCATGCCATGGATGGTCTTGCACGCATCGAGCGCCATCGTGAGTCCTGTTTCGAACTCATTGGTTGTGAGTATTCCGTCCATCTGGAGAAGGGTTACCAGGTTTGCGTTGGGAACCCATGCGACTGGAAGGTCAGCTTCACCATACTTGTCTTCCGCGTCTGACAGATCGAGCGCCATGTGTCCCTGGATCTTGCCAACGGCGCAAGCCGCTACCAGCTCTCTCATCGGTATCCCAGCGTCTGCGAGGGCTAGTGATGCTGCGGTGATTCCAGCGCAACGAGACCCGCCGTCGGACTGCAGGACTTCGATAAAGACGTCGATCGTCGTTCTGGGGTAGAGATCCGTCAGGACCACGGACTCTAGTGATTCCCGGATTACCTTGGAGAGCTCCATCTCTCTTCTGGACGGTGCTGGATTCTTGCGTTCATCGACTGAGAATGGGGCCATGCGGTATCTACACCTCAAGACTGCACGGTCTGGAAGAGCGATGTGTTTCGGGTGTGCTTCTCTAGGCCCATAGACACCGACTAGGATCTTGTTCTTTCCCTGTTCAATGTACGCGGACCCATCGGCCTTGTCTAGAATGCCCACCTCGAGTTTTATCGGCCTTAACTGGTCTAGGCGGCGACCGTCTATCCGGACGCCTTTATCGTCTATCAGCTTTTCAGGCTGTTTGGGTTCTGGCAACTTCTCCTACCACGTTTGATTTTGCGATCATTTCTCTTATCCTGTCTGTTAATCCTCTTGTATGAGCCTCACGTTCGACCATGTATATGGCTTCTACTGCGACACGCTCGTTCCCGGGAGACTTGCCCCAGACCATGACCACCCCGTTCTGGCCTACGGTTATCTGGCAACCTGTCTCTCTCTTCAGCATGCTGATCATTGAGCCTTTCCTTCCAATGAGACGGGGTATCTTGGCAGCAGATATCTCCACCACTCTTCCAGTGGAAATCTTGCCTAGTCCAGGGCCCTTCACTGTGAGAAGAGGGTCTCTAGTTCTATCGAACGCGAGAACTTGAGAAAGCACCATATCTCCAACATCAAATGACTCAGAGAGATCTCTTCGCCGCGGTCCCCTTGGACCCGGAGTCTCGGACGCCGGAAGCATCGCTTCGTATGGCGCCCGTATGTCTACCGTCCAGCCTGAGAGTCCCACGTCGACGATTCTGCCACCGACGAGATCTCCTACTCGAGGAAAGTATCCACCCTTTAGAGGGACGACTGTGACCCTGTTGCCGTCGACTTCGAAGATTCCTATGCAGGCCGAAAATATCCGGGTTCCTACCTTAAATGAGTTGTCGCCGAGAAGATGGTCTCCTTCGGCAAGGAGCTCTCCAGGTGCCACCACTTGTTTGGGTTCTGCCACGATTACCAAAGTGTTCTCACTCACTCTTAGTTGAGGACCTTCATCTGGATAGTTCCCTGTGTCATCTTGCTAACCCTGTCTGTAAACGACCCATACATGCCTGCGGGCATCTCTATAACTGCTACTAGAGCACCGTCAGGCTGCCACTCTTCGCGGGTCACCGTCCCAAAGCTTTTGAACGCGTTGTAGGCTCGAGCAGCATGCTCTGGGAATACCTTCACCGCTATTCGCATCTGTTCCATCTTGATCGGAAGGACAGGTCTGAGGTCTTCTATGACCTGTTTGGCTTGCTCTTCAGCGCTCTTGTAGGGATCGATTGAGATACGAATCTGTTCGAGGGCCTGCTCGATCCTTAGCGGCGGATGCGGTGCCCCGCTTCTAGGGTCGATAGCGTTCCGTGAGATAATCGAGATTATTTGGCGCCTCTTCTCGTCAATAAGCTGACGACGCTGCTCGGTGGTGAGCTGAAGCTCGCCACTCTTCATTATTTCCTCAGCGACTTTGACCGCATCGATAGTACCGAAGTTCTTTTGCAATTTTTCTTCGGACGCTCTCGTTCCTTTGCCTGAGTCTGAGTAAACCTCTTCGATCATTAGGACTTGAGAAATCGAGATCGGCTTACCAAGCTTGTAGTCGAGGGCTGGTTGTGGTTTTACAAGTATCTCAAAACGGTCTTGGCCCCTGGATAGGCGTGCCGTTGTGAACTTGTCACTCATTTGCCAGCCGGTGCCTTTTTACCAGCATCCAGCTTTCGGAGGTATTTGTCGACCTCCTCAACGGGGAGTTTCTGGAATTTGCCCGTCTCCCTCGGGATAACTGCGAGTCGTATCTTTTGACGTTCAGCCTTCCCCTCGAGGACTTTTGTCATGCATTTCATCCCTAGCAGTAGCGCTTCATCCATCGTGAGATTGTCCCTGTACTCTGCTTCAAGTATCTCATTAGCGGAGTCACCACCAGCGCCTATTGCCCAGGCCCGGTATGCGAAGAACGCCCCGCTCGGGTCTGTCCAGAATAGCCTGCTTCCCTTCTTGTCAACTCCTCCAAAGAGCATTGATATCCCGAAAGGTCGAACGCCCGCGTGTTGAGTGTAAAGTTGTTTTATCTCACCAATGCGCCGAGTCAGAATCTCGATGTCGATAGGTTCATCGTACATCAATTTGTTACTCTGAGCGTATATCCGTGCCTGGTCTACCAGAATATGAGCATCGCAGCTTAGCCCCGCGACCGCGGTTCCCACGTGATCATCTATTTGGAAGATCTTCCACATAAATGATAGATCTTGAAGCTTAGAACCCGCTCGCTCTTCAGCAGCAAGAACGACTCCCTCAGGTGAGGCGATTCCGAGGACGGTTGCGCCTCGTTTCACTGTCTCGCTTGCATATTCAACCTGGAACAGTCTCCCGTCGGGAGAGAACACGGTAATGGCTCGGTCGTAAGCGCCGGGTACGGCAAACATTGACAAACTTTTGCACCTAGATGAAATCGCGGTGACGAGGGCAGGTTCGTACTAAAACCTTTCTCAATGGCACGTTTCGATGTTGAGCTATGTTTGGGGTCGGCCCGTCGCTGAGGACATCATCCTTTTGGTCAAGCTGGGACTGGCTTCGTCATTCCCCAACCGCAATTCATGGCGCTTGAATAATAGGATGTGGGTCGAGACATCGACCCTATTCTAGTCCGGAATTTCTTCTAACGTTTCCCGAATACTGTTCACGAATTCGTTACGCTTTGATAGCTCCCTCCTGAATGAGATTTCGATTTTGACAGGGTCGGTATTTTCAAGGCGTATTCGTCCTTTTACCGCCTCTTGCTTGTCGAGCCGAAGGAACATTGTGCCCGTGCTATCAATCCTCGAAGCCAAGCTAGAATAGACCTCGGCCCTGTCCAAGCGGGATAAGCCTCTCCATATGTTCTTGAGGAATATTTCTGCGTGCTTCGCATTTCTTATCACGAATATGGAAGTTGTGATTTCATTACCGTGATGACCTTTAGCTCGGTTCATGATGAACCCTAAAGACGTCTCACCGAGGGAAAGATTTCGTATGACTTGTGCGACTTTTTCCGGGTCTTCAGTTGCATGCCTAATGGTTGAGATCTTCGCGGAGACCGCCCTTGCAAGCGAATTCATTCGAGTTGACCGATAGGGTCTCGCCTTTGCGTGTTAAAATACCATA
>VBBR01000178.1 GCA_005881615.1 Candidatus Bathyarchaeota archaeon
GGGCTAATCGGGGACCTCCGGTACGGACGGACAGTTCACTCGCTCGCGTACGCGCTCGCGAAATACAAGGTGAGACTAGTCCTCATCTCTCCTGAGATTCTGAAGATGAGGAAAGAGGTCTTGGAAGAAGTCTCCAAGAAAATAGATGTCGAAGAAACCATATCGTTGCAGCAGCATCTGAAAGAATTGGATGTGATCTACATGACGAGGGTCCAGAAGGAACGATTTGGGGATCTAGCTGAGTACGAGATGGTCAAGGGGTCCTACCGACTGACATCGGATGAGTTGGCACGAGCGAAGAAGAGTTCGATTGTGATGCATCCGTTGCCGAGAGTGGATGAAATAGACTCTAGTGTTGACTCGACGAGTCACGCGAAATATTTCCCTCAGGTCGGGAATGGCGTCGTGCTGAGAATGGGGTTGCTTGGCTTGGTCTTCGGAGCCCTCTAAGATCTGGACGGTTTTTTCTACCGACTCATTGAATGCTCAAGGCTGTGTAGGGGGTTGTGCTGGTGTCGGCTACAACCGTAATCGCGGCCCCAATGGCTTTGCTGTTTAAGTTATCAAAATCTGCCGTTGTCAGGACATCTGCTCGCGCGAGAATCTGGATCGTTTGTGTACCATTGTTTACTCCAAAGACCAAGCGAGTGTATCCTCCGAACACATACGATGTATGAACATACGCAAGAGTGCCGTCGACAGTAGCTCGTGTCCCAGTCGATATTCCGATGTTGGCAACTGCTCTTGCCGAAGCACTTCCTGCGCTGATGGGATCATTAGGGGCTATTGAGGCCGAGCCGACCTGTTTCGTTTGCGCGTTAACTACTGCCATCAACACCGGTACGGTTAGACCTCCTTGACCTCCTTGGGTACCATAGTACGGGATGAAGTAGAGCAGGCGACCGCTCACCGAATACAGGAGTATGTTTCCAGTGGTCCAGTCAGGATGAAGGGTTAGCTGGCCCTTCACCGTCGGGTCAGTCTTGACGGCCGAAATGGCGGAATTTGGCCCGATTATCGTCGTTCCCTCAGGGAACCTGATCAGGTAGATCTGGCCAGTATTGGCTCCGGCAGGGGCGATGTAGAGACCTGCGAGGTTCTGAGAAGGGCTATTGTAAATTTCAACAAGGCGAACAGCGGCCCACGTCAAAGTACCATTGATCGGGGTGATAATGAATCGTGTGTCCTCGGTTGATTGCAGGAAAACGTTTCTTTGCCACTGTAACGGGTCGGTTTGGAAGTAGAAATTGTAGACGTTCTGCTGCATGTTGAAGTATGTTTCAGGGTACCTGAGCTGGGGGACTAGCCATGAGGGTAGTTGCTGGTTCCATTGTGAATACATCGAGTCATAGAACGACCTGACATAATCTGTCTTGCCACTATTATACAGATATCCTGTAACTTCTCCGGTTTTCATGTTGGTGAGAGTTGTCGCGAAGAGTCGGAGGATCGATGTGTCTGTGTGGTCAGGATAATCTGCGAAGTCGCTGGGGCTTTGCCAGTTGATCCACACCCAGTGAAGAAGGTAGATGTTGCCTTGTTTGTCCACGACAGGGTACGGGTCTGGGTCAAGTTGCATGTCGGGCAGGAGAATGTTGGAGATTCTGGTGTCTGCGTCCCGATATTCGAGCGCCCTGATATTCCCGTAGGCGCCGTTGGCGAAGTCGAATCTTCCCTGCCAGAAAAACTTCCAGTACCGATGTAGCCTGTTAGATAGGTTTCGTTGAAGCCCGGAATGTTCAGGTACACCTCATCAACTGATTGCCACAATCCTCCTTCGCCGTAGTAGATCTGCGGGGTCTGAGTGAGGTTCCAAATCTTCGCTATGCTTACATTTCCAGTGGTTGCAGCATCCACTGCAAGAACTTTCTCCGAATGTGTCAGCAACAAGTGTTGTGTGCGCCACACATCAGGGTCGTTTGCTATGCCGGCTTGCGCGAGCTGGAGAATGGAGACCCAGTACTCTTTCCCGTTGTAATAGACTATGTCCACGGGGGCGTTGTCAATCGACATCCAGTTTACCCCGACTAGTGGTTTCATGTTTAGCCGTGCGGACTCGTTTGTGAAAATCCTGATGTGGTCCAGAGTGTTGGACTGTGTTCCGGTCGCATTGATGAGTAACGGGCTGGCGTTGCGAACAGAGTCTAATCCGTAGGCCCAGCGCGTGTACTGGATTGTCGGGACGTATGCCGGGTTCCATTGGTAGTTGATGTATTGTCCGGACTGGGCTCGGAGATAGGTCCCGTATACAGGCAGTGTAATGGTGGAGATTAGGACGATTGCGAGAATCATTATGCCTTTGATTCGCGTGATCTTAACGTGAAGGATGCGCTGTGTTCGTGTGTATCCCGCGAGGAAAACGATGCCGGCTAGTACTATGGCCAAAGTGTCGAGAATGAATGATGTTCCGACGTCATAGACCCAGGCTCCGCCACTCAACACCGCGTACATAATCGGTAACGTGATGATGATGAACAGGTTGCTTAGGGCGACGCGGGACATTCCGAAGGCTCTCTTCGACAGTCCCACCATGGCATTTGCAAGAAGGGAGATTCCAAGTCTGATCCCGAGTACTGCGAACGCCAAACCAATTATTGATAGAACGAACTTGAAGACTTCAAATGTGAAAACATTGTCTATGCCGAAAGTCGAGGAAACCTGGTAAGTTCCTGACAGCCTCATCGCAAGTATTGAGAGGTAGGTCTGCACCTGCGCGAACCACGTGCTGTTCGTCTGGACAAGATAGTTCTGAATCGTGACAAATCTTAGCGCGATATCATTGGCGATGGTCGCCGCAATTCCTAGGCAGAGCAGAAACTTGATTGTTGTCCATGCTATGAATGGCGGAGAGGAGACCGGAAACTTGTCGTTCCATTGCAACTTGCCATTCTTCGAAAGAACTGCATGCTCCGGTGTCTCCCCTACGTCCCAGTCAAAGGATGGTGTGGGACTGGATGATTCATAGTAGCTTCTTCTTCTCGTCGTCTGCATAATCGCTCCCAGATTGGTCCTGGATAGCAGTCGAAGGATTCCGAGCAGCTTGCTGTGCATGTAGAAACGTCTCTTCCCATCGCTTCCCGTAACCGAGGAGATTCTAGGGTCGCTGAGCATGAAGAGAGCTGTTAGGATGAGGGTCGCCCAGATGACGGCGCCGTTTAGGTACTGGAGGTTGAGAAAATTGATTCCTGCTTTCGTTGCATACGTTGAATATTTTACGTCCAGTGTCAGTCCGTTGTTCATCCCGAGAGTGAAGGCGGCGAAGGAGGCGAGACCGAGAAGAATGTAGTAGACCACCCAAGGGGTCCGAGAACCCGACTGGCGTTGAATCCTTGCGGAGAAAAATGAGCCGACGAATACCAATGACAACAAGAGAGCCGCGGTGGAAACGAACTCTATGGCGAGGACCCATAGCCCGAGTCCCGTGTTGAAGACCGAGAGCTCTCTGAGTAAGACGAACTGTATTCCGAGAACGACGATAATGGCGAGAATGCCCGTCAAGAGGCCTATTTTGAGGGGGCTCTCCGAACCAACCCGGATCTCTGTCAAAGCTGCGCTTCCTAAGCCACTCCGTCAAACGATCAATGAGATAAACTCAATTGAGTCTCATCCTAGCCACTCGACCCGCCCTTTGTCCTCTACGTGCATCTTCGAAGGGGTTGTCTATGTGAAATCATAGGCTGCGATTCTATCTAAGTCTCTTCTTCGTGACTCTGTCCACAGATCGAGGGGGATCAATCTGCCAGCATACTTTGCAATGACTGTCAGCTTATCGGAATTGCATCTCGAGCATTTTGACCGGACGCCGATATCGACGTGATAGCATGATTCGCATCGTGACAATATCTTGGAAAACGTGAAGTGTTTGACTCCTGATTCTCCGAGTTGTTGTGAAGCCTTCATCAAGCCTGCGGTCGAAGATTTTTCTCCAATCAGAAGTGGCAATATTGATCCCCCGTCGAGGAATCTTTGAACTTCTCCTTCGAGAGACGCGCGTGTAGAGAATGGAATCTTCTGTGTGAGCGGGATTACGGGGACGTCGGTGTAGTAGGGATATCGTTTGGACCCTTGATATACGATTGTGGAAAAGCCGTATTTTTCAGCATCGATACTCGCAAGCCTCGATGATGCCTCTGGAGAGGGATGAAGACCGACTCGAATTCTAAGCTTCCGAGAATCGGTTTCTGAAATCGCGCGTCTAGCAGCCTCTATGATCTTCTTGACAAAAACGAGAGAATCCTTGTTGTCTAATTCTTTCTTCATGTGATGCTTTACCGACTCGGTTAGTCCGAGGAGGCTTATCTCCGCCATCTGTTGAGACCCGTAATACGCGCTTCCATCGGTTTCCCAGGAAAGCAAGGGCAGAAGCCCTTCCCTCATTCGTTCCTGAATCGCTTGCCCGCGAATCTCCAGAGCCCTAACCGCCTCGTCCACAGCGGACGTCACGCCCTGGAGAAAACGCTCATCTTTACCTGTTGACTCATAAGCGATTCGTGGCAGATTGACTTGGACCGTTCCGACCAGCGCTCCCCTAGCCACATCACCCATGCTTTCGGTGACGAACATGCACCCGTCCGAAGATACAGTGTAAGATTCTCCAGGATTCTGTATGAGATAATTCATGAGAGAGTGTCTTAGCGAGTTCTCGTGGGTCAGTGAGAGAAGTCCGTCGGGCTCAGACAGTTTGTCACGGTTAAGTCTCGGGGTGATCGAGGGATTGACAAGCGGATTGTACTGAGCAATTTCCTGGGCCCCATCGATTACAGTGCGGAACAACTCCTCAGCTTCAGGAGCATAGTCTCCGTACGTCCCCTCTTTCTTGCCGTTGGGACCAATCGCATCAGACTGCTCAAGGATGTTGGGAGCGATACGGTCGAGACCTATGGTTGATCGGAAAGGAAGAATGTTTGAGAAACCATCCCAGTTCAGCTGAGAGAGAAAGAGCCTGACAGCTTCTTGGACCCGTTGACTCGGGACGCCCTTGATGAAGGGCGCCAGAAGGATGTTGACGTGATCAAATATTTGTTCCCCGGATACTTGTCCTTCAGTCACCCTGGCTAATCGCAAGAGTGTCCCTAGAGCACTCTCAAATGAGACAGGGGGTTGTGATCCGGGTAATCCTGATCGGAAGAAAGGGCGTGGGTCGTGTGAGAAGACACTCGGTTTGAGGGTCCACGATTCAGCGCCTTCTAGGTGGATTTGTCCCGAGAAATGTGCGTCGACCAGTGGTCTTGGGAGGCTATTGAGCAGGACGTACTCTTCGGTTACCGCTGCCCCAGCGGATGACTGCACCCAAGCTGAGTCGAGGTGTTTCTGCCCCGCCTCTTTCATAAGAACAGTTACGTCGTTGACTGGGAGTCCAAGCCGGGTTAGCTTGTGTCGGTATTCTTCGAGTTTTCTCTCCACGAGGATAGTATTGACGAGTTCGCGGACTAGAGGTGCGGTGAGGTAGGCCGTCCCAAACCGCAGAAGTCTCTCTTCCGCTTCAGAAGCAATCTCATCAGCGAGGCTCTGAGGCATGCCCGCCTCGGTGACAAGCGATGAGGCAATTCGGGTCCTATCAAACTCCTCTATCGTCATTTTCGAGGTTCGGACGAAGAGGCGGCCCCTCTTGACAGCGATCCACTCCTCGAGATCGCGTGAGAATTCGACTAGAATTTTGCCGAGGTCTGTTATGCTGTACTTTTTCGTGCCTTTTTCGATCGCCACCAAACTGGCTTTCCGAAGGGTCTTGAGGTGATAGACGAACTTTCCAGCATCCCGCACAGGATCCAGTTTCGCCTCGTACATTATCTCAGTATATGGGAGAGGCCCCTTGGAAACCAAGAGCTTGAGAATGTGGAGCCTAACCGGAGCAGAGGCAGCGTCTAGAACGTCTGAGCTGAAGCGTTCGTAGGATCGCTGCAAGAAGGGTCAAGATCTGTCACCTCCCCACCCTGTTTAAAAAATTGTACTTGAATCACGCTGGGATCCTATGAATGCGCTCTGTCAGGATGTCAGAAAAGCGATTCCTTAGATTGGGCTCTGGCTTCTGTCTGGTGCAGTGCGACGGCAGACAGTGCACGTTTTCCAGCCTAGCGTGTCAACACTAAAGAGCTGATCTCTCCCGCAGCTTGAGCAGTACTGGTGAAATCCTGTTGGATGCCGTGGTTCTGACACCGCTTCCGTAGCTGTTTCCATTCGCCGGTTCGGGTCTTTCTTCGGAATAGGTTTCGTCAAGCGTTGGAGGTAGTCTTTGCTGAACTTGAGTTTTGGCACCGCTACTCGCCAATTAGACGTCATTCTCTAGGCTTTGAGGACTAGGGTCTACCGATTCACTATCATGTGGAGGGTCAACGCGACATGAAAGTCGCATTGGTTCCCCACCGAACGTCACAAAAGAGACAAATTCTTGAAATCTTTCACAGTCCCTACCGATATACGATGAAATAGTTTGATAGCCTCGGGGACAAAACCCGATCCGCAAGCTCTCGAATCCTCCGTAGTCCGTGCGACATCATCCCCTATGATGAACATGTTCTTGGAGTTTCTAGAAGTTCCGGGAAACGTCCTGCTCATACAAGGAGCCCCTGGAACTGGAAAGACAACTCTCGCGTTCGAGATACTGAACGCTATTGGGGACTCACGCAGAGTCTACGCGTCAAGTAGGGTCTCACCTGTTAAGCTGCGTATACAGTTTCCCTGGATCGATGAAGTTATCGATTCTATGTCTGGACGATCCTCAAAGGCAAGCTGGAATGACGAATTCCACGACCTCCGAGGCTCCGACACTGACAGTGTCTTCTCGAAGGTCGTACGACTGAAGCAGGCCAAACAGAAATCCGTCCTCGTCGTAGATAGCTGGGAAGGAGCGTTGAGAAACGCGACGCCTGAAGGACGCAAGATGCTTGAGTCGGCTGTCATGTCTGAACTGGATCAGACAAAGGTGAGCGTAATTCTGGTAAGTGAGGCAGAACGGGCAGACAGCCTCGGCTACTTAGTTGACGGAGTCGTAACGCTTGAACAGAACGAGCTAGACGGAAGGAGAATTAGGTCTCTCGGAATAGACAAGCTTCGAGGATTCAGAGTCCAGAGCCAACATTTTCCATTCTCCTTGGAAAAGGGAAGGTTCACGTTCTTGGACGAAGAATACGAAAACGGCGCACCAAACATAGTGAGAAGTCCAGAGAAAGTCCCACATACAGAAACACACTTCTCCACAGGAAGTAGGGAACTCGACCAGATGCTTGGAGGCGGAGTTCGGAAGGGCTCTTTCTTCATGATAGATACAGACAGCAATGTTTCCCCGCAGTCGCTGAGATTATTGATCAATTTGATCCGGTCTAATTTCGTCAATCAGGGCGGGGCGTGCTTCAGTGTTTCTACCGGAACCTTCAGCTCGGAATCCTCCGCCGAGGCGCTAAGACCTTACGTGGGCGACAAAGCGCTAACGGAAAGGGTCCGAATAGCGGAGTTCAACCCGCAGCTACCTTCGAAGACCTGGAGGCTAAAGCTGAGAGGCCAGCTGATGAGCGATTTGGCGGAGTTCTACAAAGCATGGAATGCGTTGAAAGAAGTGTCATCGGGCATGATGTTGACCATGAACTTCGATAAGCTCGTTCAGGTCTATGGGGAAGATCTGACTCTACCTGGTTTTACCGAGATGGGAGAGGGCTTGCGGGACGAAGGCGCCTTCAGCATCGGCATATCATCCCGGAACACCAAGGTTCGCGAGGAGTTTCTCAGGCAAGCCGACTATCACATAAAAATCCAAAGCTGGAACGGTCATTTACTGATCTACGGCGTGAAGCCTTTCACGCATATTCACGGGGCCACTTTCAACTTCGACAAGGGATATCCGTCCCTCGACCTCATTGAGATTGTCTGAGCCTTTCGAGAGGCTCACAATCGGTGGGCTAGAATTTCGATTTGGCATAATCCCATGTCGAAAAGTAGTGCGGGATTATTTCGACTAATACCTCCGAGCCCTGTCTCACCTGGTCTAACATGTTCTTCGCCATGGTGCTGGTGAGGTCCCCTAGATACTTCGCGATGATCTTCTCCGATAATGACAATGCCTTCCCTGTGTCCTTTACGATGATGGCGGTTCCTCTCCCTTTCACTCCCGTGTTGGGCATCGCGTCGGTATCGACCGAAAAGTAGACTGTTTTGTTCCGTTTCAGGTTCCGGACTTTCACCGCGTCATTGTAGCTCATGAGGTACAGCCTGTTGTTCGCGTAATGGTACCATACTGGATGTATGTTGGGTTCACCTTTCGAGTTAGTGGTTCCGAGTCGGAGTGGTATCTTGCTGCTGGCCAGAAACGTGTCAATCTCAGACTGGTCCATTCCCGGAGCATTCGGCATCGCTTTGTGGATTTTCAGAGTTGCCAAGACACACGAGGAAATGTTCTAGTCCGTACTTTTCTCTTTGCCCTTGCTCATCTTCAACGGTCGTTCCAGAGCCATCCCAAGTGGGATTGACACTTTTGTTACTGGACTGGAACGCAGTAGAAAAAGTCGGGTCGCCTTTTCTATCCCACTATAGCGCCCATACTACATGAGCGACCTATCGTACAAGCTGGCTGAACTACGACCAGCCATACGTCCAGTCGCCGAGTCGGCGGCATGGATAGCCAGCTTCGTCATCGCCAACACCATAAGCCAAGAACCAGTATACTTCCTGATCCTCCTACTCGTTCTCGGCTCAGACGTTCTTGATACCTCTGACAAGAGCAGGGGGCTCTTCCGAGACTTCATAGCCGGAAGTATAACCGCAATCATATCGGTAACTCTTAACGATCAATTAGGCGTAGCTGTTGGAGCCTTAGTCGCCGTCACGGCAGTCGCCAGACTCCTTCAGAAACTCTCCTAGGGGCCTATCAGTAGAGAGACAGTCGCGATGAGCCTACGCTGGAGCTTTGGTTCCCACGAAGAGGAACAATACCGGTTGAATCTCTCTAGAGTCAATCAATATTTGTTCCATTCCTTTGAACAAACTCGCAAGTGCCTTCTCCTTCTTCTGATCAGGGACTCTCATATCTCTGAATACATCCCAGCAATGGTAGCAGTGCCAGGAGAAGTGTCCCCCATGGAAGAGTTGTTCGAGGGGATGCCTCATCTCGTCATACTTGTTGATATGCTCCCTCCTTCCATACAGGTTTGCCTTCATTATACTGTCCACACCTTCCTTCGGATTCTCAGGAAGATGCGACGAATACCAGCCTAATAGTTCTAGTACTCGTCGGATTTGATACAGCCAGGTTGCCGCTCTCCGATCCATTCCATCATATGCATATTCTAGACAGACCAGTCTTCCTCCATTTTTCAACAAGTGGTGAGCCCTAGAGAGGATCTTCCTGGGATGAGGAAGCTCATGGAGGACGCGGCTAAACAGAACAGCATCGTACGTTCCCGGATCATCCGACCATTCGTTGAAGTCCGCTACTTCATAGCGTAGATCGCCCCGTGTCTTACTGTGAGGGTCGGTTTCCATCGTACGCCTCGCAATGCGGAGGATCTTCTCATTCATGTCTATCCCGACAACATCATGGCCCATCCGAGCCAACTCTAAACTCATGAAACCGGTCCCGCAACCAACTTCCAGAACCCTGAGATTTCTGCCACGAATCGAATTCTCCACTAGGCTAAAGTTATCCGCGTAGGTCAGCTCGATGAGATAGGGCTGCCTCCAAAGACTGTCCTTCATGGAAGGCCAGGACTTCAACCGACGCAGGTCTGGCGTGAAGTCCAAGGGATACCGTGGCAAAGCCGCTGAGAAAACGAGGACCCAAATCTAAGAGCTTTCTCTTGGATTAGCCTTTTCTCTAGGACCCCTGTCGGCTACAGGGTGTCGTCGTGTGGGCGAATGCGTGTTGGTTGCGTCAAATCTGCTTTTTCTCGCTCTTATTCTTTGCCGATAGAATACGACCGCAGGGGATAAGCATAAAACGGCCCGGAGCTATCTCTGGTAGTCTAGAGATACCATGGGCAAAGTGATGATCTCTTTGTCGTCCGAAGCGGAACAACTTGTTAGACAGGAAGTTGACAAGGTATACTATGGTAGGACCGGGGGATTCAGCATATTTTTCGAACGTCTCGTCCGAACATACTTCAACGGACACAAGAAAGCCCCATCTGACCGCAAGCAATCGAAATAACGCGATTTCCTTCCAAGAAAGTACGTCGAGCCAAATACGGCCAGTTACAATGACCGCGAATGCAAATAGTTCAACAACTCGACTCATTTCGAGGGACCAATATGGTCGGGTCCAAGTTGCACCTTGCCCCGTAATCGGCCAACCAAAGCATTTTGAATCATTGAGTTCAGGCACGTAGCAGGGACAGGGTCCAGATCACCCATAGCTTCAGATCCCATCTCGTTACTTTTAGTTCCGACTCTGAATGAAATTCGACCGCCTCGAACTCGGGGACAAATTGCAGTTTCAACCATCTTGGGATCTGAGTTTCGTCATAGGGTCCTTCTTAGGAGATGGTAGCTTTGTAGAGGATTCGGATTACCATCACCACGTAAAATTGGCCGTTCGAGATCGCGATTTTGCGGAAGCCTTCAATCTGGCGGTAGGCCATGTTCTCAGTCGGAAAACAAACAAGTTAACGATAACGCACGATTTGGGAAAGGTCTACTATGAGTCCAAATATTCCTCCCGCCCTTTAGGACTCTTCCTCAATTCAAATCTGGGAGACCTGCGTTGTTACGCGGACTTTTACCCCACCGCGTTCTTGAAGGGCCTGTTTTCCGCAGATGGTTGTGCTGGAGTTTCGAATGATCGTAACCGTCTGAGGCTTCAAATCGTACTCGGAAACTCGGATCTGAAGCTGTTAGAGTTAGCGGAGTCCATACTTCGAATGCATTTTGACATTCATTCCAACACTTACCTAGGCAAGAAGAAGGGAACAACTTGGAAGAACGGCCACAAAGTAGTCGTTCTAAGAAGAGATTCGTACACCCTCCGAATCGAGAGGATCAGAGATGTTAAACTGTTCGTTGATAAGATCGGATTCGCAATCCGTAGAAAGCAGCAACTTGCAGAAGAAGTGCTCTTGTTAGCCACGACTCTTGGTTCTTCGCGTGCCGGCGTTGAGTGGAGAAGCCATCATTCTCGTAAGAAAGCGTCCCGTTATGACAATTTCGGACCAGTTGAATGACTTATTTCCTCCATAGATACCTCGGATTTTCGGGGGCGGTGGTCCAGGCTGCCTGAAGAAGCAGGGACAACTTGGTCAAAGGGACCTGACCCGACTAGAGATACTGGTCTCGGGCACCAGTGATCGTGGGTTCAAATCCCACCCGCCCCACCATAAATGCGACCCCAGTGGGGTTGCACCGACCAAGATCCTCCAAAGCATCGATTGGCCAAATCCTGTTATCCCCCTAACGGGTGTTGGTCAGACTTGTGCCCAGATGATTGACCAAGTGACATAACGCAAGGGAGTCTTAAAGGCCTAAGTGACGCTTTCGTAATGAAAGAGTCTATGACCGAGAGAATCGCCGTCACCGTCCGTCCTTACTCCGACGGCGACCTGGCGGTGCTGGAGAGAACGTTAGGAGACCCTAGAATGATGACGCACCTAGGCGGGCCAGAGAGCGCCGAAAAGCTTCGAGATCGTCACAGAAAGTTCAGTGCATTGTCCGCGGACCCTACCTCTGGCTGCGTGTTCGTGATACTTGTCGGCAATCGAGAGGTTGCTGCTGGTACCGTTGGATATTGGGAAAAGGAATGGGACGGACAGAAAGTGTGGGAAACTGGATGGAGCGTGCTGCCGGAGTTCCAAGGGCAAGGAATCGCTACTGCCGCCACTGCTCTTGTAATACGACTAGTCGCGAAGCTTCGGAGTTATAGATACCTCATGGCTTTTCCATCAGTGCGTAATGATCCATCAAATGCTATCTGTAGAAAATTGGGCTTTGCTCTTTTGAGAGAATCTGAATTCGAGTATCCCCCTGGCAGTAGCAGTTTCTTGCGTTGCAACATTTGGCGGCTGGACCTATTTCCAAGCCCGACAGAGGACTCAACGAGCGAGCAACTCTGACGGTTCATCACCGTTTTTTGGAGGGCGACAAGTCGCTGGGCTTCTGGCAAAGTGAAAGGTCGCCTTACCAGGATCATGAAGGGAAATCTTACTCGAAACGTGGCATGTCTGAAGCGAAAACCGGGAAAGGACATCATCGTTGACGCAGGCCCCTCGCTCATCCAGGAGTTCATCCAGCGGGGTCTGGCCGATGACTACGGGGTCGCAGTTTGGCCGGTCATCCTCGGACGCGGGAATCATCACTGGTGTTCGATGTTCAAACAGCAGACCCTGAAGCTCCTCTCGGTCAAGAGTCTCAAGAATGGCGAGCTGATGTTGCACTACGAGACGGTAGGACAGGGGATGCTAGAGGAGGAGGTTCT
Source organism: Candidatus Bathyarchaeota archaeon (assembly GCA_005881615.1). Taxonomy (GTDB): domain Archaea; phylum Thermoproteota; class Bathyarchaeia; order 40CM-2-53-6; family 40CM-2-53-6; genus 40CM-2-53-6. The sequence continues at coordinate 12,392 of VBBR01000178.1, forward strand.
CAATGTCTGCTGGCGCGTGTAAGGAGTGTTCAAAGGCAGAGACGGCGCGGAGAATACTTGAGCTGATCGAGCCCGAGGTTTCAGGCTATGCGTTTGGAAGATTCGTTATGTGAATTCCTT
>VBBR01000179.1 GCA_005881615.1 Candidatus Bathyarchaeota archaeon
GGTTGGAGGAGTCGCAACGTACTTCGTCGCTCAATCCGCCTTTGTAGCCTCGGCAATCTTCTACAACGCAACCGGCTTCTATGTCAACCTGCTGGCGGCCGCGTTTATTGCAGTGGGAACCGCGGCAACGTTTGTCTGGATCGACTCGACAGTTCTCGTTGCTCGCAGATCAGACCCTCTCCAAAGGGACACTCTCCACTGGAGCAAGCTGAGATATTTCATCGGAATAACGCAAGCCGTAGGCAACTTCTTCAACATACTCTTCAATGTAATATTCGCCAGTTCTTCAGGCTCATCCTACCAACTGCTCGGTTACCCGCCCCTGCTCGGCTATATCGGAACAATACTGCTGCTCGGAGCGGTAGCATTGCTTGTAAGCGCGAGAAGATCCGGAGACTTGACACTGAGACGCCATCTGAAGTGGTTTGGCTTAGGTGCGGGATTGCTCTGGGTAACTGGTCAGCTTGGATCGCCCTGGGCGAAAGTAGGCGGAGACTCGATCCTGTTGCCGATCATTACCTATTCGCTTTTTGCGATAGCAGCTTACTGTTTCTACCGGAGCGCCAAGTCTCTTGTCCCTCTGGGACGACTGTCTGTCGCGGATTTCGCTAAGGCCTCTGAAGTCGCGCCTAGTATTTCGACTTCTTGAGGATTTTTCTCTCCTCCTCGGTCACACGACTCGATACGTCTGCTGGAGGGTGAGACTTGCGTTCGTCCTTGTAGGATCCAAATATTTTCCTTTCTTCCTGGGATAGGATCCCTTCTGAGACCGAAGCTTCGAGGCGAGTCATCCAGTCATGGTCCATCTGCACAGGTTCTGCCGGAGGATCCTCATCCGCGGACTCGAGCAGTTTCGCCGAGATTTCGAGTCCTGACTCATCCTTGCTCAGATTGAGTGAATGCCCCAGTCCCTTGGCTTCAATCCTTGGAATGTATCTGCCGAATGAGTAGCCCAGCCAGTAGATGATCTTCGATGGATCGATGCGGATGAGCCTGTACTTGTACAGCTTCCTCTCGTCTGGAAGTTCTTTTCCCCGTGCGTAAAAGGATAGCATTCCTGGGTATTTTTTTGTAAATCCAATCATCTTCGGTCCCACGGAGAGGATCGAGACTAGCGTCCGGCCGATTGTGAATATCTTTGCCCTCCCCTGGATCATCGCTCCACAAGCCTCAGTAGTCACCTTCCCGTTGTCGACTATGAAGGAGACAGTCGGATTGTTTTTAAGAATCTTGAATTTCGCGGCACTTACAGGAGTCATGAAATAGAGCTTCAAATCTGAAAAATGAAACGCGACGGGATAGCTGTACAATTCCTCGCTCTTCGAAAGGACGGAAAGATATCCGATCTTGTTGTTCTTGAGAACATCGACGACTTGATCAGGGACGGGAGACGATTCTCGTTTCGGACGTTTCATTTCTCCGTGGTCTGCCCGTACACTTCCTCCGTCGCGTAGACTTCGAGGCCAGAGTTCTTGATAACATATGGCCGCGGGGTTGTGTCAACCTTGGAGCCGCGCATCTTCAGGACTTGAAGAGTCCGGACTCCCTTGCGAAGAATCCTCAGCAGTATCACTCCCTCAGCAAGATACTCTTCAGGCTGCAATACCCTATCTTCTCCTGTGGTCGGAAGCTCGCTTGTCAGTAGACACGTAGTGCCTGTTGACTGCAACACCTCAACGATGTCTAGGACGGCTGGCCGTCGCTCCTCGATCTGCGGAAAGCGAAATACGAGATCCGAGATAGAATCCACAACCACCCTCCTTGGCGAGAGCTTGTCGATTCCCTCCTGGACGAGATCGATAAGGTTGACGAGGCCGAGCTCTCTTCCGCCCACCGGGATCCTTCCAACCTTGGCTTGTTCGGGAATTCGTCTAACTTCGGTTGCGTCAACGTACACAAACTTGCCCTCCCTCTCCAGTTTGGAGAAATCCATCCCCAGGCTCATCATCTCCGCAGTAAAGCGGGTCTTCGACTCGTTCATGCCAATGTAAACGCCCTTGTCTCCCTGCCCGGTAACTCCATTATGCAAGAACTGGGAGACCATGATGGTCTTACCCGTTCCAGGTTCGCCAAGAACTAAGACCACCTTACCTTCTGGAAACCCTCCGTCAAGGAGCGTGTCCAGACCCGATATCCCAGAACTGACCCTGCGTGCAAGAGTCTGTGTTCCGGCCTTCTGAGCAGACAGCGACATGCTGTCGGACCTGCCGAATCAGTCTTTATGGATTCTGTAGGCGAAATCCCTTTCGCGATCGTTGAACAGGAATCGTTCTGACGCGCTCTTGCTTTCGCTCCAAAAACAGAAAGGACGCTATGAGGACGATCACCCCTACTTGAAGCACTGACCCCGTAATGAAGGTCAGAGACGCGAGAGTTGGACCGGCCTCGGCGAGAGAGTAATGTTCTGGTTGTGGCAGAGAAACAGCCAGAGTTATGATGACAGGACAAGAGCCGCAGTGTATGCTTTATCGCGATCGCTTGCCACTGCAATCGCAACCACCAGATAGAGAATCCAACCGACAAGAACTGAATCGAACAACCAGGAAGGAACCATGAGTACGTAGAGCCGAACCAATAGAGCCACCCCGAGGATCACCGAAGCGTAAATGAGCCAGTTGGCTAAACGCCTCACACGCTTCAACTTCGAATCAATTGATTCCAACCAGTCGGGCTCCTGCCCCGGACGGTGAAAACTGGTCCCTCATATCTCGTATCTCGTATCTCTGGATCATAATCATGCCATC
>VBBR01000036.1:0-4718 GCA_005881615.1 Candidatus Bathyarchaeota archaeon
TAGACGGTGTCAAACGACCTTAAGGGAAAGACAGTGGCCATAATTGCCGCGGATGAGTTCGAAGACCTAGAACTATTCCACCCCCTATACCGACTACAAGAGGAGGGGATCAAGACAATAGTCATTGGGCTGACGATGGACCCTATCAAGGGCAAGAAAGGATACTCGATCACACTTAATGCATCGATTGACGAGGTGAATGCGGAGAAATTCGACTTTCTAGTTGTTCCCGGAGGGAAATCGCCGGAGAAACTTCGTCTTAACCAGAAAATTCTCAGATTTGTGAAGGATTTCGACACCCAGGGTAAACCTATTGCTGCCATCTGCCATGCGGGGCAGGTGTTGGCGTCAGCAGGGATCGTGAAGAATCGGACCTTAACCTGTGTTGCGGGAATAAGGGACGACATGATCAATGCCGGCGCGCGCTATGTCGACCAGCCGGTTGTGACGGACGGAAACCTCGTCACATCAAGAGTCCCCAGCGATCTCCCCGAATTCGCAAGAGCAATGATAGAGGTTTTCCGAAAGCCCCAACTCTTGCATGCTCCACGACCAAGATAGAAATCTCAAGTGAAAGAACGACGGCAAGTTGTCCCAACTAGATCTAGGTAGGGTTATTACTCCAAGGATGATTCCGCAGTGACGGAGGTCTAGAGGATCAATCTTGCCAGAAAAGACCCTTACTCTTAGAGTCGCCGACGCGTATCAGAGAGATGTCGGTCGGGGTATTGCTAGAGTAGACCCGAAAGTTGTGGATCAACTCGGGTTAACGTCAGGCGATGTGATCCAGATTGTTGGTAAGAAGAAGACGACCGCTCTTTCCTGGCCTGGTTACGAGTCGGATTCCGGTAAGGGAACGATCCGAATAGACGGCTATCTAAGGAATAACGCCGGGGTTTCGATAGATGATAAAGTCACAATTAGGAAAATAGAGGCAAAGATCGCCCAGCGTCTCACACTGGCGCCTACGGAACCTCTACGCATTGTTGGAGGAGAGGAGTATCTCAGCCAGATCCTGGAAGGCCGAGTCCTAGCACGGGGAGACTATGTTCCGATCAGCGTGATGGGTCGCAAGATCGACCTTGTGGTCACCCACACGACACCGACCGCCGAAGCCGTCATCGTCACAGACCAGACCCAAGTCACGGTCGGCGAGCAGGTGAAAGAAGCGCCTAGAGCAATTCCAAGGATTGCCTACGAGGATATCGGAGGGCTTCGGCCTGTCATCCAGAAAGTTCGGGAGATGATCGAACTGCCGCTGAGGCATCCCGAGTTGTTCGAACGACTGGGAGTCGAGGCCCCGAAGGGGGTCCTGCTTCACGGACCGCCAGGCTGCGTTGTCGGCGACTCGTTAATCGCCCTTGAAAATGGTGGGCTAATTCGAATAGAAGAACTCGCGAAAGGCGTACTTCCCGGCGTCTACATCGCAGACCTTCCTATCTATCCCCCAAGCAGCGCGAAAGCCCTTCACATCTATGACGTGCCCGAAACAATGGAGATAATCACCGAGACTGGAAAAAGACTCCAGACGACTCTGAACCACCCTCTCATGACTGAACACGGGTGGACCGAGGCGGAGAAACTCAAGCCCGAGGATAGAGTGAAGACGATCAGGTGGATTCCCTCGCCTACACAATACGTGGTTGTCAGCGATACAATCAACACGGTGAGACTATGGACCAAACCGCTGATGCCTAAGTTTTGGGATGAGCAATTGGGAGAACTCTTCGGCATATTCATTGCAGACGGGACCGCCAGCAAGGATAGAGTCTTCTTCACTATCGAATCTAACGAAGAGGAACTTGCAACCGCAATAAGGAAAGGAATGGTGATTTTCGGCGTTGAAGGGTACGCTGTTCCGAAGTCAGGCAAACAGTGCAACGTGTTACGATTCGACAACAGAGGACTCGCTGAATTCTTCGGAAAATATTGGTCCCGTGTAGACAAGAGAGTACCGACGCCGATACTGATGTCACCGAACACAGTTGTGGCAGCATTCCTCCGAGGTGCTTTTGAAGGAGATGGCTACGCAAGAAAAGCGAACAACTACCACGGCGTCTTCCTCAGAAGCAAACACCGGAAATTGTTGGAGGAAGTGCAGACCCTACTTCTAAGGTTCGGAATTATCTCAAGGATTCACGGAGGCCCCTATGTTACCAGTGGAGGAGGAGACTCAGCCTCTTACGCGTTGGCGATTCGTGGTAAAGATGTTGTAAACAAGTTCAAGGAACAAATAGGCTTCATCTCTACTCGGAAAAGAGCGCGACTGGAAGCTATTGTCAGAGGCTACAAGCGAAACCTCACTTATCTCGATGACGACTTCGAAAAAATCAGGACAGTAAGGAAACTCGAAGGCTGGCAAAGAGTATACGACTTCGAGGTCCCGAGTACACGCTCTTTCTTCACGAACGGCATATTGAGCCACAACACAGGCAAAACATTGCTAGCAAAGGCGGTTGCAAGTGAGACAAACGCCAACTTTTACAGTATTGGTGGGCCGGAGATAATGAGCAAGTTCTATGGCGAGAGCGAGGAGAGGCTTCGAGAGATCTTCAAAGAAGCACAGGAGAATGCGCCATCTATCATCTTCATCGACGAGATAGACTCGATAGCCCCGAAACGGGAGGAGGTCACGGGTGAGGTAGAGAAACGAGTTGTGTCGCAGCTACTTTCAGTGATGGACGGCTTACAGTCCCGTGGTAAGGTGGTGGTGATTGGGGCAACTAACCGGATCAACTCGATAGACCCTGCTCTCCGACGTCCCGGAAGATTCGATCGGGAGATCGAGATCGGTGTCCCCGACAGAGATGGGAGACTGGAGATACTGCAGATTCACACTCGGGGAATGCCCTTGGAGGATGTGGATCTGAAAAAACTGGCTGATGTCACTCACGGGTTTGTGGGCGCAGACTTGGAAGCGCTTGCGAAGGAGGCGGCTATCCGGGCGCTTCGTAGGATTCTGCCTGAGATTAACTTGGAGGCGGAGAACATTCCTGTTGAGGTTCTCAACAAGATCATCGTCCGGATGAGCGACTTCCAAGAAGCACTGAAAGAAGTCGAACCCTCAGCGATGAGGGAGGTTTTGGTGGAGGTTCCCGATATCAAATGGGATGATATCGGAGGCCTAGAGGGGGTCAAGGAGGAACTTCGGGAGGCCATCGAGTGGCCGCTAAAGTACCCGGAGCTCTTCGCGCAGATGAACGCGGTTCCTCCAAAGGGGCTGCTCTTGTACGGTCCACCTGGGACGGGTAAGACACTCTTGGCGAAGGCGGCTGCGAACGAGAGTGAGGCGAACTTCATCAGCGTCAAGGGTCCGGAACTGCTCAACAAGTATGTTGGAGAGTCTGAGAAGGCCGTTAGGGAGGTCTTTCGCAAAGCTCGTCAAGCTTCGCCATGCATCATTTTCTTTGACGAGATCGATTCCGTAGCGCCTCTTCGTGGAAGCGGCTCAGGAGATTCCAATGTGACCGAACGGGTCATCAGCCAGTTTCTGACCGAGATGGACGGGCTTGAAGAGCTCAGGAACGTCGTCATTATCGCCGCAACAAATCGGCCTGATATTGTAGACCCTGCTCTTCTACGACCTGGTAGGTTTGACAGGATGCTCCTGGTTCCTCCGCCAGACCTAGAGGCGAGGAAGCAGATCTTCCGGATTCACACAAAGAAGACGCCTCTCGCTGATGATGTGAAACTGGATGAGCTTGCAAGGAAGACGGAAGGGTACACTGGGGCGGATATCGCGTCCATTTGCAATACTGCCGTAATGCTGTCGATCAAGGAACATATCGGGAAGGCGAAAGATGCCGAGGATGCGAAGAAGAAGGCAAAGGGGTTGAAGGTGGCTAGGCGTCATTTCGACGAGGCTATGCAGAAGGTTAAGCCGATTTCTAGCCAGGAGCTTAGAATGTACGAGCGCTTCTCCCAACAGTTTTCTGACGCGAAGGCAGGCCTTCAGAAAATTCCAACACCTCAACTAGGCTGAGAAGAAGCGTTCTAGGGCCGGGCTGGAGCGTGGCCCGTCCAAAAAAAAAGGCGGGAGGTTGGGCTTAGGTCCGTCGCCCAACCGACGAGGGGAGGGAACGATGTGATTGGCCGAGGAATCCGGTGGTATGGCTGAGGAGAGACGATGTCTCTGTGACGCTCGCGTGAGTGTTGGTCGTGGTCGTTTCTATGTGGGTCTTAATCCACTCGGGTATGACCACGGTTCGTATCAGCGCTTGGATGGTCACGTCTCTCGTCTTTGCTTCGAGCTGCAGCTTCCGATAGTTCTCGTTCCCCATTGAGAAGATAAACTTGGCCATGAGAGATACATTGTGGTATAGTTCGGTATAAGACCACAATTTTGAACACGAAGATCTCGATGCGAGAACTCGCGCAAACCTCCGTTCAGGCAGTTTGAACGGGAAAAGATCAGATGTTATCTCCGCGAAAATGTAAAAATCAACATGTGAACTGTCTAGAAACGCGGCGAACCAGAAGCTGGGGAAGAGCCTTCACTCAGGCGGTCTAGGCGAAAACTTTGCTACCAGCGGAAGAGGCGAAGGGGAACGTAGTCAGATTGGTAAAGGTAACGGTGTCTCAGAGAGGAGCCCTTGCCACGCGTAAGACCCTGCGCTTTCCGTTTCTTTGCTCACCGTGCGGAACTGGGGGCTGATTCTCGGGCTCGCTTGGGAATGACGATCTGGGTCGGCTACCCCACTCTCTTCTCCGAACTGTTC
>VBBR01000036.1:4846-58345 GCA_005881615.1 Candidatus Bathyarchaeota archaeon
TGGTGTTAGGCGGGTTACTCTATTGCAGAGGCGGTTGTGGACTGCGGACCCTCATCGTCGGTATCAAGGGCTAGATGAAGAAGACGAAGGTCACGAAGCATATCATCATGAGCAGTATTGCATGCTTCAGCCCGTCTTTGAGGTAGCCTGTCGCCATCTTTCCACCGACTAGTCCTGCGAAGAGAGCTTCGATCATTGCCATGTACAGGAATACCGTTGTTATCTTGTCTAAGGGGAGACTGATGAAGTTGAACCCTACCCCCCCAATGCCTCCCCCGCCACCACCGAAGTTCGTGTTGGCCAGTTGTTTGAAGAAGCTCGAGATGAGTAGGTAGACGGTGACAAGGAAGACTGCGAAACTGATGTACATGACTCCGATGAAAGGTCTTAGAGTGGCACGCCTCTTTCTCTCCAAGTACTGGATCTCTTGCACGTGCTTGGCGACGGATTCCATGCTCTCCTGGATGTCTCCTCCGGACTTGTTGGCCTCTGCGATAAGCATCGAACTTCGCCGAGAGAGAGTTGTACCGGTCGCATCAGCAAAGTATTGCAGGGCCCTTTCTAACGGGACCCTGAAGCTGATCTTTGCAATTAGCTTCTTGAGTTCCTTCGTCAAGGGACCGTAATCACGTTCCGAGGAGATTTCGATAGACCTGGTCAGGGTCATGCCACTTCTACCTGCGTCAGCAATGTCTCGGATGAGGTGTGGAATGTTGTTATCGATAGAGTCTCGTCGCTTGGACTCTGCAAGATAGACTAGGGCCGGAGGTATGAGCGCGACGATTCCTCCCAGTAGGAGGAAACGGTCGATGCTGAACTTGCCAACTAAGCCAGCAATCGGAACGCTTGGCGTAGGCCCGAAGAGAGCGATCTCAACTATTCCCCAGAAGAAGATTCCAGCGAAGATTATTCCGCTGAAGACCCAAACTAGTTTACGGGTGATCTTGCTAAAGATCCCCCCCAGTCCGCCTCCGCCGCCCGAATCGTCTTTGATTTTTTTAACTTTCTTGGCGGGGACTGCGGCGTCTGAGCCCTGTGGGGCCGGTGCCGGTGCTGGTTCGTTTGGTTGTGACATTTTCTTGTTTCCCTAACCTTTCGGCTGCATAGTATCCAGGATGAAGAGGAACATTACGCCGCATATTGGTATGAGGATGAAGGCTAAGAGGTACATGAAAGAGAACACATCTATCCCTCCCAGATTACCTCCTATAGAGGCCATGATCGAGAGCATGACGACGAGCATTAGGGGGAAGGCGATGAGCATGAGCACGTATGTCTCAGCAATGATTCCCAGGGTATCGAGGAATGCTTGGACTGAGAGAGCTCGTTTCTGGAACAAGTGGTCTGTTATTCCTTGGAAGAACTTCTTCATGTCACCACCGGTCCTGATGACCCCTGCGAAGCCTCGCAGAAGGTCTTGGTAATTTGCTGAGGGTGAGCGCTCTACCTCAGCGTTCATAGCGTTGATGACATCGTAGCCGAGAAGGTCGATTCTTCCGATCACATTCGCAATCTCGTCGGAGAGCATGAACTTAGGATCCTTCTCAGAAGTGGATCTCAGTATCCGCTCGGGCGTGACCCCCGCGGATGCGAGAACTGTCATGTAGCTTGCAGTGAACGGCAGGAAATTGTCTAACCGTTGCCTCCGGGACCCGACTTTCATGGATGGGAGTATGTAGAAGAATCCAAGAATTGCGGCGCCAGTCACTACCGCGAGCCCAATCGAGAGTAGAACGCTCAGGAGAACGGATGTTATCGAGAATGTGAGACCGAATGCGCTTCCGAGGCCTAGATTGAGGATGAGGAACCATACGAAGAAGGATAATCCTCCTCCCACCAAGGCGAAGAAGACCATGCTGCTAACATAGGCCTTGTACCCAATCTTCATTCCAGCTAGAGAGAGAACCTGTTTGAGACCGCTAAAGATCGGTAGTAGTCTGCCTATTTTTCTGCCAAGTAGACCGTAGGTGAAGTAGGAGAAGCCTTGCTTCTCTTCTGGGGGAAGCGCAATTCCTCCCTTCTTGCCCTTTTCACCCTGTTCCATGAAGCGACGCATTCTAGTTCGATAGTCTCCCATGTGGAGTACGGCTTTCTCGTAGACGAAACTGCTGTAGATCGCACCTAGGGGTGAGAGGAGGACGATTTCGATAATTACCCACGGTGGGGTAGTTGCGGTTAACGGGAAGAACATGCTGGAGACGATTGAGATTGGAATTGATAATGGGATGCTGATCAACCACTTGTGCTTCTTCAGCACGGGGATGTTGAAGTTGTACAGTATGGCGAAGAAGGACCCGGCTATCAGCAGATAGGTGATTGGGACGAGCTGCTGAACGGCACCGGTGTTAGGGTCCGTGTACCAGGTGCATCCGCAGATCGCGCCCATTCCTCTGAAAAGCAGCGTGACGAACGAGAGTACGACTGTTGCTCCGGCCCATGACTTGCTTGTCTCGAAGAGATTCTTCTTTGCCGTGTAGAGGCCTAGGGACACTAAGCCGATGAATCCAAGTAGTACCACGAGAATATCGTTAGAGTTCGTGGTCAGGATCTGGCCTAGCGGTCCCAGGAATGGGAGGATGGGATCAATTAGACTCATTATGGGGTGGCTCCTGAAGGTGATTGGACCATCTTCTCGCGCTTGACCCGATCCAAGAGCTGTTGCGGATTGACGTAGTAGGTGCGTATGACTTCAACGACATCTTTGAAATCGCGGATGTTGTTCCGGACCATCCATTCGAGGACGAGGCGTCTGTTGTTGAGCTCCTCCATCACTTCCTCATGCTTGTAACCGTGACGTTTCATGATGTTCTCAAGAACATAGCTTCGTCCATAGAACACGTACGTGTCCGTTTTTGGATTCCACTTGAAGACATCGTTGGTTAACACATCTTTCGTGGTGGGATCCAGTCCGACGACCTCTGCAATGTTGACCATGCGTCGGACGCTCTTGTCGCCCACCTGGACTCTGGTCTGGACCCCGATGACATCGATAGTCGGGATTAGGGGTCGGGGTATGTTCATGGGTTCGCTTTCGAGACGATGGATTGCGGCTTCGGCTGAATCGGCGTGTAGCGTTGCGAGGCCTCCGTGACCAGTGGCAATTGCTTGCATCAGGGTGTAGGCTTCATTGCCTCTGACCTCTCCGACGATGATGTACTCAGGGCGCTGCCTCATAGCGTTCTTGAGCAAGTCGAAGAGTGTGATCTCGGAGACTTCGCCTGTTACGCCGAATCCTGTTCTGACGACGGATGATAGCCAGTTTTCGTGGGGTAATTGGATTTCAGATGTATCCTCGATTGAGACGATCTTTGCGTTGGGCTTGATGAACATTGCAAGAGTGTTGATGCAGGTTGTCTTTCCTGAGGCTGTACCGCCCACGACGATGACCGAGGCTTGTTTCTCGATGATGTACCAGTACCATGCCGCCATCTCCGCAGACATTGTATTGTAGATTATCAGGTCCGAGCAGGTGAGAGGTCTCTCTCTGAACTTTCGTATCGTGAAGGTTGATCCGCGTCTGGTGACCTCTTTCTCGTAGGTCATCTGGACTCGGCTACCGTCTGGTAGCGTGGCGTCCAGGACCGGTTGGGCAATGGATATGGCCCGGCCGGTCATGTAGCTGAGTTTGAGGATGAACTTGTCAAGCTCTTCCGAAGTGTTGAAGATAACGTTGGTCGGTATCGATTCATGTTTTCGATGCCATATGTAAATGGGTATTCCCATGCCGTTGCAGGAAATATCCTCGATCCAGGGATCCCGCATCAACGGGTCTATCTTGTCGAAGTGCACAAAGTCCCGGATAATGTAGTACATCAAACGGTCTAGAGCGTCAGGCGTGATCTTGATCTTGTAGTTCTTGATGATCTTCTCGACAAGTTTCCTAATGTAAGCTGCAGCGTTCTCGTTGCCGCCTAGCCTCTTAACGTCAACGTCCAGTTCTTCGACGAGGAGCTCGCCGATCTCCCTGAGCTTCTTCTTCTCATCATCGCTCAGCTGCACCTCCACTATCTGGTACTTGATCGCGCCATCTTCTTTAACGATCCGGACCTTTGCATAGGGCGCGTTTACATCGTATTGTTCCAGAACGGGTGTGTCTGATGCTTTCTTCATCAGATCTATGGTCATCTTTTCGTATTCCATCAGCATGCCGACAATGTTGTCTATCTTGTCGGTTTTCTCGGGCTTTGCGGTTTTTGACATGATTATCAGATCACTCTGCCGAATGTCTCGGCCATGACTCCTCTGTCTGTGATTGAGAACGGCAGGAGCATTGGGCGCAGCTGTGCTCTCCTCATCTTGTAAAACCGAAGCTTTCCCTCTAAGTGCTCAGACTCAAGCTCGAATTCAACAACGACATCAGACATGTGCGATAAAGTCGCGACAACATGTGGATCGTGGATGTCCGACAAGATGGGCATGAAGACGAGGCCGTTTCGCTGATGAATCTGGCTGCCTAGAATCTCCAAGAGCTCACGTACAGATGCGGCGTCATGATTGACCAGCAGGTCCGAGAGTGAATCTATCATTACTATGTCTCCTTCATCCAGTTGTGACAGTATCTCCCTCCGGAGTGTCACAAAGAGGTCGGAGCCAAGACTTCTCGAACCGGGACTCATTGCCCCGGGCCCGAGCAAACCCGCGCCCATTGATCCTGGCCCGTGACCCCCTTGTTGGAGGGACTGCACTCTTGGACTGTATGCGTCAATAAAGGTCCACTGTCTCCCTTGTTCCATTTCGCTGGTATCCCATTCGTAGACCATCATTTCTTCTCTGATGTATGCGGGGTCTCTGACGATTGTGAAATAGAAAATTCGATGCCCCTCTGTGCCCAAGAGATAAGCGATCTGCTGGCAGAAGAGACGAACAGGACCTTCCTGGTTGCTGATCAGGAGTACAGTGCTACCGGCCGGTATTCCACCGCCCAGTTTCTCGTCTAGGCCACCCATTCCTACCCGGATTCGGCGGATTCTCTCCGGGGGTCTAGCTCTAATCAACCTGTTTCGCCTTGAAGATTGCGCGCCTCAATCGCTTGGTGACCTCAGGCTCTGACTTGATCTCGATCCCGTTTTCGTTGATGATGAAGGGATGTTGATATTGAGAGTGAGAGGTGCCGCGCATTTTGGGAATCTCGATTTTTCGAGAGCGCACCTTCATGGAGAACGAGTCCTCCTCGAGCGAGTTTCCTTCGAGAGCGTTCTGTTCAAGTGTCGTTTCGCCGCTAACACTCTCTTCGAGGTTGTGGTGAAGCCTGATCATTCCGTCGACCACGTATTCCTCGACAGACTTGCGTCCTTGGTTGGTCGTCTCAGCTTGTCCGCTGACGAGCAATGTGGTGCAGCCGAAAGATTTGAGAATCATGGTAAGTCGCTGTATGAGACTTCTGAGATCCACTTGGGTAAGTTCCAGACTCATCGCGTCTAGTGAATCTATCACCACTCTGCGAGCGTTTACGGTTTGTATGGCGTTCTGGATCTCGTATAGTAATGATTCCAGGGTGAAAGGTCGCGGTACGACATACCGTTCACCGCTGCTAAGCCCGAGCCGGCTGGAAATCGCGTCTAAGACTATTATGTTGCCGTTGTCCTCGTATGTCTGTATGTTCCAGCCGAAGCTGTTGTACATGTTTTCTCGGAGCTGCTGAGGAGTTTCTTCTAGCACGACGTAGATCCCGTTTTCGTTGTACTTTGATATCCCGTTGTAGAGAAACTGTGTTGAGAAGATTGTCTTGCCTGCACCTGCAGGACCGCCTAAGAGGTAGACCCTGTCGCGGATGAGCCCGCCGCCAACGATCTGGTCGAAACCGGGAATTCCTGACGGTATTCTCTGGAGCTGTTGGAGTTGAGGGCGCGCTGGTTGCTGTTCTTGTGGTGGGGGAGTTGGAGCGTATCCTGAGTTGTCGTATCCCTGGTTCTCATAGGAACCGGACTCGTAACCAGTGTAGCCTTGTGAGGGGTCGTATTGCGAGGGGTCCTGGTATGAGTAAGGGTCGTTGTTTGCTGGCTGTCCCTGGTCATCATAACTCATTAGCCATCCCAGGTCTCACTCAACATGTGCCCGGATAACCAGCAGTGCTCTTGAAGTCCATGAATGGGATTGTCTCTCCTTGAGGCTGGTTCTGGTAGATGTAGTAGAATCCGATGAAGGTTAGCCAATTGTCCTGAGTGTTTCCCAAGTTAATGCCACCCGTCCCGCTTTGGCTTGTGCCGCCAAAATAGACTGGTGTCTTGGCGGCTGCTCCGTTCGCAGGGGCCGGAGGCAGATAGTATGGGTTGCCGACAGGAACGGGATTCTGGTTGTATGGGGTGATAGAAGCCGGATTGATGCTTGTTGGCGAGACTATCCAGGTTCGGACGAATTGTCCGAAACCGTTGGCGCTGTACGGCTGCATCTCCATCATAGTGCTGGCTTCCAATGTTACTCCACTGTTGGTTGCTGTGTTCGCGACCTCCACCCAATACACCATAGTGGTTGAAGTGGGAACACAGAAGGCTGATTGGGATTGAGTTTGGGAGCCTTGGGTGAAGTTGAAGGACTTGAAGTCGAAATAGATTGACAGGGGTCCGATGTTGGTGACGAATTGTCCCCCTGGATTGTTACTATTTACATTCACTGGCCAAGGGTAGAAGAAGCTGAACAAGCGACCTCTTGTGGTGCTTAGTATAACCTTGTATCCGCTTCCGTCGTTCAACGTCAATCCGTTGACATGGATGAGTTGGTAGATCACGCCTGCCGCTACATTTCCGTTTGTAAAGTAACAGAGGCCATTGCCTGCGCAGTTTTGGGTGCCCGATCCCGTATCAACTATGCATGAGCCTTGGCTGTTGGGATCGCTGCTGGTACAGTGGGTACCCCCAGTCGGAGAAATATTAGTAATGTAGATTCTTGCGATGCTGACTGTGGTGCCGCCTAGATTGTTGACTGGGATGTTGAAGCTTGTGCTGGTGAAGTTCTGCGCCCCGGGATTTGTAGGGACTAGGTTTTCAGAAATGGCGAGTTGATCGTTCTGGTTCATCGAGCGAAGTGTCGTATTGTAGTTGTCGTATTGGATGAAGCCCCACAGCATCAGGTTAAATCCCATAAGTATGAGAATGACGAAGAATAGTCCCCCGAATACGGTGCTCATGCCCTTCTTTGCACGGACGAATCGTCTGTAGATCGTCATGTGTCTATGACACCCAAGTTGTCGCTACGACGGTACCTCTAGATGTCGCAACGGTTACTTTCTGAATGTCTCCATGTGCCGGAGCTGAACCTGTAATAGTATTCACCATCGAGAAGCCATAGACTTGTGTGACGTTGATGACCCGAGAGACGCCGGTCTGTGACCCGTTAAGATATAGGCTGACGACAGTGAATGGTATTGTTCCTACATTGCGAACGTATATGTTGATGAGGCTCGATCCGAAGTAGACGTTTTCTACTGATACTCTTTCCTGGTTGGCTATGCTGCGGCTGGAGAACCAGTACCCTGCGCCTCCCTGGTAGGCTCCGAAGCTGGAAATCGCCCACACGAAAAGGAGAGAACTTAGACTAACAACTATGACAAGCATGGTCAGATTGGCCATGATCGTACTGATGCCCCGCCTTGACCTGCGGTTCTTCTCAATACGATTCTTCGCCCATTTTGCTAGATTCATTCTTTCTTCTCTCCAGTGCTACCTATCGATACGTGTTCGACCGAGACTTGGAAGTTCAAGCCTGACATCTCAAAGGGTTCTAGAGATAAAGCCCCACTGTTTCTTTCGCCCTTGCACATTGGTACCAGGCTAGAGTTCGAGTCCGAAGGAATTCCAATCCCTGCTGGATGGACATTCTAGTCCAACTTATGACATCGACGAATGCAATTGTGTGATCGAGGATCTGTCGATTCAACTTTTGTTTGCGATCGTCGATTAGCGGAAGAACTGGTTTAATTGAACCCAATTGTCGCGGAATGTTCAACTCTGAGAACTGGTAGAATCTCAGATTCTTGTCGAGTGCGTCAATTGTCAAGGAGAACACTTCCCATATTTCTCAAACATCTATTATCAAATGTTGTAGGTTTGTGATGCCTAAGTGCGCAGCCTTCATCGGAATGATCTCCTAAGTGATACGTTCCCGGAAGGTGAGTAGGTATTCTGCACCGGTAGTATGGCTCTCCAAGGATGACAGCCCCTCTGCACAAGTAGCAACGCTCAAAGAAACGACGACACAGCCATACGGTCAACATTGGCCGTCATTCTCACGGAATCGTCTTTTTCCGGGAGCTTACGGTTGCTTTCGGCTCTCGACATGGCCCACTTAGTCGTGGCCATTTTCCAAGCCTTCCGAAGCTTCTGGTTTTACCGATATGGATCGGTTTTCAAAAAACGGGGAAGTTCAAACCGGGCATCAAGACCCACCAAGCGTAGGCTCACCTTGTTACCGAGAAAGTGAACTGGTTGTTTCGCGTGGTAATCATCAGTATTGTGTACGAGTAGCCAGACGTGAATGTGTAAGCTGAGCCTGACAAGGTGCAGCCGCTGCAACTGCTTCCTATAGGGAAGTTAATCGCAACGCTCTTGTTGGGGGCTATCGTTGGTCCCGCGCCGGTGGCGTAACTGTATTGATACGAGTTGCCGTTCGAGTCTTTCACATAGTACGTTTGGATTGTTGCGTTCGCCGTTCCTAGGTTATTGATGTACGCTGTCATATTAGTGCCGTTTGAGAATGCTCCAGAATTCGTAACGTAGTTCAAGTTCTCTTGGCCCGTAGTGGGATGTACTAGTAAGGTGCCGAGTAGTCCTGTCGACCAGGCGTAGACCATGACGGATGCAACGACGACGATGACGACCATGAGTAGTGCTGCAAGAATCGTGTCAATGCCTTTCTTGTTGTTGAGACATTTACGAATTGATTTCATTTCTTGGCTCACCTGTTTACCGGGTCACCGAGAACGAGAATTGGGTGTTCCGTGAAGTCACCATGGTGATAGTGTAAGAGTAGCCTGAGGTGAATGTGAAGGCGTTTCCGGTCAGAGTGCAGGAAGATCCACAGCTCGTGTTGATGAGGACGATGATTCCCCTCACTTGGTTCGGAGCGATCACTGGAGGTGCATTGGGTGCTGCCCACGATATCCGTGAATACTGGTTTCCGCTGGAGTCTTTGACAAAGTAGCTGGTGAGAGTAACGTTTACTGTGCCGAGTTCTCGAATGTTCATTGTAACGTTCTGGCTGTTGAAGAAAGTGCAAGGGCTACATGCCTCAAGGGCCAAATTCTCTTGGCCTGTGGTAGGATGTACTAGTAAGGTGCCGAGTAGTCCTGTCGACCAGGCGTAGACCATGACGGATGCAACGACGACGATGACGACCATGAGTAGAGATGCGAGTATAGTGTTGATGCCTTTCTTGTTCCCTGTTATTTTTTCCAATTTTTTCACTCCTTGTAGTTTCCCTGTGGGCTCGTCCCAACCCTTTTCCCAGATTGAACCGAAGCCGGGGCTACGCGAGAAGGCGCGCTTGATTGGCTCGCTGGTACCGTGGTTCTGTAATGGAGGTTTCTAGGGGCGTTGTTCATGCGTGATCTCTTCCTGCTATACTGAGCCTGGTGTCTGTGTGGTCTACCCAGAAGACCCAGGACTTTGTCGTCTTCTGACCGCTGATGACGCCCTCCACTACGAGCTCGAGGAGCAGTGCCTTGGTGCTTTCCCAGTTTTTGAGCCCTGACTTGATCCGGACGTTTTCCACGTCCATTGGTATTGGTGCGCCAGAGAGAACGTGCAGTATTCGGTCGCGTAAGGTATCCTTCGATCTGTTCAATCGACTCATTTTGCTCTCTAGCTCTGGGGTCGTGGTGTGGATATCGCCCACAAGCCACTGACTACACCCAAGGCCGCATCGAACATAGGCATCATGTAACTTCGAAAATTGTCGAATAGTTACATGGACACTCGCGTGTATCAATCCCGAGAGAGAACCGGATATCCCCGGCAGTAATCGGGGAAAAACCCGTAGGGATGGTAGTTGTGTATCTTGCTATACCGTGACTAGCGAGCTTTAGCTTTGACTACTTCCTTCTGTTGTGGTTGTGATGGCCAGAGCTGGTCGAACATTTTCTCGTGCGCTTTCACCAGCAACGGATCATTTGTCCATGTAGCTACATCTTGTCCTGTCGCTACGTTTGTATCGTCAGGGATGTCTTCTGTGAAGATAATCTCTGCAGAGTCGGCGGTGAGGAATTTTACCATCGGGCCGGCTGAGTTTCTGACTTCTATGACTTCTCCTAGTTCTCTTGCTACACTCTGGTTAGTCTGGTTTATCGGTGCTGCGACTCTGACCTTGGCTCCTCGTTCAGCGGCTTTCTCGAGAACTTCTGAGTGAGCTTTGTAGATTCTCACTAGCCCGTTCGCTGTGGTTGTGAAGAAAACGTTGACCTTGGCTTCGCCGATCATGTCTTGGACGCGCTTGTAGACCTTGTCTCTGCCTCTAACGCTCCAGAGATCGTATCTCTCGTATGGTTTCTCCGTATAGACGTATCTTGAGGATTCGAACGCCATAGCCAGGTTTTCGACGACCTGGACGCATTCCGTTGTCTCTTTGTTGAGTTTCTCGACTAGCGGTATGAGTACGTCGTTTAGCGAGACGGCCATGTACCTTTCTGGTTTGCCTGGTACGATCCGCAACAATCCCTTACTTTCTAGTCCGCGGATGGCGCCGTAGGTTTTTGGCCTCGGAACTTTGCCGAGGAAGCTGATCTCGCTGGCGTTTCTGGGCCCCATCTTTGTCAGTACGACGTAGATCCGGGCTTCGTACTCTGTCAGTCCTAATTTCATTAGGGACTGTACGCTGAATTCGTCTGCGGCCAACACTTTCACTCCTAGGCTTCTGTCGTTGTCGTTTGCGACGGGATTTAAAATAGACGATGTCATTATGAAACCCCCACGGCTCTGAAAAAGAGCCACATCAGCAAATCACCAATCACAACGGTCACGACCAGGCTCGCAGTCATGAATACTAGATGAGGAAGACCAGGGGTAACCCAGACACCATCCGAGAATAGCCCCTGATCCTTGTATCCCTGAAGCCCTGCCACAAGTTTGTCTCGTTCCTCATCTACAGAAGAAACGAGATGCAGGTGTCTCACAGGCCGAGAATCAACAACAGCCACCTGTTCCGCCGGGTACAGATGTGTGCTGGATTGCAGCACATTGAAACTGGTCTTGTACGAAGTCAGAAGAACCAAAGCTTTTCTCAAAATCGATTCTTTCTCGAACCCTTGAAAGAGACCCTTGCCCGCGGAAGACCTCGACAGTACGTTCTTTCCCAATAGAATGAACATCATACTGATAGAGAGCAGGAACGAGTTGACAAGAATCGCGATTGGAAACGGATAGAAAACCAGCGGACCTTGCCAAAGCGGAGAGAGAAAAGCCGGAGCAACTGGAAGAGCGAGAGCGATACACATCAAGGCTTTGCTGTCAGCTCCACCCATCGCTCCGAACTGGAAGAGAAGGAACGCGACCACAATGGTCGCTGCGGCAGAGACGAGGAGAATCACGGCCGTATCCGGGGAAAAAACGATTCGCCCTATGAACAAGACGGCTGCTATGGGAGCGTAGATTATCCAGAATCTATTGGAGACCTCTCGAGTCTTCAGATCGCTGAGTGACGCCACTATGAGCACTCCCAAGCTGATAATGAGAGCTGCCAGATCGATGCTCGACGGCGTAGCGGTACTCATCGACTTTCAGTTTTCCCGCTTTACATTGGAATCGGGCATATCAGTTCTGAAACCAACACTAGTGATGGTCGGTACTACTCAGCATGGTTCCGCTAACCTTCGCAAGGTGGGTTGGCTTCGAGGCATCGACTCCAGGGATTACCGTAGGCGTCGGGTTCCCAATCAACGCTTCAGCTGCCTCGCCTTTTGAACGGTCGAACCTCAACCGCCCACACCGTGAGATGTTTATCGCAGCAACCACATCACGGTCGACCCAAATCTCACACTTCCAGCACCGAAGAGCTCTTCTTGGTCTGCCGTCCGATTGGAGTCTCTCCCCGTATTTCGGACAGATGCTACTGGTCCCAAATGTCTCACGTCTCGACAAACGTACAACGGGTAAACCTATCCAAGCCGCTTTATACTCGATCTGAGATTGAGCCTTGCCAAATGACCATCCGTTCATCCTCCCTCGGAAGCTCTTCCCCTGCCAGTTTCCCTTTCGGTAGAGTCGTCGTATCCCGCGGATGCTCTCTAATACAACTGCCTTCTTTTCTTCGAACGCTCGGTGCACAATCGATTTCGTGGCATTGTGAAGGAGATTAAGGGCACGGTTTTGTCGGCGCTTACCATATTTCATCGCAAGCCTCTGCCCGATCCGGCGATCGTTTCTCTTGAAGGACGATACTATGCTCACGGTTGTGTTGGCTATTTCAACGGCCATAGACAGATCGTATTGGATAACTGTCTCTTCGTCTCCGCAAGTCAAGTTGCGCAGGTTTCGGTCAACACCTACCGTGCCTGTGCACTCAAGCGTCACAACCTCCTTTGAGATACAGAGACTCAGTGTGGTAGCAGTAAGTGTGAAGGAGCGCACACGCAGGGTTTTGTCGGATAGTACTAAGGCGGTATGCTTCGTCAGAGGAATTGTTTCGTATGCCTTTCGGCCTATCGGTATTTGCAAGTGACCATTCTGAATCTTGAAGTTGTAGCACGAGATCAGCAGGGGCTTAACTGCGTATGGACTCTTTGTAGCGAAACCTCTCCTCAGAGATTTCTTTCTTGAGGCCAAGATACCTGCGGCTCGGGATATTGCACAGAGCTTGTAGCAGGATGGAGAAGGGTAGCCCTTGAGCTCTCTGTATGAGAGGAGGCACAGACTCTTGAGGGACGAGACATTCTGCGAAAGCCCGATCACTATGCATCGATTTACCATTCTTCTGAATAAGTCGAGAAGTTCCAGAACCTCGGTCGACGGAGAATAGTTCTGCTTTACTGACTTTTTTGCAAGCACAGGGCACCGATTCTGGAACGCGCCCAGTTAGGTCGAAGAGAGACCCGAAAATGAATCAGCACAGGCCTCCCTAACTTCATAAGGTGTTCGGCCGAAAGCTTAAAACTGAACAGCCCAGACCTCAAACTCGGCTGTTCCAAAAAATGCCTATGGCTTTCGTTCTGATAAAGGCCGAGATCGGATCCGAAGACCAAGTCGTCAAGGAACTAAAGTCGGTTCCACAGGTCAAAGAGGCTTACATGGTCTACGGAGTATACGACATCGTCGCAAAGGTCTCTGCTGACACCATGGACAAGCTGAAAGAGATCATCACCTGGAAAGTACGCCATCTCAATAAGGTAAAATCCACTCTCACTATGATAGTGATCGAGAACTAGTACAGCCCTCAAGTCCTATTCTTAGACTCCACTTTCATGGAATCTCGCCCAGTGCTAACTGAGTTTCACATCGGAATCGACGACACCGATTCAAGACTCGGAGGATGCACTACATACACTGCGACTGTTCTCTTCCAAGAATTAGTATCGAAGGGATTCAAACCCCTCGATTTCCCCTGGCTGGTCAGGCTTAACCCTAACACTCCTTGGAAAACGCGAGGAAACGGAGCCATCTCACTACACTTCGTTCTCGAAGAAGAACAACTGCAAGAGGTCAAGAAAATAGCTGTTGCAGTTGTCGAACGGACTACCGACCTCAACCAGCGGTCAACAGACCCAGCTGTTGTATTCCTCAAAGGTCTGGTACCAAGTCCATTGGGTGAATTTTCTATGCGAGCACTGCACGATATTCTATCCGTCAAAGAAGCTCGACACATCGCCAATGCAGTAGGCGCGGAAACCCACTTGCTCAAAGGGTCCCGGGGACTCGTCGGAGCATTAGCAAGTGTTGGAGCCGAATTCGGCCAAGATCACACTTTTGAGATCATAGCGTATCGAACGCATGAAAATCGTGGGAGTGTAAGAAGGGTGAACCAAGATTCTGTTCGACAGATGGACGCGATGTATCGGGGATCGACTTTCAACAATATTGACCCTGAAACAGGGCGAGTGCTCATTTGCCCCCACGGCCCGGACCCTGTGCTATTTGGAATCCGGGGCGAGGACCCTGCCAATCTCGTAAACGCGTGCGCGCTAGTTGGCGTTGAAGAACAGGTTGAAAGGATCATGGTCTTCAAGACCAACCAGGGCACAGACGCCCATCTCAATTGTCGTAGGACCATTCGGGTCCTCCGACCCTATCAGTCTACTGTGATTGCCGGAACGATAAGCGATACCCCTCGGATTATTCGAGGAGGCCACACAATTTTCGAAACAAGCGACGAGACAGGATCGATCGACTGCGCAGCCTATAGCAAGACCGGAACTATGCGCGAAACCGCTACCCACCTAATCCCTGGAGACATGGTCATTGTTTCAGGTGGAATTCGCCTTCGGCGGATCGGAGAATTGACTCTGAATGTTGAAAAGCTGGAAGTAACAGGATTGGCTAATGCAATCCGGTGGGAAAACCCTCTTTGTTCAGACTGCGGAACACGCTGCGAATCCATGGGTAATGGTCAGGGCTTCCGATGTAGAAAATGCAACCTCCATTTCCGAAAAGCGTCTAAGAGCCCAAAGTCGGAACCTCGGGCGATCATGCGTGGAATATATCTCCCACCACCTAGAGCGCATCGTCACTTGACGAAGCCCGCCTCAAGGTACGGGTTCCGCACACCAAAACCTTCCAATGCTAGTCGTGCTATAATTGACTCAACATTAGGGTCGTTGGTTTCTGTTCCTGTTGTTTCGTAATCCAAGGGCATCCATAGGATTTTCGCCATCTCAAGTCTGCCATGCGGAGCTCAAAGTTGGTTTGCCAGACTGTTGCGGCCTAGTTCTGGTGAACTTTACTGCGCAGATTACCAACAGGGAGGACAGATTCTGTTTTCTAGGCGTGACTGCATTGGCAGTCCAAGCCCTACGGAAAAGTAGAGGTATCCATCCACAAAGTTGGCGTGTGACGAGACGAAGATGAAGTAGATGTAGTTCCACGGGAGTGGGAACGATGAAGCAGGCGGAGTCCAGCCCATCGTAATCTGGGCCATATCTCCAACCGGAATTATGATCGGAAGCTTTGTGCAGTTCAAGGACTGTGTTGTTCCACACTGGACCTGGTGTCCAGAAGCAAGCTGCCACGTTAGGTTGCCGGCCAATGGGATATTGGTCATGTAGGCTGAGACAAACTTCACTGGTATCGATCCTGTGTTCAAGACGTCCACCTCGACGTTGCCGATGCAGACGCCTTGGCTCCCGCCCGAGATTATGTTGTATCCGGTGCCGCACCAGCCGTTGGTGCCGTATTTTGCAACGCCGTTCACGGTATTCGAGGCAACTACGACAACACCGTTTTGGTCAAGGTCAAGACTCCCTACCGTATTGCCGATTATCGAACCCTGATCGGCGCTTTCAACCTCCAGCCTCCCGGAAACATGATTCCCTACGAAAAAGGTCTGATGACCAACCTCGTTCTCCACCTGTCCAGTTACGGTCGAGTTAGTCATGGTGAACGTGCCCCCACTACCACCACCGTACATTGCAGAGCAGCAACCGTCATGGGGTATTGACAAATTGCCGGAGGTGTTGAGTGAACTCCCTGAAATATTGGTGGCTTGTACGTTGTACAAGCCCGTCCATCCGTAGACGTTAGCGTTCCTCAGGGTTATGCTTTGTGAGTAATTGCCGATCAAATCCCCGTTAATGGTGGCTCTTACCACGGTCAAGTTGGCACCAGTCATCACAAACACGTTGTGAACTGATGCGGTAATCACGCAGACGCCATTGATCGGGACAATGACGTCCCCAGAGTATGGTGACGTAATGGACCCGTTGCATGTCGTGAATGGACTCGAAGGGGAACATCCTATGGGCGACCCCGTGCACGAATCCACGGTCTCGGGTATCCTTTGGACAAATGTTGCGAATTGGCCTCGTACCGTATTGAATTTTTCTGAGTATGCGGCGCCTGCATTATCTTGGCCAGTTTGGGATGTGAAGGTGGGCACTACCCAGACGTAGATGATTGTGGACATGATTATTACGATGACAACCATCAATACTTCTGCGACGATCGGCGCCATTCCCTTTCGTGAGCGACGGAACGAGGAGAGCACGGCTACTCACTAGTCGTTACGTCACTTCGTAGCAAAAGGAGCGTGTTACACGTGCTAGGGTCTCTTCAGGACAGCCCTAGTTTCTCGCTCTTGCTTTTCTCCGGAGGCTCTTGAGGGGAACGAAGGAACCCTCACCTGAAGAGCAATGATCATTTTCACGGGCTCCAAGGTAAGGCTATGACAGGAGCACCTCTGGTTTCGCTTGGGGGATTTTTCCATTTTCAATCCACGTCCCAAGACATCTCTTCTCGCCGAACACGCTTCCCGTAATTTGGGAGGCTAGGGCGCGGATGAAGTGACAACTCGAAGCCAAACCTGAACAGGGTCGCAAAGATGGCTTTGTTCGAGGGCATGGAAAAGAAGAAAAGCACGTCATCTGAAGCTCCGGGCGTAGCGGGGTGGGGTAGCCAGGTTTAACCCGCAGGGCTCATAACCCTGAGATTGATCGATGCGAGTTCGATCCTCAAGCGGTGGTTCGAAGGGCCCGTGTGGGACCCGAAAATCCACCCCCCGCTACCAAGGTTAGCGACTTACTGGTTTCACTCGGAAGTGTCAGGGTTCATTAACGCTGTCCACATGAAGAACCGGCGTGAGGCGGATCTGATTGGTGCCATCAATCACTATGTGCGGACGATCTACAATTATGCTTGTTGTCATCTGACCACTTATTCTGGCGTCCGGGGTTAGTGGGACTTTCAGCATTTCACTCGGGACGCCGACTGTTTTGACGCTGACCAACCCTGACCAGTCTTTGACCGCCGCTACCGCATTGGAGACATGCAGCCGGATCATCGTAATGTTTTCCGCGGGAATCTCGGCGGAAGCGATCAGAGCCAAGACATTGGTGGGTTTGAGCAAGTCTATTGTGGTAGTAGTCCAGTGTGGGATTGGCACCCAACTATCGTTCGGGTCCCCGCTCTTGTGCAGCGAAGCAGAGTCGATTGTGACGTTAAGGCTGACTATGTTGGCGGCGGGTTTCCCGGATGATTGGATGACGCGCGGAGTCGCGGACGAGAACGCAACTTGAGTAGCTATCGGCTGATTGCTTAGTATATCCGATTGTATACCGGAAAAGTAGATTGAAAGAGTACCGTCTTTAGCCAGAAATGGAGCGGGTACCACTTGGAAAGCGGCTATCGTTGACCCGGCTATGAGCAGGCCGAAAAGGCCGTAGATAACCATCCTTCTGGTTGCTAGGTCCACAGTCTATTCCTCCTACGTTAATGTCACTCTGTCAATTAACTCAACGATTTTGAACACCTGTTCTAGATTTTGACGGGTTCTAGGGTCGCTGCCTCCATGTCTTGATGGCTTCAAACCAGAAGATTGCTGAGCCCAGCCCGCCGAAGAGGAGGCCGAAGAACGCGAAGAAATCTACAGTTACTAGATTTAGTACATAGTAGACGGTTAGGACTGTGAAGAAGACAGCGTAGAGGGAGAATCTGGGCACGAAAAACTGCCCGGGGAGCTTCATGAACTGCTTTAGAACGTCCACTTTCACCTCTTTGATCAGCTTGTACCCTCCGGGGTCCCTGGAGACGAGGCCGAGGTCTCGGAGCTTGTCCAGATGGTACAACGCGAGGGTTGGGCTTGAGAAACTCAAGGCCCTCTGAGCCTCACGAACACCGACCGTCTGATTCGACGCGTTCATCACGAACCAGTACACCCTCAATGTATTGCCTTTGAGCTCGCTCGCAATCCTGTCAGCGCTGACCTCTGTCGAGCCCGAAGACATAGAATGCCGCTCCGTTTCTCGGTAGGGACCTGGTGTGGTAGTTAAGGGTAGGCCAGCCCAACGCATCAGGACGCTTCGTCGAAATATTCTGCTGCCTCCGTAAGCGTCCCATATGGTAAGATGCATCCGTAATGACATTCATGGCTGGCGCGCTCTCGAGTCGCGGAAAAATACTAAAGGCCCGCGCTTCTCTAGGCTGCTTAATCATCGACGTTGTATATGATAGAGGGCCAGCGATTATCTTCATTTCTCGGCGGACTGTTACCGTTGCGCGGAAAAATAGAAGGAAGTTTTCTAGGGCAGGTCGAAGCTGAACGTCAATGCGTTCGGGGACATCGCTTCAAAGCGGACGGTGCTAGGAATCGTGCTCTGAATCATGGACGACACATATTCCTTCGTGAAGATCGAGAAGTTGAGGTTGACATCATGGTGGACTGTGTAGAAATGTGTCTTCCCATCATAATGATGCTTACATGCGTCAAAGTGGCTCGACCAGACCTCCATGTACTCAAGGACAGTTCGAGGACTAATCTGTTGAAATAGAAATAGAATCTCTTCTCGCCCAGTGGTCTCGCCGAGCTTCCTGGCGATTTCGGCGATCTTGTCCTTTGGCATTGACTGAAACACCTCTCTGAGAAGGTCTTTGTTGACAGGGAGGAGCTTCAGTCTACCCGCAAATTGTCCCCAGCTCGCGTAGCGGGTGAATATCTGCGTTACGAGGGTATTGAGAGCGACACCGGTCTTCCGGGCTTCACTTTCAAGAATCAGCCGGAGATTGCTAGGGACCCTGAACGACACTGTTTCAGTCTTGGTCCTTGGTCTGGAAGACCGAGTATGACTCACAGGATCTGCTCCCGGCTAAGAGAGTGCAAGTTTGCAGCAAGTCTCATTCTCTCTTCCACGGAATAAAGCCTTTCTCTCAAGAAAAAGGTAAAATCATTCTTTGGACGGTTATGGATACCCTTTGATATACCGACGACCTCTAGCTTTGTTCAATCTGATTATAGCCTCCAGAGAAGCTACGGAGAACAGGGATATCTACGCTCGCGTCTTGCGAGAGCGTAATCGCAGTGTCGATGAAGAGAAATTCTCGTTATTCCGCACAGCTGAGGCTCGCCGCGCGTACATGGCCGGCTCGTGATGAGCCCGTGTAAATCTTAGAACACTTCTTCTGTGCCATGCTAAGGTTCTCGAGAACAAAAAGAAAAAGGGAAGAGGAGGCGCGTAGTGCGCACCTGTTCTAGCTTGTCTGTATGGTGAAGATGTATGTTGTTGGGCTTCCCGAGACTGTATGCGTAATGCTGTTTACGTCGGTGAACATCGCATTGATGGTTGCTTGTACATTTTGTCCAGAGGCGCCGCTGTACGTGCAGGTCAGGCTGAATGTTGCGTCCATGCCTGCTGGCAGGGAACCTTGCAAGGCCAGGGAGTTGCCGCCGGTGCATGCGATGGAGTTAGCTGTTCCGGAGA
Source organism: Candidatus Bathyarchaeota archaeon (assembly GCA_005881615.1). Lineage (GTDB taxonomy): Archaea > Thermoproteota > Bathyarchaeia > 40CM-2-53-6 > 40CM-2-53-6 > 40CM-2-53-6. Next base: position 24,171 of record VBBR01000036.1, read on the forward strand.
CTGTGAGCGAGCCGCTAAGTGTCACAGGAGCTCCATAGTTGTGTATTTTGAACGTGTATACAACCGTCCCGCTGCCGAGCGTAGGATCATCGTTGGTTGGCGTGTTGGTGAAATCGAATGCCGTTATTTTCGGGATGCTCAAGACGAGCAGAGTCTCGTTGGCGTCGCCGCAGCCGGTTGAGACGGTGTTACCGTTCCGCGGGCCTGATGGGTTGTAGGTTGCAGTCCAGGCATAGTAGCCTGTAGCCGACGGAGTGAAGGGCCCGGAAGTGGCCATCTGTGGAGATGCGCCTGGACCAATACTCACAGTATTGGGGCTGAACGGCGTGACGAGACTGCTGGAAGTGCAGGATGCAGACGTTGGAGGCGAGCTGAATGGACCGTAGACGTTGAAGGTCACAGTGCCACTGACAGTCGAAGCTGTAGTCAACGTCACTGTTGCAGTGTCAGTCGCGGAACCACCGAAGGGTATGGGTGAGGGTGAAACGTTTGTCGATATCGTTGCTGTTGGGCAAGTTGCGAGGGCACCTTCAGCGTAATCCATCAGAGTAGCTGTGAGTGAAGGGGAGGTCCTAGTGTCGAAGATGAACCTGTTGATGCAGGGTGCGTTTTGGCCGAGCAGTCCGGTGAGGTCTATTCCTACTTCGAAGAACTCCGCTGTGGCCAGTGTGTTCGGAGCTGAAGTCTTGTCCTGGGTAGACCATGGTGTTGAGATGGGGCCGGTGTTCGACCTAGCGCAGACATTGGCCGTGACTGGAGCGACTGTACAATCAGCACCGCCTGTAGCGGTAATGTTCATCAATCCAAGTGGATTAGCTTTGCTAACGCCGACCCATTCGAATAGGTTGAGTGTGGTAACAGATCCGCCCGTGGAGAACTCGCCCACAGCGAGAATGTCACCTACTACGTGTACGCCAGTAAAGCTTACAGCTCCTTTGCTGCTGGAACACGACACCGTCGGGTCTTGTAGCAGCCAGAGGCCTAAATCGCCGGCGCCATTGTTCGCAAAGCGTTCGAATCCTCCGTAGACCAGCAAGTGGCCGGTCCTACTACCAGACTGTGGTACTATCGCGAAGCTGTAGGCATGCAAGATGTCATCCTTAGGAGTAATATTGTTCGACGGGGTACACGCCCAGTTGGCGCTAATGTCAAGAGTGTCTTTGCTTCCTGTCGTGTAGGTTGTGGTGTCGCTGACAGAGTGTGGTCCATCATTTACCCAGTGAGCGTCTAATCCTCCTAGCGGCAGAGGATTTGTTGTGCCAGTAGAGGAGAAGAGCCCTGTTCCGCCAGGGCCGTTGCCCCAGTCCGTCGGAAGGGCCGTGGTTGCATCTTTGACAATGTTTCCGTCCAGCTCGAAGACTCCCGCGTTACCCACATCAGATAGCGCGAACGCCCTCGTGAAGAGTGGTACCGCGATCGCCAGTGTCATCAGCGTTACTATGATGGCAGCTTGTATGTACCGTTTCGAAACCAGCCATTTTGTTGTTTGCGAAATATCTCCAATTGTTGACAAAGATTTTCTGTTCGAGGTAGAACCAGAGGCGTTAAAGAATGCGAGCAATTGAGTGCATGAAAGATCCCATTTCTGAACACAACGCAAGCAATTGCATTTTTCCCAATCTATCTACGGCAACATAGTTGCAGATTCAGAAAGATTGAGCCTCCAGCGGATGTATGGGAAGATGTTCGGATTACGCTAGAGAGCCTATAACTTGCGCATCCTTTCCTCTCATTTGTTTTGGGTGCATCTCGCAGCTGGCCTCTTCGGCACCCGGGACCAGGCGTGCCTAGAGGATACCTCTTTCGCAAAGACCGGATAGCGTTCCCTTGGAACGCATTTTTGAACCATCAGCAAGCAAGTGCAAGAAAACGGAGTCGCTGAGTGAAAACGTATACAACATTCTAGTTCCATTCAGGGGGTTTGCCAACTGTAATCACGAGGGGCCCGCGACTGCCGGCCGCTTTGTTTCGCAGGACTGAAGTCGATTCTCTTGGTTTCAGATAAACCGCGGAGCTTAAAGCGCGAGATCACTTCTGCAAATGTTGAGCGTAGTTGAAGGCCGTGCGGTTTCACGAGTTCGGCGGGCTTGAGAAGTTGCGATTCGAAGAAGCCCCCGAACCGCATATCAGCCCGACAGAAGCTCTAGTAAGAGTTAGAGCCTGTGCACTGAACCATCTGGACATTTGGGCAAGAGGGGGGACAAGGAGCGAGAGGATTCCCCTGCCTCATATATCGGGCTCAGACATCTCTGGAGAGATTGCCGAGCTCGGCAATCTTGTCAGCGGACATTCTAAGGGCGAGAAGGTCTTGATTGTCCCAGGAATCAGCTGTGGGATCTGTGATTACTGCAGCAACGGCTGGGACAGCCTATGCGATTCATACAAGATTGTCGGTTACGAGACCCAGGGTGGCTATGCTGAGTTTGTTGCTGTTCCTGGAGCGAATGTTCTTCCTATTCCTGACAAGTTCAGTTTCGAGCAGGCTGCCGCTGTCCCCCTTGTCTTCTTGACTGCTTGGCATATGCTTGTGACCCGAGCACACTTGACGCCTGGAGAGACGGTTCTCGTGTGGGCAGTAGGAAGTGGAGTTGGAAGTGCCGCAGTGCAAGTTGCTAAACTCTTAGGCGCGAAAGTGATTGCTACCGTTGGGAGTGACGTGAAGAAGGAGAAGGCTCAGAAGCTTGGAGCAGATTTCGTTCTCAACCATCATATTCAGGACATACCCAGCGAAGTCAAACGCCTAACTAATGGACGAAAGGTCAATGTTGTTTTCGACCATATCGGAGAGGCAACATGGGAGAAGAGTATGAAGTCCATGGCTCCCGCAGGACGGTTAGTCAACTGTGGGGTCACCAGCGGCGGGAAGGCTGAGATCGACATCCGATACGTTTTCGTCAAGCAGTTTTCCCTCATGGGATCCTTTATGGGGGGACGAGGAGAGCTCCTCAAAGTCCTCAGCTTCTTCGAAGATGGAAAACTCAAGCCGGTGCTCGACTCAATCTTTCCGCTCATGGAAGCCGCGAAGGCTCAGGAACGAATGGAAAAGAGCCAACACTTCGGGAAGATAGTCCTCAAGGTGTAATGGGATTCAACAGCTACGCCCTAGTCCGTGCAAAATCCGTTCATAACGGGGTTCTGTTAACTTATCGTTGGATAGGTTAACTTGCTCTCATCGACTCCAGGGATTACCGTCGTCGTCGGGTTCCATTTCATCGCTTCAACTGGGAGCCCTTCCGCCTCAAGCCCACTCAGGGTCTTTCTTGGCCTGGAACGGTCGAACCTCAACCGCCCCCAGAACAGGCACTAAGCCTATCATCTATTGTAAGCCTCTCTCACACCCGTAAGCCTCCTTCCAGGTCAATAGACCATTCACAGGCCTCTTACACAGGCGCTCATACACGACGACGCACCACCATACTCCCTCTGCAAAATAATAGTTTGAGGCCCGTGAAAGTACGATCCAGCGAAGAGTTAACAGAGCTCATAACGGTAAAGTGCAATGCGGCCCGGGTGTTAGAGACCGAGAAAGGCTGACACCATGAAGACAAACCCATTGACCGATGTTTCCGCGGAAAAATCCATCGCACGTGAGCTGGCAAAGCGCCGAGCCTTCATTGTCCTGTTTATCGTGTCGATCGAGATTGTTGGAGCCTTCATAGGCTTAGAAGGCGACATGCTCGCTCATGCGCTAGACGATTACGCGATTCTAGCAATATCGGTCGTAGCACTCGTAGTGATTGGGGCCATGTGGAAGAAGCAGTCGCTTGCTGGTCTAAGGAAGCAGCACAACATTTTGCTCGCCCTCCTTATCGTCGCATTAGTATTCCAGATCTACGCATTTGTCGCAGAGGCCAACGATCCTACTGATCTTGGGAATGAGTATCCTTCCTTGACCATTCTGGTCTTAATGGTAATCAACAAGTTCATCTGACGGGCGACGCGAATCGTATGATGAACGAGGAATCGTCTGATAGGTCGATAGTGTTGATCTGGTTGCGGCCTACTCTGGTACTGAGGTTGTAATGAGTTTTCCATCGACGACTTTGACGAATAGGTAGCGGTTGTCTCTGAGAATGACGGTCACTTCATTCTCCCCCTCTTCAATCTCCAAGATTTCTTGTCCTCTGATCCCGTCATATTTTGCCAAAGTGAGATTCGCCTGCTTCATCATTCCGATGATCTGGCCACATAAAGATGACGGCTGTCATTTTGCGGTGAAATCGGAAAAACTCAGGCGATCTGAATTTTCAGAGGAAGCGATTTCCCAGAAGCTTCTCCTCGCTCTGTGAAAACGTGCTTGCCCCACTTGGCGCTAACGTTGGCTCCTAGAGTGTGATTGCCCTTCCCAAGTGAGCTTGCTGGGAGCTCGAAGCTCCGCGTCACGTTGAACATCATCTCTCTCGCTTCCTCCTCAGTTTTCGGATAGAGAATCGTCTCGAATTCTGTTGCCACAGTCATCCAGACTCGATGAGGAAGCTCGGGGTTTCGCGTCCAGAAGAAAACTGCCCTCCGAACGAATTTCTCTTCTTTCAACGGCTTAGGAAGCAAGCGAAGCCTAGACTTGCGGAGTTCAGCCTTGAAGGCCATCCGCAGCCCACCGTCATGCTGGTCGTAGGCAGCTTCCCAGAATTTCTGATGAAAGTTTCGGCGGACGACGCCGTCAAGCCGGAAACCCACAGTGAAGGCAAGATTATCGTCAACCTTAGCGTTAGACGGCGAGCACTTGACTGTAACATTCTCGATACGCGCCCAGCTACCGGCGTCCTGCTTCACAACAGATTTCTGCAATTTTTTCTCACTAGGCCCGAGGATGGCGGTCTTGCGCTTCCACGCTGAAAAACCTTGGCATCAGCACTCGACTCTCTGAAGCGATTATAAGAACAGCCCGTAACGGACATCTGAGATAGCCATGTCATCAAACCGTCCGAGATATGGTTTCGATCGATACTCTAGCGTACGCATAGCCTATGGACCAAGCTTCGCGCCTGATGGTCAGCATATCTCGTTCATCAGTGACATTACCGGAGTCCCGCAAGCCTGGATTCTAGACCTTGCAACAAGTCGAATAGACCAGTTGACACTGTTCAACGAGCGCGTTTCTTCGGCCGTCTTTTCGCCGACCGGCCAAAACCTAGGACTCTCGATGGACCCTGGAGGCGGCGAGAAGCACCAAGTATGGACTTTGGACATGGAGAATCTCGCGGCGAAGAAATTGACCGTTGGAGACGATTGGATCCGCGTCATCGGCTCCTTCTCTCCTAGCGGTGAGTCGGTGTGCTATGCGTCAAACGAGAGAGATGAGAAATTCTTCGACATCTACACAAGCGTTCTTGTGAGCGGAGAGAAGAATCTCGTCTACCAGAACGACGCTACGAACTATCCCTTGGACTGGGTAGACAAAGATCGAATTCTCTTCACAAAGGCAAACACCAACCTAGACAATGATCTCTATCTGCTCTGGCCTGAAACGGGGGAGATAGCTCACCTCACAAAGCACTCCGGTGAAGCGAGCTTTGACTATGCTGGCCATGCCAAAGACATGAGCACGTTGTATGTTCTGACAAGCAAAGATCGGGAATTCCTCCAGCCCGCTACTATCGATGTTGGAACCGGACACTTGGATTATCTGATCGAAGAGGACTGGGACGCGATAGGTGGGAGTGTCTCCCATGATACTCGCTTGCTAGCGTACTTCCGGAACGTCGACGGGGCTAGCAGATTGCATATTTACGACCTGGAGAAGAAACAGGATTCTGTGGTTGATGGTCTTCCTCTAGGGGCTTTTGAGTCGCCTGTAGTTTCGGGCCGCAACCTAATGGATTGGAGCCCTGATTCCAAACGTCTCGTGTTCAGCTTCCAGGGCCCGAAGCACAACCTGAACCTCTGGCTCTACGATGTTGAAGACAATTTGGTTAGGCAAGTCACGTTTGCCCCGACCGGGGCCATTCCAACTTCAAATCTCGTCGAGCCCGAAGGTTTGAGATTTCCCAGTTTCGACGACCTCGTCATTCCTGTGTGGGCCTACCGGCCGGCTAGTCGTCGAGAATCGCTGCCAACGGTTGTCTTTGTCCACGGGGGCCCGGAAAGCCAAGAGACTGCCCGGTTCAACGTCATCATCCAATACCTGGTCAACCGCGGCTTCCTGGTCCTGGCCCCGAACGTGCGTGGTAGCACAGGCTATGGCAAGAAAGGCGTCCATCTGGATGATGTCGATAAGCGCCTCGACTCTGTTCGGGACCTAGAATATCTAGTAAAGTGGGCGGTTGGAAAAGGCCTCGCAAAGCAAGACAGAGTAGGAATCGTAGGCGGCAGCTACGGCGGCTTCATGGTTCTGTCGGCAATAACAGAATACCCGGACATATGGGCAGCTGGAGTTGATCTCGTAGGCATCGCGAATTTTGAGACGTTTCTGGAAAACACGGCGCGCTGGAGACGACACTTGAGAGAGGCAGAATACGGTAGCCTCGAAAACGACAGGGAACTTTTCAAACGGATCTCACCAATCCACAAGGTGGACAAGATCCAGGCGCCCCTGCTGGTAATCCATGGGGCCAACGATCCCAGAGTCCCAGTAGGGGAAGCGGAGCAGATAGTGGAGAGATTGAAAGAACTTGGAAGACACGTCGAATTTTTGAGATTCGAGGACGAGGGACATGGGATCGCGAAGATCCCGAACAGGATCAAAGCCTACACTGCGATCGGCGACTTTCTAGAACGGACCTTGCTTGCTGCAGACAAACCGTCGCCGAATATGTAGATCCTCTCTGTCCAATCGTTCTTACCCAAACTAGAATGGGAAAGAGCGGGATAGAGACTCCCGTAGCTCTTCGATTTCCAAGCAAAAATGCTTTGGAAGCTGTTTTTCCGGGTTTAGGTGCCGGTTATGGGTTCGATGTGTACGGCGCTGCAGCCGCATCCGTCGGCGTGCTTTCCGCGTCGTAGTTGTCCGCGGTAGAGTCGTGATTCGAGTTTCTCGCCATTCTTCTTCTCCCACTCTTCCACGCTGATACCGTACTTTTTCTGTATGCGGTCACGGTACCATTCGGGGATGACGTTGAAGCTGCAGAACGGAATGATCCTCATGTCTGGTGTGAGGTAGTGTATGTCGCATCGCTGTAGTCGCTCTTCGTCCTGGTTGTACTTGTCTTGGAAGTGCATCATGCCGAGGAACATGCTTCGGACGTGGAACTGTCCCACTGAGCTGTAGTCGTGTTTCAGCAATGCCCCTACGAGCAGCTTGCTGAGGTTGAGTCCTGCTGGTTGCTTGTCTTTCTCGATGAAGCTGTTCAGCTTGGTAATGAATTTTGCAGCGACCAAGTATTTGTTTGTGCCCGAGTTCAGCTCGTCTGTCTTCTCGTCAAGGTACTCGAATAGTCCTTTGAGATCGACGAAGGAGGTGATTGGGACCATCTTCCTGGTGTCTTTGTCCTCGAACACGTATGTTCCAGCGCCGCACGCGAAGTGTATCGACAGCTCGTACTGGGGTCGCTTCGTGAATGCTTCCACGAAGTGGGTTACTGGTGAGCAGCTTGGGACTGGGAACCACGCGTCTCGTGGAATCTCTCCGTTGGTCTGCTCTTCGATCCTCTCGATGCAGTCTGGAATGGTAATTCGGTACTTTTCCCTCTCTTGCTTTTTCATTCGTCCCGTTAGAGACACTGGCTGGTAGCTGATTGCTCGGACGATGTCGATGTTTCTCTGGGCGAAGCGGAGTATGCCGCCTAGCTCGTGATCATTGATCGACTTGATGACTGTCGGGACGAGCACTACTCCGAGGTTTGCCTTTCGGCAACTCTCGATTGTATAGGGTGCTTCCCAGTGGTTCTTCGGGTTGGTCTTCGGACTGACTCCGTCGAAGCTCATGTAGAGGTTGCTGAGCCCGTTATCGCGTAGGATATGGGCTAGGTTGGGGTTGAGTGCGAGGTTGATTCCGTTCGTATTGAGCTGGATGTGGTCTACGCCCTCTTCTTTGATGATCTTGACGATCTCTGGAAGCTCGGGTCGTAGGGTCGGTTCTCCTCCAGTTATCTGGAGCGAGTTTCCTGGGACCGGCCTCTCAGCTTTGAGAGCTCGGACCATTTCCTTGACCTGGTCGAGGCTTGGCTCGTATACGTACGCTCCTTCGAGGCCCTTTTTGACATAGAAGAAACAGTACCAGCAGGTCAAGTCGCAACGGTTAGTAACGATGATATTCGCAAGACCGGTATGGCTGAGGTGATTAGAGCACAAGCCGCAGTTCGCGGGGCATGCGCAACTCTCAATCGGGACGTTCGGTGCATGGGTTCCTTTGCCGTCAGACCAGTAGGTCGCGAATTTCTGATACATGTCGTACGAGCCGAAGTAGAGCTCTTCTGTCTCACCGTGTTCTGGGCAGGTCTTAGTCATGAAGACCTTGCCTTCCCGCTCGAAGACGGTGCTTGGCAGAATGCGGTTGCACTCTGGGCAGATGCTTTGCGTTCGGCGAATGAATTGTCCTATTTGCTTCTGCGGCGACTGTAGTTCCGCTGGTAGTTCGATTTCTAATAGTGCCATCATATACCACTCTGAGTAGTAAATACGCGTAGCGGCACCAGTATTAATGCTTTTGACACCAGTCACAAGATGAAATAGGGTACAACCCTGAGGGGTGTTTCATGCCTGTTCCGGGCTCTCTCAAGCGCCAACCAGTAAACAAGAGCGAGATCGCTCAGCTTCTGGAACACCAATTCAATCTCCCAGCAATGGAAACGCTTGCCTATCTTCAGATGCTCGAACGAGACAGCGTTGGAGTAGATGAGCTCGCTGAAACTCTCGCCCTCTCAAAAGAGGAGACAAGCGACCTTCTTCAAGCAATGATTAGCAGAGGTCTCATCATACGGGCACCAAGATCAAAAGATGCCTTCAGCGCACTTCATCCAAGGATGACAATGACCAACATCTTCAAGATCTACGAGAAGGACCTTGTTCAGTCTCTCAGGGACCGTAGAGCTACAGTTGACAGAGTGGTCAACCTCTTGACACCTATCTATGAGGAAAAGAAACCGGATTTGAACTAGGCTTCTTCAGAGGCTTGAGGGGGAAGCGGATTAGGACTGTACCGTTTTTTGTCCTTGTTCTCCTGTAGAATATCCGCAAACGGCTCGCCCTCTTCTTCAGACTCAGCCTTTTCGTCAGCTTCCTGAGACTGGGTGCTCTCCTCAGCTGAAGAATCCTCTGCGGCTAGGTTCGTTTCGTCCATGGATTCCGTTGGAGATGGGTTCGCTTCGACCGGCACAGTAGGAGGAACGTCCGGAGCCGGGTGTGCCAGTGTCTCTGCTAAAGGGGTCTCGGGAACGACCGCGATTGCAGTGGACTCCTCGGCAGAGGCCTCAAGCGACGGCTCCTCCGGCTCGTCAGACGGAGCCGTGACGTGTTCTCTTTCCCGAGGGATTATCGCTCGGGGGTCCTTGACACCATAGAACCGGTCTGTGAAGTAAGAATAGACATCTATCGTCTGAGCAGCGGGATGAGCAGGAAAATCGTCTTTGAGCTGGCAGAGAGCGCAGAGGACCGTTGCGTGTCCAGTCTGCTTGTCAATCGTTACCCTAACAGCTTCTTCGCCGCATCGTGGGCATGTGAAGACGGTTGGTAGTTTCTTCTTGACGATTCTAACTACTCGGCGTCTTCTTCTCCCCAACCCAAACGACTCTTGTCATCCAAGAGGGATGGAGTCAATATTTACCTTTTGTCGGTGGTTCTTCCCTCGAAAAACTAGCTACAAGCATGGGTCAATGGGAACATCAGTTGCATAGGCGAAAACCCTACTAGTGCCCCTTGAAACGGCGGATCCACTTCGTTCTCGGACAAAGGGATACGGAACGGTTAATCCGCTAAGAATCCCACTGGAATTCTCATGAGAAACGGAGACCTAGCGAGTATCGGAAAAATACTGGCGCTTGCTGGTTTTTTCTCGGTGATGTTCGGGGTTTTCTCTATTCGCTGCTGATTCGGGAGGCCTGTGTGGCGACATACTCCGACCAAGCAATGGGCCAGGTTGCACAACTAACTACAGTCCCCTAGTTCTGCCCACAATCATCGGAGGAGCGTTGATAGCGGCAGGCGCTTGGCTATTCTTCGTGTTCAAGCCACAGAGCATGATGCCATCGAGTCCAATCTAACTACCGGCGGAGTGAACCGCGACACCAGCCTCCTCGAATTGGAATTTGCATCGGACGGAAGCTATTTGCTGTCAACACGGGAAAGGATACCCTAGAACGGGCACTCAAGGCGGCCTGTGAAACTATGGAAATACGCTCTGAAAATGCCCTCTTTCTGAGAAAGGTTCCAAATCGCGTTCCCGATCAGTATCTGAATCAACTATTCAGAAAGAATTTCTGAAACCTCTTTCGAAACTTGGTTGTTGAAACGACCTCTCTGAACCACTATTTGAAACGGGTCCCGGAATCCCTTCCTGGAAACCGTAACCGTAAATTTTCCGGGCCCCCGGACCCCTACTCAATTCTCGCCCGCGACAGCGAGGGAACGAAAGTATAGGGTTCTGTTAACTTATCGTTGGATAGGTTAACTTGCTCTCATCGACTCTAGGGATTACCGTCGTCGTCGGGTTCCATTTCACCGCTTCAACTGGGAGCCCTTCCGCCTCAAGCCCACTCAGGGTCTTTCTTGGCCTGGAACGGTCGAACCTCAACCGCCCCCAGAACAGGCACTAGGCCTATCATCTATTGTAAGCCTCTCTCACACCCGTAAGCCTCCTTCCAGGTCAATAGACCATTCACAGGCCTCTTGCACAGGCGCTCATACACGACGACGCACCACCATACTCCCTCCGCAAAATAATAGTTTGAGGCCCGTGAAAGTACGATCCAGCGAAGAGTTAACAGAGCCAAGTATAGCAAGCGCTTATTACACGCGATTTTCCGCCAGTTCAACCGGTAACTATGCCCGGTAAAGTAGTACATTTCGAGCTACCGGCCGACAACGTCGAACGCGCAAAGACCTTCTATGTGAAAGCCTTTGGATGGGAGATCAACCAGTACCCAGGAATGCAATACCACATGGTAGGCACCACACCATCAAACCAGCAGGGAATGCCCACAGAGCCCGGCGCCATCAACGGCGGAATGACCAAACGCCAAGACCCAAACAAGAACATCGTCATCACCATCGACGTCCCCGACATCGAAGCCTCACTCAAGAGCATCGAGAAACTAGGCGGCAAGACAGTCAAGAAGAAAGAAGCAGTCGCAGACATGGGCTTCACAGCCTACTTCAAGGACACCGAAGGAAACATCGTCGGACTCTGGCAGAGCTCTCGTCGAATGTAGAAACGAGATCCAGTATGTCGGCCCCCATTCTTTTTTTCGTCCAAGTTCAGCGAGCCAACGCTACTCCGCCCTTCCTATCGTTGAGCTAGCGCGAGGATTAACAGGTCCGACAGCTGGGAAGTGCGAGGCCTGAAATAACCGTTTAAAACCATTCTCGACAACTTCTAGAAGGGATCGATTGATACCGCGTTGAAAGCGCAGCCAGCCGAGAGACACAAGCACATCCGCGCTAGAGGCTACATCGGAAGCTCGGCACTTGGAATATCGGACGGGCTTGTCACCAACCTCGCATTTCTGAGCGGATTTGCCGGAGCTACCGACAAACTACCGCTGATTCGTTTCGCCGGAATAGCCTCCATGCTCGCCGGGGCCATCTCCATGTTTTTTGGAGGTTTCCTGGCCGAACGTTCTGAATACGAACTTTACGAGGCTGACGCCAAACGGGAAGCAGGCGAGATAGAACAGGAGCCTGAAGAGGAGAAGAGCGAGCTGAAAAATTTCTACGTCGCAAAGGGTCTCAGTCAGGACGAAGCGGGAAAAGTGGTTGAGAAAATAGCTTCTGACAAAGAGAAATTCTTGGAAGACATATTGATCCACGAGCTACACGAGCACAGGACAAGGCTGGAAAACCCGTTCAAGATGGGCGGAGTGATAGGCCTCTCATTCCTAGTCGGTGCCCTGATACCCTTGGTTCCTTTCCTTCTTCTCGATTCGAGAGATAGCTCGATCCTTGCCGCAGCACTGATCTCCCCGTTGTTTCTATTTGCGGTCGGAGTGTGGAAGGGTCGGATTGTCGGCAGAAAATTATGGAAGAGCGGTCTGGAAACATTGTTCATAGGAGTTATTGCATCGGGGATCGTATACCTGATCGGAACCGGTCTTGGTTTCGTCTAAATGAGACCAAACAACGCCGACAAAGACGTTTCTGATGGTAAAGGAGGTTACCGGTGTTGTGGAATCTCTCGCTGTCCATTCATGTAACTTTGCAGAACATGAGGTAACTCGATCGTTCCGTCACGTGTCTGGTTGTTTTCCATTATCGCCACAATGGCGCGCTCAGTGGCAACTAGAGTGCTGTTCAAGGTATGTGCGTATTTGGTGGGAAGGCTGGGCTTTTCCCTGAAACGAACCTTTGACCTGACAGCCTGGTAAGAGGTACAGTTACTGCACGACACTATCTCCCGATACTTTCCTTGTCCAGGCAACCACGCCTCAAGATCGTATTTTTTCGCGGCGACAGTCCCAAGGTCCCCTGTGCACACATTGACGACCCTGTGCGGGATCTTGAGATTTTGGAAGAACTCCTCAACGTTCCGCAACAACTCCTCATGAAGTTTCCAAGAATCCTCTGGTGTTGAGAAAATGAACATCTCGACTTTTTCGAACTGGTGGACTCGGAATATGCCCTTGGTGTCCCTCCCATGCGCTCCGGCCTCTTTTCGAAAGCATGGACTGATAGCGGCGTAGCGCAATGGCAACGTCGATTGATCGATAATATCGTCATTATGAAGTGCCAGAAGAGCATGTTCAGCTGTCGGTATCAAGTATAGATCTTCCCCCTCGATCTTGTAGATCACGTCCTCGAAATCGGTGAGGGGAACCGCTCCAGCTATGATGTCGCGTCGGAGGAAGTATGGAGGCTGGTAGAGCTCAAACCCTTTCTTCTTAACGAAATCTAGTCCGTACTGGATGAGTGCGTGGTTCAGCCGGACGAGATCTTGTCTCAGATAATAGAACCGTGCCCCAGCAACACGGCTGGCTTTCTCAACATCGATGAGCCCATGTTTGAGTCCCAGATCGATGTGGTCGAGAGTCTTGAAATCAAACTTTGGAATAGTGCCCCATTTTCTCAATTCTACATTGTCGTCTTCGTCTTTTCCAAAGGGCACGCTATCGTGGATGATGTTGGGAAGGTTCAAGAGAATATTATCGATCTTCTCTCTTTCCGCATCGATTCCTGCTTCGAGACTTTTGACCTTCTCCGGGACTGCCTCGGCTTCTCTCATTAGTTCCGTGGCATCGTGTTTCTTTTTTCTCGCCTCCGCGATTGCCGCGGTGACCTCGTTCCGTCTCTTCCTCAGCTGATCGGCCTCCGCCTGAGCCTGCCGCCATTCAGCGTCCAGCTTCAGCAACAAGTCCACCTGGCCCACCTTCTCGGTCAAGCCTCTCTTTCGCAGGCTCTCTTTCACCACCTCCGGGCTCTCTCTCACGAGCTTGATGTCCAGCAAAACAGGTTCGCGTCAAGAATCATCCAGTCGGTAAAAAACCAATGTTCCCCTTCGACGTGCCAAGACTTTTCAAGGCCCAAGACCCTCTCGGAGACTCCAGTCTTGGAGTTACACCAGCACGACGTAGTCTATTTCGGAGTAGTCAACCTCATCGATAACGGCAACGTCATGGGCACGATCGACGTCTGGAAATGCAGATCATGCCCACAGACATTCTGCGAAGACAAACGTTTCGGCATGATCGACCTTGCCCCAGAAGTTGGACTCCCAAAAATAGAACCTGGCTCAAAATGGGCCGCCCTAATCTGCACGAGAAACACCGGCTCGAACTGGACCCTTATCCAGACAAGACCTGGCGCAATAGTCCAGCACTCTTGCACGCCTGACACAAAACTCGAACTCACCGTTGGACCCGATTATTCGATAGAAGCCGGTCCCGCCTCTGGCATAGGCCAGCACAGAATCATCCTGGTGGAAAACTTCGTCAACGCACCAGTCGACGTGATAACGGGGAAGAAGCATCTTGGAACAACCAACGCCAACCAAGCACTCGGAAAACCATTCTCTTTCACACCTCCATTGTCCGCAGCTGTGATCTCGCCATCTAGATACAATGTTCTCAACCTAACAAGCGTATTGTTCATGATCTCAGCAGTCTGGCTTGGGTTGATCGCTTCGCTCAACCTCCGCACCCCTGCAATTTCTGGCCTCTTCGCAATCCTCGCCCTGGCAACCGTTGTGGCAGGGGTCTTTCTCCGTAAGCCCAAACTCTGGCCCGCTACCTTGGGTTTAGCCACAGTTGCAATCGCGTTCGTTACTCAACTATCAATCCAGTTTGGCAGCGGGCTCACCGCGAGCGCGACAGCGCTGGACATCTTTCTGGCCACGTCCGTTATCACCGGCTGGTTGTCGTGGTCACGCGTTAGGGGTCTGAGAGCAAAACAGTGGCACCCGCTAGACATGCCAGCATACGGCTGATCACAAATGAACGCTCAGAATCCGTTCCGGAAAGCCGAGGAAGCCCAGCTACAATATGAAATCGACGTGTTCATCGACGAGATGGGCGACGCGAGCGGCGTCGGCGGCGGAGTCGCCAACTTCCTAACAGGCTACGCGATATACAAAGGCGAAAAATTCCCCTTCGAAGCCGTCGCCTACGGACGCATAGGCGGACAAAACGTCAGCCCCATCCTTCAACCAGAAGCCATCAAGAGACTCGAAGAGCTCGGGGTGGACCTCGAACTTTTCACGGCACGATTACAGAGAAAAATGGTTGAAGGAGAGATGACATTGAACATTCCCGAGGGAACGTCTTCACCATAATAGACACCTATAGGTATGTCAGACCCACCATCTGGCGAGCCTGTTTGATGGAACGCACTAGGAATTGATCGTTACTAGCTTCTCGCCGAAATAGTACGCCTTCAGATTACAGAACTCGCACCAAGCGCCAACCCTATTGTCAGTCTGGTCCGAGAAGTAAACGTTCAACCGCGCACGCCCACAGCGTGGACATTCATTGCTCACAACCTTCTCCAACACTATTACCGTGAGTCTACAGCCCCCGGCATGTATTATCCAGGAGATGACGCCAAAAGTGAAACTGGGAAGCATCCCGATGGCTTTTCGGTCTTGACCCTCGTCAAGCGCTAAGCTCAGCAAAACCCAGGGTTATCGAGAGGAAGATTCGGCGGAAACCCGTGTTCCCTATTTAAAGCGGGTGTTACCAGAGTGTTCCGGGATTGGTTACAACCGGCGGATTACTCCTTCACGCAATCTTCTTCCTGACGGTTGGACGAATGAGCCAGTGCATCGTAATCTGTCCCTCCTGCGAGCGAGAAATATTAAGCGATAACCAGGTCCGGAGAACCCCAAGAGGGAGGGTCATCTGTGAACAGTGCGCCCTAGACACCTACCTGGACGTTCCGTTAGCGTGAGGAGAAGAACGAAACCATGCACCCTGTTATCTTCAAGAACCTTGGCAGGCAAGTGGGCAGCAGTCTTGCAGGGCTGATGGCAGTTTTTCGAGTCAGACATCAGACTCCAAAAACAATGCCGATGCTCGCGGTACGAAAACCAAGAAAGGCATCGCCAGCCCGTCGTCGAAGAAGTTCAACTCGTCCCAGTAGAAGACGGAACAATATCGGTTTAACTCGAACGCCTCGAAAGGCAAAGATGAAAACGCCTCGCGCAGCACCCGAACCAATCAAGACCCCCGACACTCCCGCGGCACAGGTGGCGCCTTTCAATACTTGTCCGTCTTGCGGACTGCAGGCTCCGGAATCATTACTGGCGGAGCACTTTATGGGCAGCCCCTCTCACAAGAGTGGCCCTCCGAAAATTGTCGAGGCTGACCCCGTTGAGGTTGAGGCGGGCGAGGAAACCAAGGAGGACGATTCAAGGCAGTCGTTGAGAAACCTGTTGCAGATGCTAGTTCCCCCAAGAGCGTTTGGCCGTCGTCATGCTCACAGATCGATGGGCCCAATCTCCTCGATTGTCAAAGACTTGGGCCTGCCGCACAGGCGCCTTCCATAACCACAACACCCCTATCCTTCTTGGAGGAGGTATGACCCAGAATAAGCCCCCAATGGCGAATCCGGGATCATGGATCCAAACCTGCCTGAGAATCGTTGGAGACTGGCTCTAGACCTACCGTCTTTTCGCCATCACGTCCAAGGCCATACTGACTCCTGAATCGCAAGATTCCCCCATTATAGTTGTGACAGAAGATTCTCCCTAGAAAAAGAAGGTGGGGATAAGAGCACAGCATCTTCCATGCTGGAAACATGGATAATCGCTGATCGATCTAAGCCCAGATTGTGCTTTTGATCCTTGTCTCGCCCATTATCAGTGCCAGACAGGAAATGTTCCAGGAAAAATAAGGGGTCTTAGCGACCGAGTCTCGCGCCGCATGGGTGCTTTCTCCGCTTCTTTCAGGCTGGACGAATTCTTGAAGCGCGGATTTCCTAGTGTGGAATCTCGAGAGGTACCAGAGTTGGCTCCGGCTTTGGAAAAGCAGTCTGATGCCTCAGATAGGCGGATGGATCCCGTAGCCGTTTCTTCTCACACAGTTTCTCGAGGAACTTTATCCCTTTACCAACCGGATCGAGCGGTTTCATGTCCAGGTATCCGGATTCCACCGCGCCCCTCAGTATCTCGTCTCCCCTCGGGCTTCTCGTGATGACCGTGCTCCAGCCAGGAGAGGATCCTATCGCACCGACCGCAATGTCAGCTAGTTCAGCCGAGTAGTCAACGCAGACATTACATTCTTCACGCGCGGCACCGGCAAGGGCTTCAACTGGCTCGTCGATGGCGAGCTTGTCGCCCGTGTAGACGAGAAGCCTGTTTCTCTTGATGTTCACCTTGGTAACGTTGCTGAGGTCTATTCCCCTCTTGCCCTGGACATAGTCGACCATCATCTTCTGATAATCAAAGACTTTAGAACAGAAGAGGCCGATCGTAAAAACGAGATTTCTCGCGAGCTTTGGCGCGGCTATCCAGTGAGTGCCCATCCGCCAGCTTCCCTGAAGCTCACAAGGGAGGCCGACGAGAGCGATGCGTTCTTCCTGGAAGTTGACGACCGACCGGTTAGGAATGGCTACCTCAGCGAGCCCTCCCACTTGCCCTCCTGGCGTGTATCTAGATCCGGCGTGGTTCAACAAGTCCTCTTTTGTCCGCGCGATCTGAGGCTCGGGCCGCCAAGGCTTGTCCGAGGTTAGGCCAGAGTTGACAGCGTAATCGATGATCTTCCGGTCCAACGCGTATAACAAGAGAGAGGTCACCGCACCACCATCCTGGGCTCGCTTGACTACGTCGGGATCTTTCGACTTGACCGAGTACGCTCCGACGTGGATTCCGAGAATTGCCTCCTCGGCTGTTCTCGCTCTTCCGAATACCTGTTGCTCTATCTCCGCGACAGGCAGTTCAATCCTAGGGCAGCTGTAGTAGCAGACTTGGCAGGCAGCACACGTGCCCCGCATGACCGGTTCCTCCTTTTCGCTGTGAAAGAGAATATCGATCGGACAAGACGCGATGCAGGCTCCGCAGTACATGCAGAGGTTCTTGTTCACAACCTCCTGGATGAGATTGCCGAAGATCTTGAGCTTTATCGGCCGCGCTTTCCAGCCTTCACCCTCAACAGTAGACTTTAGCGGCACAATCTGAGGAGCGGCTACCGGTGTTGCTGGTTTCGGCGCGGTCTGACCTGACAATGTCTATTCCTCCTTCTGGGGCACCTGGGACGCGCCCCCAATAGTGTCAACGCTGAAAACATACTTGTCGTCCTTCTTTACCGGAGGCTTGGAAAGTCTCTCCGGACTCCACACAAGCCGATCACGCGTATACTCCGCAATATCATACTCCACCGTCTCCTCCAATGCATATTCTGGACAATAGTCTGTGCAGTTGTGGGCTATCACATTTCCCGCCACGTAGGACTCATCTTCCTCAACCGAAAGATTCACAACAGGCTGATCAAGAACTTCGACTGACGATATTTTCTCGACCGGCGCGTAGACATAATCTCTGTCCATTTCAAAGCGAGAGAAACAAAACGGCCTCGAACTGTCACCACATAGTTTGGTTTCCGATTAGCGTGGTTGGCAAGTGCAACCTGGCCAACGATTCGTGCCCGGAAGAGGAGTTGTTGCAGTTGAAAGGCGAGAGTCTTGGAAATCGTTGTGTACTCGAAGAACGTTAAACGATTGCCCCTAGTTGGCATGCGAAGATATCCGTCGCCTCTCCATGTTCCTCGTATGAGCTCTCGCTGCTTCTCGGTCGGCGCAAACATGACCCAATCTGGAAGTTTCTTGTTTTCAGAGCCCCGGCCAAAGGTCTCGAAGAATTGAAGGGCAACTACGGAGTGTAAGAGGACATGGGTCGAATTGTGTATTGTTGACCTCCTCGTTACATGGCCAAAATGTTTTTCCAGGAGTCGGGCCGAGTCGGCAATGTATTCTTTCTCGTGTTCGCCAAAGGCGAAGCCAACAGTTCTCCTTACAACGTAGCCTTCTGCGAGGTAGTAACCGATTAGCCTGAACAAATCAGGCTCCGTTATCAGGCTCAGCTTGCTTCTGAGACGTTTTCCTGTGCTGGGCTGACCAACCTCGATCTCCTGTTCATAAACGCCGGTGTCCCGGACCTCCTTTGCGATAGGGATTGTAAGGTAGTCGCCCCGTTTGAGTTCGAGGGGTGTCTTCCAGACGGGGGGACATGGTTTCTTTTCGAGTCTTAGCTTCTTGACGATGTCGCTGGAAGAGACTAGGAGGGGATGATCTTGCGTGACCTTAAGCGGGAAAGGCGCTCCCAACGGCTTGATGCTGTAGAGTCTTCCTGAGTAGTTTCGGGTAAAGACCTTGCGCACTCGCCGGTAGTGCCCAGTATGCGTTAAGACCCGGTCTCCGGGCTGTATTTGGCCTATGGGTGAGACAGACGGGTTCGTCGTGACAAGTGTATCGGGAGTTACACAGAAGTGGCAGAAACAACAGCGTCCGTAGAAGTATTGCGGATACCATCGTTGGCCCCGTGGTACGATTGTGATACATTTCTCGGGGCATATCCACGCGCAAATCCCGCAACCAGTGCATCGATCGAGGTGGAGTAGATGGCGTCCTCTGTATCCTTTCTCAACTGCGTATCGTTGTTGTGGAAATCTCAGCGTGTAGGGTCTGTGGAAGAGATGTCGGATGCCTGTTAGATACGCGATCGAGATATCGACAGCGGCCTTGGCCTTGCCGATGATCGGGGCCATCACTTTCTACCTGTCCGCCTCGACCGGCCAGTAATCGATGCTCCACCAGGCCGTGGGCATGTCCGCCAAGCGGTTTCCAATCAGAACTGCCGGTATAGCCGCCATGTTTCGATATGATCCCGTAATGTACCTTGCACGGTAAGGCTTGTCCCCTCCCTCTCCGATCAGATAGAAGCTACATTCGCCCCGGGCCGACTCGACCCTGCCATACGCGACTCCACGAGGAAGAACTATTGGAGCTTTTCTCCGGATCGGTCCCGTAGGAATCTTCTTGACAATCTGGCGGATTATCTTGCAACTCTCTCGCATCTCGTCCATATGCACCATCGCCCGGCTGAAGGAATCCCCATCGGGCCTGGTTGAGACTTCGAAAGATAGTTCCGGGTAGGCTGCGTATGGTTCGTCCTTGCGAAGATCAGCATCAACACCGGACCCTCGAAGCGTCGGTCCCGTGCATCCCAGTTCGATCGCCTTCTCCTTCGACAGTACCCCGATTCCCTTGGCTCGGGATGTGAACAGCGGGTTGTTGAAGAATATCCGGTCGTACTCCTTGAGACGTTTCTCGAAATACTCTGTTCTCTTGACAGCCTCCTCGGCGAATCCAGGAGGAAGGTCGCGCCTGACCCCGCCTGGAACAAGATAGGAGTAGGTGATTCTGGCCCCTGTCAGCTTCTCTGCGAGGTCGATGAACAGCTCTCTATCTCCAAGGGGCCACATAAACATAGTAGTGTGGCCGAGAAATACGCCGTAAATGGAGAGCCAATAGAGATGGCTCATTATCCGGTTCATCTCGTTCAGGAGAGTTCTGAGGTACTGTCCTCTCAGCGGGACCTCGACTCCCTGAATCTCCTCGATGGATCTCACCCACGCATGGTTGAGGTTGGAAGCGTCGATGATAGAAGGTCTCTCGATGACAGGTATGCTCTTGATGATATTTCTGAGCTCGATAATCTTCTCGATACCCCTGTGGACATAACCCGGGTCCGGTGCAACATTGACAATAATGTCTCCGTCCACCTCTACGATCAACCGCATGTGTCCGGAGCCAGAATGCTGGGGACCAACGCTCAAGGTGAGCGTCTGAGCGCCAGAGTCAGAGGTCTCAGTGGACTCAACGGTTGTTAGGGGAACAGGTTTCGATGGTGCTGACATCGGGAGCTCAGTCCGTAGGGAATCGTATGTCCTTCCGGAGTGGAGGCGGCCCGTCCCAGTTATCGGTCAGAAACAGCTTTTCCAATCTCGGGTGGCCATCAAACTGTATTCCGAACATCTCAAAGCTTTCTCGCTCATAGTTCTCTACACCCGACCAGACTGAAACTAGAGATCCTACTTTGGGGGCGTTTCTGGGAACTGACTCTTTCAGGTCAAGAACGAGATTCCGCATCTCCTTGGTACGGATCGATGAAATATGGTAGACTATTTCGAACCTGTTCTCTCGATTGTAGTCGACAGCCGAAACTCCATTCGGATGATCAAAGCTCAACTTGTCCCGCAAATATACCGCGACTTCCTTGATCTTTTCGGGCGCAACAGTCACCTCAAGCCTCCCGCGGCGGATGATGTTTGTTTCCTTGATGTCGGTAGGAAAGGCTTCTTTCAGTTTCTGGACGAGATCATCTTCTCTTTCGTGAGAGAGACTCATCCCTGCTCATACACCTTTGACCTTCGAATCTTCTCTTGAAGCATGATGATTGCCTGCTCCAAAGCCTCCGGTCTTGGAGGGCAACCGGGAACGTAGACGTCGACTGGAACGAACTCGTGCGCGCCGTTCACTATGCTGTAGGAATCATGGAATAGGCCGCCAGACATGGCACAGTCTCCCATTGCGATAACATATCTGGGCAACGCCATCTGGTCGTAAATCATCCGGAGCCGCTTCGCCATCTTCTTCGTGATTGTCCCTTCGATCACAATTAGGTCTGACTGTCGGAGAGAACCTATCGGTAGAACTCCGAATCTTTCAAGGTCATGTCGTGCGCCGCTGGCCGCGCCGAACTCGGCACTACAGCAGGCCGTTGTGATATTGACTGGCCAGAGAGAATACATCCGGGCCCAATTGACTACATTTCGGATCGGCCCTGTGTCCACAACTTTCTTGACAAGGTCGCTCAGTTTGCCAACCCAAATGCTAAGCCCTTCTGCGAGCGTCGCCACCGGGTCTTCTTCTTGTGCCGTTCTCTGAGCGGACAATTTTCTTCCAACTGCCAGTTTCTAGCCTGTTTTACCTATTTATCCGCATCTTCACGACTGTAATGCGGTTTTCGTTAGTTCCCGGCGATTCCTCGTGACAAAGCCCTCGGGCTTAGATAAGGTGGCATCGGTTCGGGTCTTTAACCGAGTGTTTTGTCTAAACCTGTTTTTCTGGGTCTCTTGAATCTTCATTTTTCAGGTTTCTTTTTCCGATATGCCGCGGGGTTGAACAATCCCTCTTTTTCATGGGTTGGTGGCTTGAAGCTCTCGGAGATAAGCAGCTGGAACCCTTCTAGTGCGTTGTCGATAACTCCTTTCAGCTCGTCCCCCGCGGAAATGTCATGGGTTACGGCCCCTCTCTGGTTGACGATTTTCGACTGTCTCAATATCTTAGCCATGTCTGCCTCGGCGAAGCCACAGAGCTTCATGAGACTGATCAAGTAGAAGGAGGTTTTTCCGTCGAGCGATTCTTTGGAAGCACCGATTAGCTTGGCTAGTTCTGCCCGGTAGATGTTTCCTCGTTTCGATATTGCAGCCTCGACGAGGTCCTCTAGAATCGGCACTGGGACCCGGACGAGGATAGCCATGTACGACGCCTTTCGGATGAAATCTATGTATCCGGGAAAGATAAGTTAGGGGGTTGAAAAGAAGTCTGGTACGTTCCACCATGCCTGCTTTGATTCTTGATCCTGAGCTAGTCGAAGTGTGTGTGTTGAGGAGTGAAGTTAATAGCCTCAACTAGCGCTTTCTATCTTGAGCTGCAGAGTTCGGGGGTTAGAGAATGGCTAAACTGGAAACAACGTGCTTGCTCGAAAGCTTTCGAAGGTTCATGATAACCAGCACGTGTCGTTCTTTCATTCCAAATGAATATGGCACGGATTTTTCGGTCTTCCCGGAACGGGCCCGTGAGCTAGGAACGATGTACGTTGAGGCTGAGGACAAGGTGACTCTAGGCCGCGTGAACGATATCAGCTTCGTCCGAGTAAGCTATGTTCTCGGGATCATCTACAACTCCAAAAGCGGGCACACGCAACTAAAATGGAGACACACGAGAGATGACCAGGGAAGACTGAGCGGCGAGGCAAGCACCAACACGATGGTGAACCTGTACGAAGCCGGTGCGCTCGACAAAACCTTCATCAGAACCATAGCTGCCCAAATACGCTGAAAACCACACTCCACCGATCTCTCCACCTCGTTTCTTGCGTCTAGAGTAGAGCGCGGCTCCCGATCCTTGAGCCTGCTCTAAGCGACGTTGCCCATAACGCCGAGCTAGCGCGGGACCGAGTGTTGGCATAGTTACAATACCCTTTATCTCGACCGCGCAAGCCGAAAAATCGAAAGGGTGCCTGTGCTGCCGAAGTCGTTCGAAACTGGGATCGATGCGGTGGACAAGGTCCTCCCGAAGGGCATACCTCGAAACAGCCTCACAATTCTAGCAGGAGACCTAGGAACAGGAAAATCCGTCTTGATGGAGCAACTCCTCTACAGCATGCTGAAAATAGAGAAAGAGCCTTGCATCTACATGAACTTCGAAGGACCCCCAATAGCGTTACAACAAGACATGGAATCCTTCGGCTGGAACATTGACCGATACCTTGATTCCGGGCAGCTCAGGTTTCTGGACTGTTTCTCCTTCAGAATGGAACCAACGGAGACTCCGAAATATTCTCACTTCGTCAAGGATCCGAAGGATCTTCACTCTGTTACGAGCGCGCTTTTCACGATGATGGAAGAGATGAAGATGATGGGAAGAGGAGCCGTCTTCGTCGATTCTTTGACTGAAATGTTTACTCTGGTTCAAGAAGAGAGACCGCTTGTCTTCCACATGCTTGATGGAGTCAAGTCGTGGAGGGCTAAGGGTCCCAAGGAACGCCTTGTGCCCTTCTTTTGCTCGCACCATACACCGCTACGAGCCTACGCCGATCTCGACGATCTACTGTTCTATGTGGTGGATGGAATAGTCGATGTAAGATTCAACCCCGGGTTCGCGGACAGGGGGCTACTAGTCAAACAGTTCCGGGTACGGAAGATGAAAGGCGCACCCCATGAAACCTACTGGGTTACATTCCAAGTTACTTCGGACGGAATTGTGGAGGTTCCGCTCCCAGTGCCTGTACTCACATCGGACAAGCCCCGTACAGGCAAAAAGAAGTAGCCCCGGAGAAGCCCTAGGGCTAGAAGGGCTAACAGTGCCCACTGCCCATCAGCCACCAGTTCATCACGATAACTACCATTCGGTCCCTACTAGCCATGCTTCTCAGCCTAGCGGCGGCCCGAGGATCAAGGTGCCATACTCCAAGAACCCGGTTTATGTCGCGGAAGGCTACAGCCCACCTGTAGTCGCTGGCCGCAATTTCGAGTACGAGACGACGCCCCAGAACGCTGCCTACTGGCAGGCACTCACCCTTACATATCGACAGTACATGAAGAAAGAAGCTGATACTAGGGGTATTGACCTCCGTCTTCTCCTCGACGAGCGAAGATCAGGAGCTTTCCACTGCGTCGGATGCGGCAAGCCCATGATCATGCGTGAACTTTTCTCGAACGGTGACAGGGTTTACCAGTGCTGGAATGGAGACTGCGTGAAGAGAATCATACGATACCAGTATCAGGCCCAAACTGGGCGCATCATAGAAGTCACCTAGGGATTGAATCCCTTAGGGTTCTCGCCGAAGAGACCCTCACAGAGATCGCCTAGCTAGGAAGCCTCGAACCCTCGAGGGCCTGAGGCTAAGGGTCGCTTATCGCATACGGGAAACGTGGTGCGGCTCGATCTTCAGCAGCACCCTCTTCTCGCCTGGCCTTCTATTCGGATACTTTTCCGCACCAGTGTACTTCATCGCCATCTTGTCGATGTGATCTTCAGCTACGCGTCCAGTTACCTCTTCGATGACACGACCCTTAATCATCACGAGCTTGTACGGATTTCCTTGTTCTGTTATAGCAAGAGCAACCTGTGGATTCTTCTTCACGTTTCGGTGCTTGACGCGACCCACTGCCGTGTTGATGAGCACGTATTGACCGTCAGTATCGACCCATGTCGGGGTGACTTGGGGGGAGCCATCTGGGTTCACGGTTGCGAGGAAGATGAAGTTCTTGCCTTCCAGGATTTTCCTTGCGTCATCATCCAGTTTCGTCATTCTTGACATGATCAATCCTCGTGGCTGAGTACGTCCCTTTATTGGTTTCTTCGATCGCCCGGTGGTTCTTCGTCGAACACTTCGGTTCGCTGAAGCAGTTCAATCGCCCGGCTATGTAGAGACAGCTCGATACCTTCGGCTCTCATTCGAAGTTACGTGACACTTTAGTCCCGTGTTGGTTGTCGTTCGACAGGTTCTGTTTCGCGGGGAGCAGCCAGGTGCCAAAAGCCAAAACGACTAGGTACGCTGTCCTATTCGTTCTCTCCGCCTTCAGCACACTCGCATTGGGAGGCCTGCCATTGGTTCACGCGCCTACCACTGGTACACAGTACGCGCTCACACCGTTGCCGTTCATATCACAAGAAGGGTACACGATTACTTTGATTCTAAGTGTTTCTGGAGCTCTTCCCGGAACACAATACCAGTTCAACTTCTATGTTCGAGATCCCTCAACGAAAATATGGGGTTCCATCGCTGAAAGCTACACAACATCTCTAGGTGAGACTCAGTTCGGCATTATCCTAACATACCCGAGTGCCGCGTTCGTTGGTCGCGGAACAAGCTCTCTCGTAGGACAGTACGTCGGCTGGGTTAACCAGGCCCAGCCAGCGGTCGCTAGCAATCCCGTCGCCGTGACACCAAGCGGCTTCTATTTCATTCTCACCGACAAGACAGAATATCAAAGAACTGAGACAGTCGGAATTAGAGCGAGTGGATACAATTCCTCCGAGACCACAACTATCATCATTAGAACCCAGACAAGCTCAACCGTGGTGCTCAATGCTACAGCTTTAGCTTCATCTACGGGCCTGGTCACGGGCTCCTGGAAGATTCCTAGAAATGCTGTCCTGGACAACTACGTGATCACGATTACGGGCAAGAGTACTGCAAAGAACCCGGCCGATGCTCAAGGTTTCACCGTAAGAGCTGCGACAATGTCGGTTTCGGCGTTGAGCGCGAGCAAAGCCTCGTATGAGAGAACAGAGACAATGCAATTCTCGTTTTCAGCGCGCTACCCTGACGGTCAATATGCTAATAGTGGAACAGCGTTAGTACTTCTGACAGGGGCTGGCGGAAACAGTGTCTCACTTACAACTATCTATGACAGCGTCACTCAGACATTTAACGCAACTTACAAGACTTTTCCCGGCAACCAGACAGGCACCTGGACTGCGACGCTTGCGGTCAACGGATTTGATGACGGATTCGGAAACACGGGCCCAGGTACAGCCGTAACCACATCGCCCCAGCTCCAACCTGCCACTTTGACGGTCACGATTACTTCCAAGTCTTACTTTGCGATAAGCGAACAGATCAAGTTCAATGCCACAATCCAATAACCTGATCTAACCGAGCTAATCGATCAATCTGGCCAAGCAGCCGCCTTCCTCCTATTCTCAGGGGGTGGACACAATGATACGATCACACAGCTAGTCTACGACTCAACCCTCAACCTCTGGGTTGGAACATACACTCCAGGTACAGAACCTGGAGGACTATGGTCGCTAACCGTGGCCGGGGCTGACCCGGCATCTCCAGCAAATTCCGGAAAGACCACGAAGACCATCCAATTACAAGACCGGATACCAGTATCTACTTTCACCTTTACAGGCGGTCCTATTCTCACCTCTTCACCTGTTAGCTTCGACGGAACTACAAGCTACGATCCTGACGGAACGATAGTTGGTTACGCGTGGGACTTCGCGGACGGGTCAACCGGATCGGGAGCCACTCCGACTCATAGCTATTCCCTTGCTGGCACGTACTCGGTGAAGCTCAACGTCACCGACAACAGCGGCTCCACACAAGTTTCTACCCAGACAGTGACCATCACCGACAGACCTCCGACGATCACATTAACACAATCCGTGACGACCGCCTCACCTGGACAGGCGGTAGTCCTTACCATTTCAGCTTCTGACCCTGATGGCACTATTGCGACCACGACCGTGAACTGGGGAGATGGAACCACCGACACAATTTCTGGCCCTCCAACCACGGACAGTCACACTTATTCATTGGGAAGCGGAACGCCTTCGGCCACCTATACGATCTCCGTGACGGTGCACGACAACAGCGGATCCACAAGATCTGCGACATCCAACCCGATTGTTGTTCAACAGATCCAGTCGAGTAGTAACGTCTCTTTTCCATTGTATTATTTCGGAATCCTTGCAGCTCTAATCGCGGCGCTGTTGATCGGCACTTTTCTGGCCTTCAGGAGACATAAGGTAACGCACGCTAGGTTGAAGATTGATCTTGAGGCCGTCAAGGCGGAAGCAGGCAGGATCGAGAATCAGGAATTCTTCCAGTCGGTGAAAGACCAGTTGAAGAAGGATAAAGAATGACCAAGGTAATCGCTGTTCACTCTTTCAAAGGAGGAACAGGAAAAACAACTCTAACCGCAAACTTAGCAGCAATACTCGCCAAGAACCGGAGAGTAGGGGTCATGGATCTGGACTTGTCCGGACCCGGTTTACACGTGCTCTTTGGCGTGAAAAAGAGCGAGATCAAGGCGACGCTCACAGATATCTTTCTTGGAGATGCAACTCCAGCAGATGTCGTGATAGATCTGACACAGAGGTTCAACCTCAAGAAAGGAGGACTGTTCTTCTGTCCCGCAAGCAACAAGGTGGAGGACATGCTTCGCCTGCTAAAGTCTGGTCTGGAAGTCGAAGTATTTCAGGACACAATTCAGAAGGTTGGCGAGCAAAACAAGCTTGACTATATTATAGTCGACACTCATCCAGGGGTCGAGAACGATACCGTTCTTGCGATGGGCTGCTGCGACGCTCTGGTGCTTGTTTCTAGGGTCGACCAACAAGACCTCTTTGGAACTGCAGTCATGGTCCTCTTGGCAGAAACGTTCGAGAAGCCCACTTTCCTCACCCTCAACATGATCCCGCCAGGTGTCCGGATCAAGGATGCTGTAAAAGTCGGTCAGGAACTGTCCCAGCTGTTCAGATCACATTTCCTGCAAGCATTCGAGTTCCAGCTCGATGTCATCAACAACCTCAGCAGATCCGTTTTTGTCGTAGACAACCCCGACTCTGCCTTTGCCAAGAAGGTAACTGAAGCTGTAGATACCTTGGAGAGAGAATTGTCCGGAGCGACAAAGATTGCAAACTAGCCCCAAGAAATCTACTGGTTACGACCTCCGACGACTCGTAGGATCGGTGAATCAGCTCCGTTTCAACGACAACAGGGGAGAAGTGTCCTTCTTTGGGCAAAAAATGATCATTCTGAGGAGAGATGTTATCCGGATTATGCGGGAAGCTCTCGAAAGACTGGTCGGAGATCAGTCAGCGCCCTTCCTCTCCTACTTGGCTAGTGGCATAGGCGTGCACGAGGGGAGCATTTTCAGAGAAAGCATTGGGGCCACGGGCGAGCAGAGCAGGCAGAGTTTGGAAAACCTGGTTCATTCGGCGCTGGAAGACACGAACCTTGGGCTGGGCAAGATCCAGATCAACGGACTCGATTTCGACAAGAGCAGCGCAAACATAGTTGTAGCCAATTGCTTTGAAGCCACGGAGAGCGGGCCCTCGGAAGAACCTAACTGCATATTCACGAGCGGTTTCCTGGCTGGAATATTCGCCGAAGTGCTCGACAAGACAGTTCAAGCAAAAGAGGTCCGCTGTATGTCGCAAGGCGCAACGGAGTGCGAGTTCCAGATCACCCTTGTCGAAACAGGTGATGGACAAGAAGCGGAAAAGCCAAAAGTGGACCTGAACGAAGTTGATGGTGCGCCGCTGAAGGGAGAGGTAAAACCGGGCACTGGTGGAGGTTCAACAAGCGCGAAATCGGCGATAGGAACGTCAGAAGGTTCGACAGAAGATCAAACCGAAAAGTCCGACAGCAAGGACATTGATGCTGGAGTCGAGAAAGCGGCCAGAATCGCCAAACACAAACAACACTTCTGGAACAAGTTCAAGAAAGAATAGATAAGTCCGGGCAGATAGATCGGCAGAAAGTCTCTTGTTTCTACGGTAGCTTCAGGCGCCGGGAGTGGGATTCGAACCCACGAGGGCGTGACGCCCAACGGCTGTCGTGTCCTGGCCCTTACCTCTTGAGATCTCGAGGCCGTCGCTTTAACCACTCAGCCATCCCGGCGTGAAGCCGGCATTAGGATACCGGTCTTAATCCACTTTCGAACCCAAGGCAGACATAGCGAGATTCCTGGCAAGCGCCAGCTGAGAGCGGTTCAATCGGGTCGCGGGATGAGGGCGCCTGGTCAATGTCAAGAATCTACTGATGGCCCAGATGGCTTGCTAAAGAATCACCGGTCTGGTGGAGTTGAAGAAAGCTAACAAGTTGGATGCGAGACGTGGACTCACCCTCGGGATATCGCCGATTCGATACTTTCTATTTCTTTCCGGTAATTGCTACGCGAGGATTCTCACTAAGCTGAGTGTTGCTAGGTGTTGAGAAGATCGGATCGTTTCGTTGTACCCGCTTTGGATATAGATGGTCCACGACTACTCGATCTCTGAGCAGGACCATTCTATCTCTGAGGGAGTCTTGATAGTTGAAATCCGCTCTCATTTGGTACTCTTGACAGAGCAAAGTCATCGTCCTGTAGACGAGAACGCGAGCGCTTGCTCCGAGAGAATCTGTCAGGACCGCGACGACATCGTCAAAGCGAGAAGATATTTCTGACTGTTCAATTCCTTTCTTTGCAAGTAGATCGTAGATTACATCGCGAACTGTCGGTCCCATGCCGTCGAGAGCGTTCCGAAAACAGTCGTTCACGGTTTCATGGAACAGAGTCGAGATCTGGGTGCGCATCAACTGGTGGCCTAGAACAGAGTATCTCGGAAGGGAACCGGATACACATGTTGTAACAGCGAATTACACTCTCCGGGACTGGAGGAAGAGCTGGAATGGACATGAAGTGTTGATTATTCCTAGCCGATAAGAATGGAAAGGGGCGACCATAGTTCGAGGGTACACTCGGTTCGTTCAGCTGGATCAAGAGCCTGCTCCCGAACGATCGGGATGAAAGAATGGCCAAACGTACAATTCGCGTTCAACGGTTTTATATGCCGTTAACAGGGGCTCATGAGGAAGGATTTACCTTGGCGGAAGGAAACGTTCGGAAGCTCATCGAGGACGCTAGTTTTCCAAACCAGTGGCCTACAAAGGAGACTCATATTCAACACAAGGTCCTCTACAAGAACGGAGTGAGCAAAGAGTACGGAGTCCACGGGAGCAACGTCGGTGTGGACTTTGACATTTGCATCGCCGACGGTATCTGCATAACCGTCTGCCCTGTAAACGTGTTCGACCGGATGGAACTACCCGGAGAACAGGAGAAAATGGACAAGGGCGTCACCAATGACAGTGGAAAGGCACCTTTGGCGAACTGGAAAGCTGACCCGGCCCGCGAACAGGACTGTATCTTCTGTCGAGCCTGCGAAATCCAGTGCCCAGTCCAAGCGATCAAGATAACCGAACCCTAGGAAATTCTACTGGAAACGAACAACAGGCAGATCGGACGTCTCTCAGAGCCAGTTTACTTTCAACGTCCTGTCCAGACTGTCCGCTCATGCGTCGTGAGAGCGTTGACACATATCCCCTTTTTTTCCTGGAAGATTTCATGGGTGGTGGCAGTGATTCCGGGCGAGTCCAGCATGTCAGGGCGTGGTTCTAGCTTTGATGCTAGGGCGAAACTTGCCTTTTTTTTTCCATTTCCCGAACAATTCTCGGTGAACGATCGGACAGCATCCCAGATTCGAGATCAGGGCTGATAACTGGCGATTTTTCACTCCGAGAACTTAGCTAAGAGATCAGGAGTTGATGCGGATCGCTAAGCCGACTGGCTTAGCTTTGCCACGGCTGAATCGTTCGGTAAACCTGATCATTCTGTACATCATTCCATATTTCCTCTGTAGAAGGGAGAATACGTGTTTAGAGGATTCCGAATTGACCTTTCGAGCTTCCCCTCCGACCCATGCCCCCTTGACATTTCCGCGTATGTTACAAGTAGCGATTCGAACGCGGGGATTGTTGCGTATCCGTTTCACTTTTCCAGCGTCGGAATCAGTACGAAAGAATAGTTCTCCGTTCTCCTCGACAAACCAGACGGGGGTTCGGACAGGGTCACCTGTCTTCCGGTAAGTTTCGATGCAGATGTATTTCTCGCCGGTGAACTGGGACAACTTGTCGCCTGCCGCACTCACTGGAGATTGCTCCACGGTCGATGCCGCCTTAGGGGACGCCGATGGTGTTTCCTACGCCAACGAGGATAATGCTCTCGCCTGGCTTGGACTTCGATCTGATCTCGTTCTGGACCCTGTTAACGGCTGCATTAACTCCGGTCTTGACTAGAGGGGTGATGGAGGATATGGCCTCTTTTGAGGACATTTTGACCACTACCGCCAAGAGAGGGATCTGGTTCTTCGAGGCGCTAGCCTCTATATGATATCGCTCTGTTCCAGGCCCGCCGATAGCAGCGCCAATTCCCTCTGCAACATCTCCGCTAGGTTCGCCTTCGAACTTCAATGCCGCATCGACCGTAACCACGAGACTTATCGGTCTCGATTCCTGGATCAACTTCTCGACTGCAAGACCGGGTTTTCCAACGTTTCCTCCGGGTCCCTTTGCTCTGACAACCCAAACCCTTCGACCTTCAAAATCAACATCGTAGACCATTGTGTCCTTGACTAGCTCGTTTCCTTGTCGTCCAGCTGTGATCTGGCTTACAACCAAGGGTCCGACACCGTCGCCTATCGGTTCGGCTTTTGCGAAAGCGTCGATTGCTGCACCGTAGGCTTCGGCCTCTTCCATGATCATGGGTAGGGCCATTTGGAGCTGTGCGAGCGCCATTATTCCTCCGGTTTTCTTGGCAAGGAGGTAGAAGTGGCGGACTAGGCGGAACATGCCGTCTAAGCCAATTGAGATCTCGAGTTGGTTGCTGAGAGTGTTCACGTCAGATTCGGTGGCGTTAGGGGCAATCGCCTTGACTTCCATTTTCAAATGGTCATCGTACGTATCTAGAACATGTTCTAGTTTTCCGACTATTCCGGAGGGATCGAGGCTTACAGGGGTAATGGTGAAGGAGTTGTTGAGTCTGTCGATTTTGGTCTCGACGGTCTTCTTGTCCATCTGGAATCGGGATATCGAGTCGACGAATTTTTGGCGGGCGGCTGTTTTGCTTCTTTCCAGCTTGCCGAGGCTGCGCTTGACGCTGACCAGCTGCCATTGCACTTGGAGGCGTTGCCCGTAGAAGAAGATGAGGAAGAAAGAGGCGAAGTATACGAGGTTTACTATCTGGCCGAGATCGATAAGAGCCATGTTACTGTTCTACCTTTCCCTTGAAGCGGACACTGCTATAGGAGATTCCTTCAATCTCAGTAAAGCTTTTCGTTTTGCGTTGAGCCTTATGAAGTCCACTTCAACCTCTTCTTTGATAGCAAGCTTCGAGAGTGCCATCAGAACGTCCTTCATCTGTTTGACCGCGTGGGACCCGACCTGTATTATCACGTCGCCCACCCGCATTCCTGCATCGTAAGCTGGTCCTCGCGTGTCCACTTCGACCACCAAGACTCCCGAGTCGGCTGGGAGGTCGTATCTTCGCGCGATCGCCTGGTTCATGTTGGCTCCTGATATTCCAAGCCATGGGCGGACGACTCTTCCTTTTTCGAGGATTTGCTGGACCACCCATTTTATCGTGTTGACGGGGATAGCGAAGCCTACTCCTTGGGCGAATGGAATCATCGCTGTGTTCATTCCAATCATGTTTCCGCCTATGTCAGCGAGGGGTCCGCCGCTATTTCCGGGATTGATAGCTGTGTCCGTCTGGATGAGCCCTTCGAAGATGAAGTCCGTGCCGGGCAGAGGCCGTCCGAGGGCGCTTACCACTCCCATGGAGACTGTTGGTCCTCCTTGGAGCCCAAGCGTGTTGCCGATGGCGAGAGCTATTTGTCCAACCTTCAGTTTCTCCGAGTCGCCTAGGCTGGCGGCAGGGAGATTGGCGGCGTCTACTTTGATTACGGCGATGTCTGTGGAAGCATCTGAGCCTACGACTTCGCCGAGGAAGGTTCTGCCGTCTTTCAGGTGAACCTGGACTCTTGTCGCTCCATCGATTACGTGATTGTTGGTAATGACGTATCCGTTGCGGTCGATTATTAGTCCGGAGCCTTTTCCTTCGATTGGCACGAGGCCGTAGCGGAAGTCTCGGGTAACTCGGACACTGTCTATGCTGACAACGCTCTCGGTTAGCCGCTCAACTGCTTCGGTAATCTGGTTCTCAAGCGCAGATAGGATTGTTGCTGTCATGTTTAGAGCCCCCAACTTGTCTTTCCCACTGGCGTGATTCTGAGGTATAGCTTCTCGTCTTTCTCTTTGGTCTCAACAAGCCCGGTGACCTCGAGGCCACGAGGGATTAGCCGGTTGGCTGATTCTAAATCATCGACAAGGAGGGTGATCTTTTCCGCGTCTAGATCTTGGAATCTTGGACTGTATTTCAGGTTCCAACCACTCAAGTATAGGTAGCGTCCGTCGAACTCGTAAATTACGGGAACGATGTGGGGTTGGGAGTCCTCACAGACGAACGCGATTCTTGCCAAGCTTCTCTCCATCAGGTATCGGAATTCTCTCTCGGTGAAACCTCTGACACCGTCTTTATGTCGCATATCTCCGTTAGATTGTTTGTTGCTGATCATTTTCATTCACCTATTCGTGAAATAGTTGTCCAGCGTATCTTTGTTGGTAGTCATCAGTCGATGAAGCCGAGTCCAACGGCGAGATGTGGGCTCTGGCTCGAAAGAGCCGACTGGGCCGATGCTGGGTAGAAGGTTGCCATGACCAAGCGTAAAACCCTGACCTGCAAACGGTCTAGCTGGCCCGGTGAATGCCAGGCGAGAGCCGTGAGGTTCGCGGCCGTCGCGTCTGCATGTGAAGCAATGGTACAGGAACCCCTGACTGAAGGTAATCCTGAAAGTCGATGCCGATGAGTCAAGCCCCAGATCAAATCGAAGACTTGACAGAACCTGTCGCATCATGTCTGAACTAGCTACTGGTCAGTCACGCTTATATACTTGGTAGTCCGGGGAAACTAAGTGGGTATTAGTTAGTTGAGTAAGTCAACCCAGGTTAACCAGGACATCACGAAAGAGCAGACCGAGGAATGTAAGTTGCTACATTCTGCCTGGAACGATCTGACTAAGGTCTGGACCCTTCCGGTGATCCACGCTCTAGGGCTCAAGGAGCCGGCAAGATTCAACGAGCTCAAGAGGAGAATACAGGGGATTAGCGCCACGAGCCTCGCTGAGAGGCTGAATGAGCTTGACCAGAGAAAGATCATCGAGCGCAAAGTCTACCCTGAGACTCCGCCTAGAGTGGAATACTCCCTCACCAAGAAGGGGATGGAACTACGTGCTCTCCTAGGCGACCTCGCTGAATGGGTGAAAAAATGGGACAAAGAGGACATTCCGGGCGCGGAAAAGATTCGGGAAGAGAAACTCCGCCCGATCGCACGCGTCAAGTAATTTGAACTCTATCAGTCAATGACGATTACCCAGTCAAACATGAGTGTGATCCCAAAGTCCAAGGTCCTGCCTTG
>VBBR01000037.1 GCA_005881615.1 Candidatus Bathyarchaeota archaeon
GCTTGTTCGAGTGGCGTCGGATTATGCTTAGAGCCTCAGAGATGTCCAGGAGAAATGGATTGAACTTACGGTTCTCGATCGAGATGCACGTCTGAATTAGTTCTTCTAATTCTCGTTTCCCTGACGATCGAGTGACCTTCTCCGTCATGGTTGTGTTAGCTCCCTGACCATAGAACTGCCCTCGATATTCTGGACGACGATAACATGGACGTTTTCTTCTCCTGGGATGGTGACTTGTCCTGGCGTGATCGCAATGTACTGACTAGAATCGGTGGCCTTTGCAGCAGCGTGGATGAGCTTGGACACTGTTTCCCTGTTTCGCGGGTCCATGTGGACGTCGAACTCATCGATTGCTCTGAAAGGAGATGAGATGAATTGTTGTAGGGAGAGGAGAAATGCGACCAGTGCGACTGTCCGTTCGCCTCCGCTTGGGGCTAGACCGTCTAGCGAGACTGGCTCGTTTCCCTTGAACCCTGCGTAAAGTTCGAGGCCTGCTTTCTCAATGTCTTTGGAGGCCTTGATGACGATTCGTCCCTTCGATTCCACCTCGGACAACAACGCATTGTATCTCGTGGAGAGTTCCTCCAGCAGCTTGTCCATGACCGTTTTCCATCGGTCGAAACGTTCTCTCAGCTCGCCTAGAACCTCGGACCTATTCTGTTCTACAACTTCGGCTTTTTTCTTTAGACCTTCATAGAGCTCTCCATAGTTCTTGTACATCTTTTCGACCTCAGCGGAGAGATGTGCTAACGGGCGTAATCGTTCCTGGACGGAGGCGACGTCTAATGAGATCTGTTGTAGGTCTCTGGGATGCTCGAAAACTGTTCCGAGCTGAGACGCTTGTGTTCTCAGGGGCTCTATTTCCTCTTGGCCAATTCGCAACTGGACCTCGAGATCTTGGACCTCCTGTTCCATCAGTGCGAGTTTGAAGTTGCTGACCTCTTTCTTGACTCTGGATTCAATGAGTAGGTCAGTATTCTTGCCGGCCTGTGAGGCAAGTTCCGCAATCCCTAGACGAACTTTCTCGAAGTCCTGGTCCGCGGTCTTCGCCGTGTCCGAAATTTTTTCCTGTTCCTCGACTAGGTCAGATAGTACATGAGTCAGCTGGTCGTTCTCCTTTGCCAAGCTCACATCATGAGCTCTCTGTTCAAGAGCGGTCAAAACGTCTTGTTGTGACCGGAGGAGGTTCGTGGCCCTTGCAATCCATTCTAGTGCACCTGCTCGAAGGCCGCGGCCATGCTCAAGCTTCAGGTGCTCCTCCCTGAGCGCTTCCAATTGCTCTGAGACCCTTGCAAGGTCGACGAGGACTTGCTGATGTTGCTTGTGCGATGTCTCAAACTCTTCTCTCGTCTCGTCTATCTTGCCGTGCAAAGATGAGATGCGGTCCTTGACCCTCTTTTGTGAGGATTCTCTTCTAATGATGCGTCTCCAGATTAGTTCTCTCTGGAGATCCTTGTACTGATCTTCAAGTTTCCTCTTCAGCTCGTACTTCTCGTATTCACGCTGCCAATGCAAGTAGGTCTCCTTCGTGCCTTCTAGGACCGAGGACATTGTCTCGCGTTCAGTCGTGAGTTTCTGCAGACGAGAAGATGCTTCGAGTACTTCTCTGCGATATGCTCCGAATCCTACGGCGTCCTCCAGGAGGAGTAGTTTGTCTATTGGGCTGACTGAGCCGAATCGTCCGACCATGAGCTGGTGCATTATGACCAGCATATTGTCAGGGTTGAGTCCGATTCTGGATAGTCCTTCGAGCAGGGTGGTCTTGCTGACAGGTTTGTTGTTGAGCAGATAGTGGTAGTCTCCGGACCTCTTCAAAACTCTCGTCAGGAGGACCTTGTCTGATCTTGCCTGTGGAAACGGTCTTGGGCCTTTCGGCGTCTCGTTGTCTAGGAGAAGTGAGATGCGGGCTTCTTGTTCGTTCCAGCGTATGAGCTCGCTGAGTTTTTTCGCTCGCTCTGTATATGCTTGACCTAGGACGACGGAGATTGCGAGCAGTATGGAAGATTTTCCTGCGCCGTTTGGTCCGATGATCAGGTTTAGGCCTGGCCGGAGCGGGATGCTAGTGTTCTTGTAGGACATGAAGTTGGAGAGTTGGACTTCGCGGATCAATTTCTCACCGGCGGCCCTGTTGTTGAATAGTATCGCTTGGCTGAATTAGAAGTCTTTCTCGTCCAATCAATGTTTATATACGCGATTTGGCATTTTTCGCCTTTCATTGGAGTGTGCCAGGTGCGGGATTAAGACGGCTTGGCAAAGTTCTGCACATGTCGAAGAGCGGTAACCTGATTGTTCGGCTCGAACAGCCACCAGTGCCAGCAGAGCGCGCTCGAGTGGTAGACTACAAGATAAAGAGTATCGGGACAGTCAATAATATTCTCGGTCCCGTGAAGAGTCCATATGTCTCTGTCAAGCCAGAGGCTGCTGGTGAAGGGTTCGCGGGCAGGGTTTTGTACCTTTTAGAGGATAATTAGGAGATACGAGGAAAATTGGTTGAAGAAGTAGGCCAGACGCTAGAGCGGAGACCTGAAAGCAGCTCGCGAAGGATACGCCTGTGTCCGGAATGCGGAGGCTCGCGACTCATGAGAGATTACGACGCAGCTGAGGTTGTCTGCATGGCCTGCGGATATGTTATCCAGGAAAAGATCGCGGACACGCGGCCGGAATGGCGTGCATTCGATGATGAGCAGCGGGCGAAAAGAGCGCGCACCGGTGCGCCGATGACTTACACTATTCATGACAAGGGCCTCTCGACGATCATCGACTGGCGTGATCGTCCAACCGGGACGAAAGGTGTCTCGGCGGATCAACGGATCGAGCTGTATAAGCTGCGTAAATGGCAGCGGCGTGTCCGGGTGTCGGATGCAACCGAGAGGAATCTGGCTGTCGCATTGTCGGAGCTGAGCAAGCTTTCGTCGGCTCTCTCGCTGCCGAAGACTATTCTCGAGACTGCGTCTGTGATTTATCGTCGTGCGATTAAGCGGCGCCTTATCCGAGGGAGATCAATTCACAATGTGACCGCGGCGGCAATCTACATGTCGTGTCGTCAATGTGGCATTCCGCGGACCCTAGATGAGATTGCTAGCGTGTCGACGCTAAACAAGAAGGATATTGGTCGGAGCTACCGGTTCATGCTGCGGGAACTGGGAATGTTTGTGCCGCCTTCTGCGAACAGGAATTATGCGGCTCGGTTCTCGAACAAACTCACGATATCAGGGAAGGCGGAAGGGATCGCAATCAGGATTTTGGAGATCGCGCGCCAGATGAAGTTGACCAGTGGCCGGGGTCCGGCGGGAATCGCCGCCGCGTCCACGTACATTGCGACGGTGTTGACGAATGAGCGGAAGACACAGCGGGAAATTGCGGAGATCGCGAATGTGACCGAGGTTACCATCCGGAATAGGTACAAGGAACTTCTTGAGAAGCTGATGATAGAAGTCCCAATATAGTATTCACAAAGGGCGCGGCGCGAAACCTGAGTAGGCCCCCAGGGGCCGGAAAATTCGCGGTTACCGTTTTCAGGTATTGATTTTCGGTACCGTTTGCAACTAGTGATTCCAAGAGGGTGTTTCAGGAACCGGTTTCAAAGATCGGATTTCAAGAGGAGTTTCAAAGGATCGGGTTTCCAAGAAGGTGATTCCGAAAGTGGGGTTTTGACATCTGCTCAGCCTAGGCAGTGTTATAGTATAGAGCGAAATATTCCCTGCGGAATGGAGTAAGGAAGGCATTAATATGACATACGTTATAGCGCGCGAGCAAGATGACGTATGTCATACGCACACCCCGAAGTATTGGTAAGCAGCAACTGGGTCCAAGAACACCTCAACGATCCCAAAGTAAGGATCGTAGAAGTTGACTACGACCCGGTCGCCAACTACCAGCTGGGACACGTCCCAGGCGCGGTTCTCTTCGACTGGAGAAAGGACCTCAACCACCCCCTCGAAAGAGACATCCTATCCAAACAACAACTAGAACAACTATTCGCTAGGTCAGGAATCACATCGGACACGAAGATAGTACTCTATGGCGACTTCAACAATTGGTTCGCTGCCTACGCTTTCTGGGACCTGCAATACTACGGCGTCAAGAACGTCGTACTGATGAACGGCGGACGAAAAAAATGGATCGACGAAGACAAACCACTGACTAAAGACATCCCCACCTACCCAAACACCAACTTCAAGGCATCAGGACCCGACGAGACCGTCAGGGTCTACTTCAAACAAGCGCTAGACCTCTACCAGAAGCCCAATGTGAGACTAGTCGATGTCAGAGGACCGAAAGAATTCACCGGCGAAGTCCTAGCTCCACCCGAATACCCAACAGAACACGCACAACGTGGAGGCCATATTCCAGGTGCGATCAATATTCCATGGTCCCAAGCAGTCCGTGAAGATGGCACATTCAAGAGCCCCGAGGAGTTGAAGAAGCTCTATGAAGACAAGGGAATCATTGCGAGCAGGGATATTGTCACTTACTGCCGCATCGGCGAGAGATCCTCGTTCACATGGTTCGTGCTAAAGTACCTCCTCGGCTATCCTAACGTGCGAAACTACGATGGGTCTTGGACAGAATGGGGAAACCTAGTCCGAAACCCCATCGAAAAGCCAAACCCGACGATAGCACAACCCGTCCCGGCATAAGACGATCAATCAAACCCCCTCTCTCCTTCCTCTTTTTCTGGAATCGTCCTCAATGGTTTTTCCGAACGATGAAATGGAAGAGGTTTGCCTCTTGCCGCCAGTCGACGAGCTCGTGGCCGGTCTGATCAGTCCACCTTACCATCTCCACATATGACGTTGGATCATCAGTCACGAGATGAACAACATCTCCGACCGAAGCTGTCGCGAGAAGCTCGTTTAGACGGACAAGAACTGCAGAACATTCAGTCCCTATCTCATACATCTCATGGTCAGGATAGGCTTTGAAACATCGAACACGAAATTCAGCAATCCTATTCTTGAGAGTCTCGGCTGCATCCATCGCTCGTGAGAGGAAAACCCTCTCCGCCTTCAAATCCAATGGCTTCAGCTTCGCTATCCATCCTTCAATATACGGCGCGTCGTTTAGCAGCTTGGGCCGCTTGACGACATCACTGTTTGCAGCCGCTACAATGCCTGAGAGGGGCGATGGAATAGGACCAACGAATTTCAGACTTTCAAGCGTGCCTAGGCTTCTGCCGCGCTCTATTCTTGACCCGACAGGCCGTAGGCGTGCGGATGTGATTTTTCCCGCGATTGCCGAAAGGAGACTTGTCATTCCAATGGTCACCTCTCCGCCTTCTTCTGCTTTGACCCAAATGTTGCCATCCTGATCATATAGGAGATGATCTGGAAAGCTGCAGTGATCTATCTCCAGTTCACACCACCTAGAAGGCCCTGATTGGCAAGTTCTCGTAATGTCTCGCGCATTGGAGGGAAGTCAGAACTGGAGTCGCAGGTATTAGGACTAACGATTGATACGAAGAAAATATTTGCCTTTGAAAACTAATTCAGGTCATTCTGGCGCAATATATAATAGACTACTCTTGGGACTCGCTGATTCTCTCAGGCTAGAAAGGTAAGATTCGTTGCCCCGATTCAAGAGCTCAGCAGACATTCTAAAGATCGTCTCTAACAAGGAGCAGATCCGCAACATCGGCATCATCGCTCACGTGGACCACGGCAAGTGCGTCGCTGGCGACAGCATGGTTACCCTATCCGATGGAGGTATTGAAGAGATCGCCCAGATATACGACCAGCTGAAGAGAAACGGACCCGCGGCGACTCAAGTTGACTCGCTGAACCCTCAGACCCTCAAGATGGAAGACAAGAACGTCTCGCACGTCTGGAAGCTACACAGCAGCAAACTCGTCAAGGTTACCTTAAGAAACGGCTACTCAGTACAAACTACACCGGAGCATCCATTCTACACTATAGCAACGAACGGTACGATCGAACAGAAGAGAGCCGATCGGATCGGAAGAAATGATTTCGTTCTGGTTCCAAACACCCTACGATCGCTACCAAGCAGAATAGAAGAGATAAAGTCCGAAATCTTGAAGGACTTGAGTTCTCACGACTACTACCTGGTCTATCTGGAGAAAAGATTCTCCGAAAAACTTGTCCAACTAGTCGGTGACAAAGAAAGCAAGCATGTTCATTCCAGCCTCCGAACGAACACTTCGTTCAAAGCATTCAGGGGCGGACTCGCCATCGGTCGAATTAGAATGGATGACCTCGTAAAAATCACGGACTCCCTTGGAATACCCCGGGACGAAGTCTACGATCAGATTCACAGGATCGCGTACAGGCTGAGTCACGCCAGGCAGGGCAGACTTTCAAATATGATCAAACTGCCAAGAACCTGGAAGCAATTCGAAGAACTAAACTACCTTCTAGGTATCCTCTGGGGAGATGGCTCCTACCGGGCTAGCTTCACCAACGGATACAGACCGCTTCTGGAGTTCGCATCCCAGATTTTCCGGCGCGTCTTTGGCGTCAGCACAATATTGGTGAAGGACAAGAGAAGAAACACCTATCGACTCGACCACCACGGCGGTTACAGCCTGATCAAATTCCTCGAAGACTCCTACCAGTACCCTGCAAAGCAGAAGGCACACAACATCGTCTTTCCTAAGCTGGTCTTGAAGATGGACAACGAGCATGTCGCTGCATTCCTGAGAGGCGAATTTGATACCGATGGCGGGATTGAGAAGACTAGCTCTATGATTTCTCTGACAACGGCTAGTGCCAAGTTCGCCAAACAAGTCTCGATTTCTCTTTTAAGATTCTCGATAATTCCGACGATCCGGCAAAAAGGAAAATACTTCACAATCACAATCTCTGGAGATGATACTCGGAGATTTGAGACCGCAATCGGATTCACCATTCCGCGGAAGCGTAGGGCCCTACATGCTCTCGCTCGGAACTCAGTGAGTAACAGAAAGACCGGAATCGTACCTGTTGAATGGCGAGCTCTTCGCGAGATGAGGGCCAAACTAGGCATTCCCTATTCATATTTGGAATCCCGCGTGCCTTTCTACCGAAGTTACGAGTCGGACAGACAGAACCTCACAAGGCCCATCTTTCAGAAGATTGTTCACGCTTTTGAGGAATTCTTGGTTTCAAAACCTTCAACGACCACGGCTGTCACACTAATACGCGAGTGGCGTCAGCTTCTCGAAGGAGAGATTCGCCCCGTCCAGGTCACACAGACAGCCACCCGTACCGGCTCGTTCGATGTCTACGATCTGACGGTTCCGGAGAATCACACATTTGTCGCCAATGGCATGGTCGTCCACAACACGACGATGACGGACAGTCTTCTGTCGGGCGCTGGACTCCTCTCGCCGTCTCTGGCGGGTACGGCTCTGGCGATGGACTTCATGGAGGAGGAACAAAAACGTCAGATGACTATCAAGGCTGCGAACGTCAGCCTATACTACGAGCACAACGACTTGCCTTTCGTCATAAACCTGATCGATACACCAGGGCACGTAGACTTCTCGGGTAAAGTCACAAGATCGCTGCGGGCCATCGACGGCGCTGTCGTCGTTGTCGACTCTGTAGAAGAGGTGATGGTTCAGACCGAGACGGTGACGCGGCAAGCCCTAGAAGAACGAGTCCGGCCTGTCCTTTACATTAACAAGATCGACCGGTTGATCAAGGAGCTGAAACTCAACCCGGAGCAGATACAGGAAAGAGTTGCGAGGATTATCAAGGACTTCAATGCCCTCCTTGACCTCTACGCTGAGCCTGAGTTCCGCGAGAAGTGGAAAGTGAGCTTTGCCACCAACACCGTGGCGATGGGCTCGGCCAAGGACAGATGGGGCTTCAATGCCGTAGTGGCCAAGAAGAAGGGGGTCAAGTTCTCCGATGTTGTCGATGCATATCTAAACGGGAAGGTAGAGGAGCTCAAGAACAGAGCGCCGATCCACGAGGCCATCTTGGGAATGGCGGTCGAAGTCATGCTCCCGCCTCACAAAGCCCAGGTCTACCGGATTCCGAAGATCTGGCACGGCGACCCAGACAGCGAGTATGGCCAAGCGATGATCAAATGCGACGACAAGGGCCCCGTTCTCATGTCCGTCACTAACATCGTTGTGGACCCCCAAGCCGGCGTTGTTGCTACAGGTCGACTTTTCTCGGGCACAGTTACCGACGGCGAGCCAGTCTATCTGATCAACTCCCGCACTCAAGGACGGGTCCAGCAAGTGGCCATCTACATGGGACCGCAACGCGAGATCGTCGGACACCTCAGTGCAGGTAACATTCCAGCCCTTCTTGGGCTAGAGAATGTGAAGGCCGGGGAAACCCTTGCCTCGGTGAAACAGTTTGTCCCATTCGAAGCAGTACACTATGTCACCGAGCCAGTCGTCACGATAGCTGTAGAGCCGAAGTTCAACAGAGATCTTCCCAAGCTGGTGGAGATCTTAAGGAAGCTCTCGCTTGAGGACCCCAACTTAGTCACAAGTATCAACGAGGAAACTGGTGAGTACCTGATCTCAGGTATGGGAACACTGCACCTCGAGATCGCTAACACTCTCATCACCAAGACGGGAATGGAGATTGTAACTTCCAAGCCTATCGTGATTTACCGTGAGGCCGTTCGGAAGAACGCAGGTCCTGTTGAGGGGAAGTCGCCCAACAAGCACAACAAGATCTACATCGAAGTCGAACCGCTCGAAGACGCTGTCTTGGACCTGATCAAACAGGGAAAGATTAGCGAGTACGGCGACAAAGCGGAGATGGCGAAGACTCTCCGAGCAGTGGGATGGGCTCCGGAGGAAGCGAAGGGAGTTTGGAGTATTGACGAGCCCTTCAACATGATTCTCGATGTGACCAAGGGAGCGCAGTACATGCAAGAGGTCAGGGACATGATCCTCGCTGGATACCGATGGGGGATCAAAGAAGGTCCCATCGCATACGAACAGATTCGAGGATTGAAGGTCAAGATTACA
This sequence comes from Candidatus Bathyarchaeota archaeon, assembly GCA_005881615.1. Classification (GTDB taxonomy): domain Archaea; phylum Thermoproteota; class Bathyarchaeia; order 40CM-2-53-6; family 40CM-2-53-6; genus 40CM-2-53-6. Next base: position 8,939 of record VBBR01000037.1, read on the forward strand.
GACGTTAGCCTTCACGAAGACCCTGTTCACAGAGGTCCAGCACAGATGATGCCTATGACCCGTAGAGCTATGTTCGTGGCTTTCCTAGAGGCCGCGCCGACGTTACTGGAGCCGGTTCAGAAAATTACTACCCGTGTTCCGAACGAACTCTTAGGAGCCGTGACGAGCGTGATTACACAGAAGCGTGGAAAGATTGTATCAGTCGATCAGAAGGGACACCTGGTCTCGGTGGTCGGAGAGATGCCTACTGCCGAAAGCTTCGATTTGTCGGAGGTAATGAGAAGTCAAACTCAAGGGCGGGCGTTCTGGGGATTGGAGTTCGCTCGCTGGTCACCAGTCCCAACTTCCTTGCTGCAAACAGTGGTCGAGGGAATTCGGAAACGAAAAGGACTTTCATTAGAGCCTCCCAGCGCCTCCGACTTCATGGAAGCCTAACGGATCAACCGCTCATGCGACGCGAGGGTCGGTCGCTAAGACCCCCTTATTTCTAGAACACCTGCTGATTGGCAACGATAATGGGCGGGACGGGCGATTGAAGGCACAATCTTTGCTTAGATGGCTTAGCGAAAAACGCGATTAGCCCAGCGAAACTAGCGGTGATCTTGCGACGGCATTCCAGATTCGGGATCAGGGCTGATAATGAGCGATTTCTCATTATCGAATTGAACCAGAAACTCTAGGCAACCGCTGGCAAATCCTTCGAACCGGCTCTATCAGCAGGAAGGTCTCTTCGCACTAGCCTTAGACTCGCTTTCCCTGTCCCCCCGGAAGACCGTCCTCTGTTCGAGCTGCTCACGAAAATCAGAACGAGCCCCAGTATGAACAGTATCGTAAGTGTCGGGTTGTCGAGCAGACCGTTAATGGCCAGCAGCGCGGGTCCGACGATAAGGGAGAAACCTGCGATAGCAGCGATCTTGCCGAGTGTTCTCACAAAGATTCTGACAGCATGACCTATTGCAAATAGTTGAACCTAACGGATCGAACGGAATGGTCTAGTCGAATCTTGGAGAAAACGCTTAGAAAGAGTGGCCCTCCCACGCGCTACCAGCGGCCGTGGTCCAGAG
>VBBR01000035.1:0-3400 GCA_005881615.1 Candidatus Bathyarchaeota archaeon
GCTTGCTAGCATCAACGGTTTTACAGGTGACGTGAGTCTGACATCTCAGGTGAGCCCTGCAAGCATTTCCCTTTCAGAGCCTACCACGACTCTCAGCCCCTCCGTCGTATCTCTTGCCTCTGGAGGTAGTGGTTCGGCCGTCCTGACAGTCTCCGCCTCGTTGCTCACTACGCCTGGAACTTACACGGTCACGGTCACCGGATCCAGTGGTGGAGTATCTCACACGACGACCGTGACCGTCACTGTAACTGTTGCTGGGCTAATATAGCCGAAGACGCGGCGTTCCGTTAATTTTTCAAGGGTCAAGTGCGGCTTCGTTCGCTCTCCCAATACTGTCGGTTAGAGGGGACCGTCTGACAGCGAGCGCTGACAGAGGACAACGTGTTCCGCTGGGCAGAGAAGGATCTAGAAATGGGGAAGGTTGCTTTCTCTTCTATCAGGGTAGTTCCGACGAGAAGAATTTCGGAAAGAACCATAGATACAATTCGCTGTGAGTAGGGTAGTCATGCGCGTGGTAACTGGCGAGTGATGCCTCGGAGCCGCTCCCGTACAATCAAATGTCAAAAGCGCGAGCATCCCCTCCTCTCTTTTCAAGAGGCTTTGTTGGAAGGCCCAAGCGTCTTGTTGTCCGGATACACTCTGGAAATAGTGCCATCAGTGTTGTCTATGATAATTCTAGGGGTCTTGAGAATCTGGCCGTAATCCTGAGCTTTCTCGTCCAAATCGGAGGCGACGCGGTGCCAGTGATCTGGGACCGTCGCATACACGGGCTCGAATATGGCCCACTCGTTGGCGTATGAGAAGAAATTTGAACCCGCCTTCATCAACAGCAAGTACGCCTCCCCGATAGATCCCTCATCAAGAGTCCGAACGTGGTCTCGATGGAAAAGCATCAAACGTTCCCTATGACCCTTCATCGTCTTGGTCCGGACCAGTTTCCACCGCTGGAATTCCGCGAGAACCTCCTCCTGCGAAATATTGCACAGTGAACATGGTTGGCTCGCAGAGGTAGACCCACCAGTGTTTTCCTTAGGATTCGTTCGTAAGTGCTGGGCCAATTCTCGCGACCGTGTAACACTCGGCCCAGACGCATGACCCTCTTTAGAATATTGTGCTCCTTTCTCGATAATTCTACATTCTTATGCATAGAGCGATACAGAACGATTGTCGAGGTGCCCGCTAATTCCGATGTTTAGCACGGAAGGCCAGGGGAGATGAGGCGCTCGGGCATCACCCAGTCGCATTGTATACTCTTGCTTGTGCGTGTGTTATCTTCTAGTCTATTGTAGACGGACTGAACAAATACTCGCCTCCACGTGTAACCCTTTGGAAATGAAAGTGCGAGTAGTGCCTCGTGCGCCCCTGGCACGTTCGGGACGGATGAAACCCTTTACGTTCGCTATACTGCTGTGTGCGCTAATAGTCTCTACCGCTCTCCTCGCGGCCTTTCCCTCCTTCGTCCGGGGCACTATCTCGCCAGGGTCGCTGCCATCCTGGAACCCTGCGGTCTCATGCAGAGCATTACTGACGACGATAGAGGGAGTTATCGGTAGCCAGGCGAACTCAAATGGCGGGGCAACGTATGCGGGAGGAGGATTTCTACCGGGTATTCCTGACAAGAGGTCAACTTCGCCTCCATGTACGGTTAATGGAAACGCGACGTTCGTCGAAATCCATGGAATCGAATTGCCGTCTTACACTAGCGAGGACTGTGTTGCGTACCCGAATGGAACTTTCTGCGATAGCACGGCCAACGTTCTGGACCCGAACTGCGCCAGCTCAGATGTCTATCTTTGCAGGATACATGTAGAGATCGATCAGGCGTGGAAGTCGGCTGGTATTGCTCCGCAGAACCCGCCTTCAACTACTCAACTGTTTGACATTCAGGGCTTCGTCTATTGGGACCCGAACAGCAACGACCATTTTGCTGACCAGTGGCATAGCTATTCAGGCTGGGAACTTCACGCTCTCACAGCATGGAGATTATCGAGCGGTGTAACAGCCAGCTTTACCTATTCTCCAACATCGCCTTCCACGGGAACTCAGATCTCCTTTACCGCCACCGCCTCTGGTGGAACACAGCCGTACAGTTTCAGCTGGAGCTTTGGAGATGGCTCAACTGGAACTGGCTCAACGGTAACGCACGCCTACACAAACGCAGGCTCCTACAACGTTGCTCTTACGGTCAAGGACAGTAGCTCGCCCCAGCAGACGGCGGCATCTCAACAGACCGTAACGGTAACGAGCCCACCGCCTCCGCCTTTGAGCGCTGGTTTCACTTTCAGTCCCTCTTCGCCCCAGACCGGCCAGCAGGTCACGTTTACCGCATCGGCCAGCGGCGGTACGACACCGTACACGTTCAGCTGGAATTTCGGAGACGGGTCCACAGGCACAGGATCTTCTGCAAGTCACACTTATGCGACAGCGGGAACCTTCACGGTAACTCTTACTGTGAAAGACAGCGGGTCGCCACAACAGACGGCCACTTCTCACCAATCGGTCACTGTCACCAGCCCGCCTCCGCCGGCTCTGACAGCTAGTTTCACGTTTAGCCCTGCGAACCCGCAGGTCGGACAAGCGGTCTCCTTCACAGCGTCCGCGTCCGGTGGAACACAGCCCTACGCGTACTCGTGGACGTTTGGCGATGGTGGGATCGGTTCGGGAAGCTCTGTCACCCACTCGTACCAGGCGGCTGGTAGCTACAATGTTGTCCTCACGGTTATCGACGCGGGCGGCCAGACTGCAAAATCGACTCAGACGGTCACCGTCTCCAACCCGCCACCCCCAACTTTGACTGCAAGTTTCAGTTACACACCTGCCTCGCCCTCGGTAGGACAATTAGTAACGTTCACAGCCTCGGCGAGCGGGGGAACAGCTCCCTATTCGTTTAGTTGGAGTTTCGGCGATGGTTCGATCGACAGCGGCTCAACTGTCACTCATGTCTACTCATCTGCTGGAACATTCAATGTGATATTGGTAGTCAGCGATGGTGGTTCGCCCCAGCAGACGGCGAATTCGCAAAAATCCGTCACTGTTACGAGCCCACCGCCTCCCCCTCTAACGACTAGCTTCAGCTACAGTCCAACGTCGCCACAAGTCGGCCAACAGGTCACGTTTAGCGGCTCAGCCAGTGGTGGAACATCACCTTACACTTTCAGTTGGAACTTTGGCGACGGGACATCTGCTGGGACAGGCGCAACTACAACCCACACCTACTCGTCCGCAGGGACCTTCAATGTCATCTTGGCGGTGAGCGATAGTGGGTCGCCTCAACAGACATCAAGCTCTCAAAACTCTATTACCGTAACAAGTCCGCCTCCATCCCTAGCTGTCAATTTCGCCTTCAACCCATCCTCGCCTGAGGCTGGTCAACCGGTGACATTTACCGCGTCGGCGAGCG
>VBBR01000035.1:3623-7059 GCA_005881615.1 Candidatus Bathyarchaeota archaeon
ACCAGGCTGTGACTTTTACGGCGACGACTTCTGGCGGGGTTGGTTACGTGAGTTATAGTTGGAGCTTTGGCGACGGTAGCACTTCAACCGTTAACCCGACGAGCCATGCCTACTCGACCTCTGGCTCGTTCAAGGTAACTGTGACAGCTACTGACGCTAACGGAGCGAGAGCAGCGTCAAGCCAGACGATCACGGTAGCAGCGGCACTGGGTGCCAGCTTCACTTACACGCCTTCTTCACCCCAGGTGGGCCAGCAGGTAACGTTTACCGGATCGGCCAGCGGTGGAATTTCGCCGTATACTTTCAGCTGGGCTTTCGGAGACGGGTCAGCTGGAACCGGACAGTCCACAACCCACACTTATTCATCGCCAGGAACCTTCACCGTGACCTTGACGGTCAAAGACAGCAGCTCGTCTCAACAGACGACTAGCTCGCAACGATCGATCATTGTTACTAGTCCTCCTCCCCTAACGGCTAGCTTCAGCTTTACACCTTCCACGCCGCAGACCGGGCAGCAAGTCACATTCACAGCATCTTCAACCGGCGGAACAACGCCCTACACTTACAGTTGGACGTTCGGAGACGGCTCAAGCGCTACAGGCTCCACGGCAACCCACAGTTACACAACGGCAGGAACGTTCAATGTTATTCTGACTGTGAAGGACAGTGGGTCGCCTCAACAGACAGCCAGCTCACAGCAATCCGTCACCGTTACAAGTCCGCCCCCACCGGCGTTGACAGCAAGCTTCGCTTTCAGTCCCGCGAGCCCCCAAGTTGGACAGACTGTCTTGTTCATAGGCTCAGCCTCCGGGGGAGTTCCGCCCTACAGCTATTCGTGGAGCTTTGGAGATGGGGGTACTGCTTCAGGAGGCTCGGTGAGCCACACGTTCCAGTCGGGAGGAAGCTACACTGTTGCGTTGACTATCACTGATTCTGCTGGTCAGATTGCGAAGTCATCTCAGACGGTAGTTGTAACTTCTCCGCTCTCCGCGAGCATCTCCTACTCTCCCTCAAACCCGACAACCGTCTTGCCTGTAACATTCACCGGTAGTGCGACCGGGGGAACCGGGCCCTACACATACAGCTGGGACTTTGGTGACGGAACAACAGGCAGCGGAGCCAGCGTCAGCCACATCTATCTCCTCCCTGGAACATACACTGTAACGCTGACCGTTACTGATGCGAACGGACAGACCGCGACATCAACAGTGACCATGACCGTCAGCCTCCCCTTGGTTTAGCGCTAGTTATGGCTGGAATGAAGCCGAGTCCACATCCCCTTCGGACCGGTAAGATAGAGTGCGTGATTGAATGTTGAAAATGATAGGAGTTCGTAGTTTCCTAGTCGTCCTCATTTGCTTGATCCTAACATCTACCATTGTGTTTGCGCCAACTCTGAGGAGCCTGAACGACCAAAGTTCGGCTTCTATGAAAGGACAGCAGCCGCCTGTTATGATCGGCTGGGGCGGGTTGAGGTTAGATTCAGCGACGACGACCTGTTCAATTATTTGCTACCACAACTCGACATATGTACCGAGCAATGTCTTCCGGGGCCAGAATCAAAGCGACATGGAAAGACTAGTTGTTCGAATGAAAACTATGGGATTCAATACGATCAGGGTAAGCTTTGCGCCATACTGCACCAACGCGGCTGGCGACCTGGACGATAGTCCCTACTCGTCCTCCGATGCCCAGAATATGATCAAGATTGCGAATTACTACCATTTCTGGATCGTGCTTCGCTATGATGGCAACGAGGACATATCCACAGCTACAACTTGTTGGATCAGTTACTGGCAACCAATTGTGCAACAGGTCGGACCATTATATGACCAGATTGTTTGGGAGCCCATAAACGAGCCAAATGCATCGGTGACAATACTCTCCTCAGCCTACCAGCAATGGATCAACATGGCAAGAAGCGCGGGCGACCAGCACTTTATCGCAGTAGAGAATCAATGCAGTAGCACCTGCCCGTACAACACAGATATGAGCTTAGGATACCCGACAGTTACTGACCCTCTCGGGAAGGTCTTGATCAGCCTTCACGACTATATGTCATACCGCTTCTACACCTGGACGATTCAGAATGCGATATCACACGCCCAACAGGACTATCAAGCCGTACTCAAAGGCGAACAGACCACAGGTTGGTATGCACTCGATACTGAAGGCGGTGCCGATCCCCAAGTACCCACCTGTAATGGTCCCAAAGGCACCACATCAGGATGCCCACCTGACGACATACTGCCAGGATCGGCCGGATACGCCAACGTGTCACTAGCATTCATTCAAACGTTAACACAACTATTTGACAGTCACAGTCCAAGAATAAGCTGGGTCTGGTGGCCCGCGGGTACGTGGATGGACACTCCCTGCTCAGGCACATACGGTGCACTCCAGCCTGCCTCCTGTCCAGGGGGGACGGGCTACAAAGGAGGAATCGGGTGGGGCAACCTACTCAACTACATACCGATAACCCCGTTATCTGCGACATTCAATTTCTCGCCTCTGACTCCGACCACTGGAACGATAGTTTCCTTCAATGCGATTGGAACAGGGGGTGCTCTACCTTACAGTTTTAGCTGGGACTTCGGAGATGGCGCCATATCCGGCGGTTCTACGTCAACTCACTCTTACGCGAATCCGGGAAACTATACAGTGAGTCTCATTATGAATGACGGCTCGGAGCAGACGGCGTCTACATCGCAGGTCGTGGACGTGCAAGCCGCTCAGGAACCCCCCAACAATCAGCACAGCAGCGGAGGACTCTGCCTGCCGTGTTTGTTTACACCTATGCAACCCATGCTTTTCATCCTTGCAATCGGGACAGTCCTTGGGCTTCTTACAGCCGCAGGATTACACTTCAGTAGGAACCAGTTCCAAGGCCGGCGGAGAATCGCCTTCGAAAGGACACACTTCAGAATGGGAAAGACAACCGGCCAGAACGATGTTACTCGAGAGTGAACCGCGCCAGATAGATTGGTGAATTGAAAAGGGTTTGCTCTCGATACGGAGAGGAAGAAGCTTGAGGACCAACGACTATTCATGCGGATCACCGATACCAGCATGCATTAGCTCCTACGAGTGCCTAGTCAATGACAAACTGATTCACGCCTCCAAAACAAGGAAGAACGAAGTCTAAACTCTGCTTCAGGTCCCGGTCGTGGCCTGACGTCCCCTTCTCCGGCGGAGGGTCAGAGATACCGAGACGATTACAATAGCACCAATTCCCACTATGCCGCTGAAAATTACCGCCAATCCCAAGACCTGGGGTAGGCCGGGGACCTTCTGTGGCTCCACAGTTATGCTTACCCTTGCGGTCGCGGACTCACCTGCATGGTCGATAGCTGTCACCGTTACATCATAGTTGCCGCTTGAGGTCGGAGTGCATGAGAGAGTAGTAGAGTTTGTGGACAAGCAACCTGTAGGAAGG
>VBBR01000180.1 GCA_005881615.1 Candidatus Bathyarchaeota archaeon
CGTACTTGCCATTCTATCTTGACCAGGGAAGGACCTATTCGCTGACCGGGGTTCTTTATGATAGGCCTTATCAAAACCGGCATCAAGTGAAGCTTGACCGAGGTACCCACGTGGAACGACGACAGATCCAACCACTAACCGCTCGGCCTAAAGGAGTGCGCCCACTATGTCCGCGGCCGCCTCCTTCCTTCCAGCCCCGCTTGATGGTCCCAAACAATCAGTTGGTGAAGGCGTCGGATCCATTGATCGCGTAATCTGATTACTATGCTTGTACTATCGTTAGGTTGTTGGCGTGCAGGCGTGCTCTGCTCATGTTTGACATGACGCGAATTAGTAACCAATCAACGCCATTGTACTCGGTCATTCCCAAACAAAACGTACTCGTGATCTCGCTCGATGCGGAGAGGCCTAGTGATTTGAGAGGAGACCCTGTAAGCTCGCCTAAAGAACTAGCCGAATACCACCCGACCCGTTTTCGCGATGGATCGGGGCGGTATCTTCGACCTTGACATATGGTAGCCCGGGGGAGATTCGAACTCCCGTCAGCAGGTTGCTCCAACTCCTCTGTTCGAGGGGATCCAGAGCCGACTAGGGGACGCTTTCGTGTTTCTGGCCCGAAATGCCCATGCTATGCTAGACCACTACACCACCGGGCTACGAAGTTCTCGGTTGCCCCTTGACTAGCCATAATAGGTTTCGTCGAACTGGATGGAGCGAGAATTCAAGAGTTGTATGATTGATCACGTCGCGCTTGGATGCGAGTAAGAACAGCAAATTGCGAATAGGTTGGAGCTTGAACTGTTAGCCAATGCGAAGTTTCGCTTGACATGAGTATGGGCAAAGCTAGCGGGCATGAGTGGTTTTCTCGGAGGTTTTCAGACGGCAAGATCAGCTATTATCAACCCTGATTCAGGATCTAAACACGTACGTCTAGAACATGCGACGTTTCGTGCTGTAAACCTAGAAAATTTCCATCAGATCCAAAGCCCGGATCATGCCTTGAACGGGCATATTCGCTCGGAACCAGCGCCAAATGGGAAATGGTTCTTGAAAAACAGGGTCTTAGCGATCGACCTTCGCGACGCGAGCGAGTGGAGCCTACTGAACTTCGGGAGTGAAGGATTGGAATGTCGACGCCTCGCGCGGGGAACCCGACCTAGCCTATATACTTGTCGAAAGACTTATATGCAAAATCTAACGCGTCGCTCTCGCTTTCCGAGCTTGGACTCTCTTAAGACTCCCTCCAAAACGAGTCCGGAAGGCGAAGACGTAAACCTTCCTCGGAAACCCAGGGAAAAACCCATGAGCACGCCCGTCTCCGGTGCACATCAGCCAAAGGTTCATGTCTGCCCAGAATGCGGAAGCCTCAACCTCATAGAAGATTTCGACCAAGGAGAGACTATCTGCCAAGATTGCGGTCTGGTCCTCTCTCAGAACCTAATGAGTCGCGGACCCGAATGGAGGGCGTTCACGAAAGAGGAAAAGGACGAAAGAGGCAGGGTCGGAATACCAACATCATTTTCTATTCACGACAAAGGACTCTCGACAGTTATCGATCGCGTCAACAGGGACGCCTTCGGCAGACAGCTACCTTTTGAGACAAGAATGGAGATGCTCCGTCTCCGGAAATGGCAAATCCGGACCAGAGTACACTCATCATCAGACCGTAACCTTGCCCAGGCAATGGCCGAGCTCGACCGTTTGACCGACAGACTGCACGTCCCTGCCAACGTCAAGGAAGACTCCGCGGTCGTATACCGAAAGGCGCTGGATAGCGGACTAGTCAGAGGACGCTCGATTGCCGCAATAGCGGCCGCATCGCTCTATGCAGCGTGCAGGTCGAGCGAGACCCCAAGAACCCTCAAAGAAGTCGCCTCGGCAAGCCGAATCAAAAAGAAAGATGTCGCGCGATGTTACCGCCTCCTTTTGAGAGAACTGGAGATGTCAATGCCCGTCGAAGACCCAATTCGCTGCATATCGAAGATTGCCAGCCGTGCGGAAATTACAATACAGACCCAGCAATCGGCCATCCAAGTATTGAAAGATGCAAGAAACAAGGGTGTCGTAGCCGGCAAAGACCCGATGGGTCTGGCCGCAGCAGCACTTTATGTCGCTTGTGTTCTGCAGAGAGAGAAGAAGACTCAGAAGGAGATCGCGGAGATCGCCAATGTCACAGAGGTTACTGTCCGGAACAGGTACAAGGGTCTGAAAGACGCCCTCGGTCTGACTGCTTGAACCAGAGATCAGCGCAGATAGTGGCGCATACTCTGAATGTTATTGAATACGGTGCTCCACTGGGATGACGGATTCGGCTTCGTGGTACTATAGCCAGTCATGGAGATGGAGAACTTCACCCTCGGATCCCGAGAGTAGTAATAGATAATGTCCAACTTCCGCTTGGGATTCGCATTGTAGAGACTTCTCTTCAAAGCGTTGAACAGGTACTTGTTGAAGAACTCCAGCTCAATCGAGACGGTTATCCGCTCACTCAATCGAGAACCTTCTTGCTCGCCTTCTCTGTATATACTGGCTATACCTATTTATCGGTAGCCCCTGAAGCCGATAAAACCCTCCACGAGTCCCCAAGAAAGCGCTGGAAACCCGCGGCAATCCAAAGAAACTTGGAGCAGTAGGCGCCATCAAAACTCAGTGCTGGTATTTATGGCTGTTAGTCGTTCCTTTCCTTCCTTTCCGGAGTTACAATCCGGATTTTACCGATGGACCCAGAATACTTCCTAGAAATCATTTGACCGAAAAGACGACCATAATTCTCGCCCTCGGAATGGCCTGGCTATTCTGGTTCCTCTTCTTCCTCTATCTAGGCGTATAGTTCATACGCCTCTGAGGGCACGCTTAAATACGCAAGTCGAACGTGTATAGTTCGTGGACGATTACAAGGGAGCATTGGGCTTCTAGAATGGCCGACGTGTGCTCTACCTGCGGCCTTCCCAAAGACCTATGCGTCTGCGGCACCATCAGCATGGAGCAGCAGACCGTAAAAGTGCGCATGGAAATGCGCAAATGGGGCAAACCGGCCACCATAGTTGAAGGAATAGACGGGAAAAGCGTAGACCTCCCAGACCTCGCAACAAAACTGAAAACTTACTGCGCGTGCGGCGGAACCTCCAAGAACAACGCCATCATCCTACAAGGAGACCATCGCGACAAAGTGAAAAAAGTCCTAGTCGGATACGGCTTCCCGGAAGCCAGCATCGAACTTCACTAGGACCCCTGAAAATCGTGTCCACTCTGAAGGAAATCCTTGGCTCATTTCGGAGAGGCCCAGTAGGATTCCGAACATGTCCTAGATGCGGTTCTTCCGTCGTAAGATCTCGAACTCCACTGGAGGGGTGGATACTGCCCGTAAAGTATGTCTGCAAGAACTGCGGGTACGAAGGGTTCGTCGCCTTGGAAGAAGAGCGAGAGGCCAAACCCTAGAACGTTCGAATTTCAAGACACCGTAAGGATCCTGGTCATTTCTGATTCGAAAACCTCTGAACGGAACTGCCTCGCCCTGACAGACGCGGCTGCGGAAAGCTGTCGCCTAAGACTATCATTTTCAGCGAGCATAACAATCTGTCTTGCTGCCGCGGACAAATTACTCCATCGGAAACCCACGTCACTAGTCACGATCTCCCTAGGTCCACCGCTGTCGTGAACAATGGGAACGCATCCAGCAGCCATAGCCTCAACAATCGTTATCCCAAAATGCTCGTTTTCAGCACAGTGAACATACGCCATAGCTCGACCGAGAATGCCCCTCACCTTTCTCAACGGCGAGAGAACAAACGACACATTTTCCGGCGCGCTCTTCTTAAGCTGGTCATAGTAAGCTGAGGTCTCATCTGATAGACTTCCTATGGCAACAAATCTTGTCTTAGGAACGGTTCGAGCCAACTCAACAAACAGATGAAATCTCTTTTCTGGGACAATCCGACCGATCGTCACTACCAAGTTTTCTCTTGACTTCATATTGCTGAACTCAGAAAAGTCCTCGACTGGACAAGGAGGGTACACAGTCTTCGATTCGCGTTCCCACTTTTTCGCTACGAATCCTCGTGTAAAGTCTGAGACGCTCAGGAGGAGTCCCACTCGGCGAACGCGATTCCGGTAATATGTGCTCGCCGGCCGATAGTACAAGCGCCACACCGGAGATGAGCTTGTTTGCAGATGAGAGAAATATTCTGGAAAATAACAATACTGGATGACTGGAGCATGTGTTGAAGGGACGTATCCAATATCTTGTGTGCTAAGCACGATGTCAAAACAGTCTCGCGAGACGGCTTTCCGGATCCGAAGCCAATGATAGACTAGCCTCTGATAAAGGAGAAAGCGATGACCAAGGACAGGCTTGAAGGCCGGGTAATAGAAACGGTCTACTTTGTCGAAGAGCCCGGGGCAACCGTAAAAGTCCGCGAAACTCGCCTCATCAAACTCTTCACTGAGAAGAGAAACCTCGTGACCGGCTCTCGTGGCCGCGAGGATCGAATGAATTGCAACTCTCTCGCCGCCACCTTTGACACTCAGGCGCGGGTGAATGAGGAGGACCTTCATGGACTAGCCGGAGAGAGTGGAAGTCAGAGTGCTTTGTTTAACTGTTCTTTGAGTTCCACATCTTGACTGTGAGCTTTAGTCCCTCCTGAAGAGTGTGCGATGGTTTCCAATTCAATTCCTTCGATATTTTCGAGTTGTCCAGCACTAGATATTGCGGGTCTTGCGACTTCGGCCGTTGAGGGTACCCTGGTGGATAGGATCCGAAGACGATCTTCCCCGTGTATCCTGTCATTTGCGTCAACATTTTTGCCATCTCAGAGTTCGTAACGGGATTGCCGGGTGAAACATTGTAGACTTGACCTACCGCTTGGGCCGACTTGGCAGCAAGGACGTAGGCGCTGACATGGTCTTCAGCAAACATATAGTCTCGGATGGAGTCAGGAGCTCCAACATAGCAGGTTTCTCCCGCAAGCATTTTGGATATGAGGTATTCTGTGTAAAATCCTCCTTCGCCGGTTCTTCCATAGCTATTGATAGGTCGAAGCACAGTCCCTTTTAGATGGTACACTCTGTCTGCCATCTGAACATACTGATCAGCGGCTGATTTTGTGACAGCGTATGGCGAAGCTGGATTTAGCAACGCGTCTTCTGCAATGGGTTTGTTCCCATTTTGCCATCCGTATACCTCGGCGGTAGATGCCGCGATCAGTCGTGCGTTAGGTGCTTCTCCTAAAATTGCATGAACGAGGTTCACTGTCCCTTCGAAATTTGTAGCGATGTACGGGTAGGGATCGTCAAAGGACAACCTCACCGGAGTCAGCGCTCCCAGATGAAAAATTATCTCGGGTTCTGACGCTTCGACAGCTGACAGAACGGAGTGGAATGTTCCAAGGTCTCCCTCTATGAGACGCACTTGGGAAATTACTTCTTTAATTCGGCCTAGTTCTCTTTCAGATGTGTGCCGGACTAGACCGTGAACGTTGTAGCCATCCCTAACTAGGCGAGAAGCTAATCTTGAACCTATGAACCCAGTTATTCCTGTTATGAGGACGTTCATTTTGGCCTCAATTCCTTCAGCGACTCATCAGCTTCCTCAAGCTCTCTCAACGAGTTCACGGTGATGAAGTACCCGCGGTGCTTGAAGGCTTTTAGCTTATTCATCCTCGCCAACTGGGGGAAGGTTGCTCTTTCTACATCGCCTCTTTTGGGGAGGTAGCTTAGCACTTTCCGATCGAAGACGTAGACTCCCATCGAAATGAAGACATCGTTCAGAATTGGTTTCTCGACGAAGCCTTCACAAAATCCCTTCTGGTTAATCTCGACCAGGCCAAAAGGCAGCCTTGGATGCACGACCGCGATTGATGCTAAGCAGCCATTTCCCTGATGGGTGTTGTAGATCCTGTCCAGTTTGAGGTCCGTTATTTGGTCTCCGTTGAGCGCGAAAAACGAAGAGGAATCCACATAACGGGAAATCGCAAGACGAAATCCTTCGCTTGTTCCGCCTTCCACGGTGTGAACACTGTACTGTATATCTACTCCAAACTTTCCCCCGTTTCCGAAGTAGCGCATTATTTTTTCTTTCAAATAAGCTACTCCTATCACCAAGTCTGTTACTCGGTTTTGCTGGAGCCATTCAACAACCCATTCGAGGAGAGGTTTCCCGCCGACTTTAACCAATCCCTTTGGAATATCATGAGTAATAGGCCTTAATCGGAGGCCTTCTCCACCTGAGAGTATTACAGCAGTCTTAGGAGTTCTCATTCGACTTACCAACGATCCTTCGTTTCAGATTGTAGCCGGGTGCTCATGTTCCGCAGCTTTGCACTCGCTCGGTTTGCGCTGAATTGGTAAGGTTTCGCTAGCGGGGACAATTTGGGACCTAAACTGCAGAATCTTTGATCTCCCATTTCACTTGAGACTCAGAAAGAGCTTGCCAGAAACCTCAGCCATTGAATCGTCGGAGGCAATCCGTCAGAAAGCCGATACTTGGGACGAAAGCGGATCTTCATTCGAGCCGCCGAGATATTGGCTTGACTGTGTCTGACCTCCCCGACTCGAGGAGGAGCATGGATGGGTCGGAGCTTCTTCAAATCGAAAAGCTGGAGAACCCCTTGTGCTAGAGACGTGATGCTGGTTGCTCTTCCGGTCCCGATGTTCAATATTGTCCCACCGGGGACTCGCTGTGTCAATGCGGCGACGGTTGCTCCTATCACGTCTTTGATGAAGATGAAGTCTCTCGTTTGCCTGCCATCACCGAAAATTATCGGAGGTCTCCCATGTACGGCTTCCGTGACAAAACGGGTAATGACTCCTGCATAATGGTCTGATTGTCCTGGGCCATAGACATTGAAATACCTAAGAATAACGGTAGGAATGTCGTACAAACTCGCGTAGACCCTACAATAGTACTCTGAGGCGAGCTTGGAGGAGGCGTAAGGCGAGGCAGGTGCTGGGATGTCAGTCTCTCGACAGCTCGATCTTTTGTCGCCGTAGATCGCGGCCGTGGATGCGAATACGAATCGCTCACTGTCTATCTTCCGAGCGAAATCAAGCATTCGACAAGTTGCCCCTATGTTTGCTCGGACGGTAAGTAGAGGTCGTCGGACAGATTCCTGAACCGATGTGTTCGCGGCCAAATGCACTACTTTCGTGCCCGGTTTGCTTCGCAATCGTGGATTGGTACTGTTCACATCGCCTTGGTAATACGTCAGTCTCCTGGAGCTGGGGAGAATCTTTGGCCTTGGGATCTTGTCTAAGGCCTCGACCTCAAATCCCTCTCGGAGAAGTTCAGTAACCAAGTGTTTCCCGATGAATCCTCCTCCTCCCGTGACTAACACCGATCTACTGGTCAAGTCTTCCTACCTCTCCAAATGAGTGATTCCTCGACGCGGTTTGTCTTTGCCTATCTTGGTCTTGAGATAACCGTACAGAACGAATGGGCGAAGCCTCAGGATCGAGTGAAGGAGAGTCCGTAATGGGGAGACTCCGAGTTGGCTTCGAGCTTCACCTGCTTTGATCTGGTAGAACACAGACCGCGCGAGACTCATCTTGCGGAGATGCAGTGCCACGAGACTCGTGTCCATCTTCACCTTCTCTCCGTGTTTCTTGAGTCGTATGTCAAGATCCGTATCGGGAGCTATGACGTCGCGAAACCCTGCGACTTCCGCGAGTGCTCTCATTGAGATGCTCCTAGCGCCTCCGCGTGCTTCTCGACCAAGTGGTGTAAACAAATAGCTTCTTTCCCAGAAAGAAACAAAATAATTCATCAATCCCTGGCTCGGATCTGTCCGGACTAGGGCGGACACGGAGGCCCATTCCGCGCAAGAAGCGGACGTTTTCTCTAAGAATGAAGTCGGCACGAGTATGTCGGCGTCAACAATCGCGAGAACCTCGCCGACAGCATTCTTTCGTCCAATTTCCAGATTCTCAGCATAGCTATTTTTCCATAGTGTTTTCCGTTTCTCTATGACAATCGAATTCTTTGGAAGCATGCCCTTGGACACGGCAACTGTATCGTCAGTGCATCTATCTGCGACAAGGATGATTCGTGCGGGTGGAATGGATTGTCGTAGAATTCCTTCGAGCGATTTTCGAATATAGGCCTCCTCGTTGTAGGCGCAGATCAGTACCGTCACGTCGACGGGCAAAAGGAAACTACTCGATGTTCACCGCAAGCAAATACACTACGGCGGCAACAACGAAGAAGAAGGAAAGGGGCACGTACCAAAGCAGGAGACCTCCTATCACCAATACGAGAAGTGCTCCGAGATCGGCCTTGTCCTTTCTTCTGGACAGGTCTACATTCCATACTCCGAGAGAATATAGGCTCACGGCTAGGACAGCGAGTACGGCCGCAACGTTGAAGAAGAGTACGGGAAAAATCGAGCCGCCAATAGGTTTGTCGTTGGGGATGGTGGGAGCGATGTTCACTATAGGTCCTAGGAAGAAACGGAGACCGTAAACCTCTCCGAGGCCGAAAACAACCCAGGCTAAGGGAAGTAGAAGCAGCCGTTTCTCCAAGAGTTCTCTCGAACTCTCTGCCGACCGATATTTCATATAAACGTTAGGAGCGACATATGGTCGTACGAGTCATGGAATTCAGTAAGCTGATCTTGTGCAGCTGGTACTACTTCCCAATAGGTTGTACCGAAAGATACGTCAAAGAGTTAAGACCTCGGTTCTGTTATCATGGATCGACTATAAGTTCGGAAATAGCCGACGGCACTGTCGAAGTAGACGTTCTCTAGTAACAAAGGGATAATTAGCAGTCCGGGCTGGACGGCCGACTGGAAGCAGATGAGCGAGGACCTTCCTCAAACAAAATACGTTGTCGAGATCACTGTACCTGAAAAAGGCCCCACGACGCCGAAGCAATACATTCAAGATTTGAAGGGGGTTGTTGGTGGCAAACAGTTGGCTAGGATGAAGAAGGAAGCAGTAGACTGTCCAGTACTCGCGAGGACCGTATCTTTCGCACAATGCTTCGCGTGTCCCAACTTTATTCGGCGCGTGAAGGGAAAGGTGGACTGTAGAGGTTTTCCTCTGCCCACTTCCGCCTGAGAGCTGGCGATTATGGAGAAGGGACGTTTCGCGGATTGAACGATGAAGCCCAAATGCTGATGGAAGAGCTCGGTTTCTCGAGAGAAGGATGCTCAATTTACTTTTCTCTCTTGGAAAAGCCATCAGGCGAGACTATCGAACAGATACTAGCTCATTCAAGTTTTTCATCGAGAGAGGCTGAGAGAGCCGTAAAGGAGCTTGTTGAGAAGGGGATTGTCCGCGTCAGCAGTAACAAGCTCGAAGCGGCGGAGCCCAAGCAGTTCGTGGCAAGAATTCAGGACATGAGAAGGACGGAGATGTCAAGGGATCTCGACGCTCTTAACACCAAGAGCACCCGATTACTATCGCTCCTGGAACCGCAGTACTGGGAGTTGCGACTCGGGGTCAAACCGGAAGACCTTCTAGAACCTCTGCGCACTCTCGAAGAAATGGAGGTTCGGACCGTAAGAGTCATCGCTGACGCAACAAGAAACGTCTCGATCTCAGCAGAGACTTTTAGCTGGTTCGGCAAAGTCAAGGAAGAGCTCTACCGGGCGATTGAGAGAGGAGTGAAATTCAGGCTTCTTATGACAGCCAAGGATCCTGACGCAGTCTCTCGAGCCCGGGAAGCAAAGGGGCTGGGAATACAGATTCGGCAACCCAAGGAGGATTGGTACCCTGTCAGAGGCACCTTGTCAGACGATAAAGAGCTCGTGTTCCTCATATGGGCGACAAACGAGAGAGACGGTCGACGCCCGAAGTTCTTCCGGCCTCATTTCACCAAGAACAATGGGATGATACGGGTCTTTGCCGACGCGTTTGACAAACGCTGGTCTGAGGCAAGCCCAATCTAGAAATCTTCGACTGGCCCTCGCGGTCGGGTGCGTTTTCCGCTCGAACTATCGGCTGCCCGGCGTTTAGTCGGAACGGGGCTCTCGGTTCTAAAGAGAGCATCGGTCTCTTACGTAAGAGTACTTTCGGAGGAGTCCGCGGAGACCGCTCGTGCCATGCATAACCGCTGAAACATACTCCCCTTTTTTCCCGAGACATTTTCTGTCTGGCTGTGATAATGGCGAGACAGGCTAATCAGGGCATGATTTGGCCTTCCACGGTTCGGTCGTTAGCTTGCTTTATCCGGCGATTCCCGAACGATTCTCAGGCGAGATTTTGTGGCTGGTTCAGAATCGAATTCAGGGCGGAAAATGGGCGATTTTACATCATTTAACCGCGTTCAGGACCAGCGGTCGAAACTCGTCCAATATCTCTTGAAGCTGATCCTCCGTTTTCGCTTCAGCGTAGAGCCTGAGCAAAGGCTCGGTGCCGCTGGCCCGAACTAGAGCCCATCCGCGTCCCTCAACATCTACCCGGATACCATCAAGAGTGCTGGATATCCTGCCTTTGAGGCTAGCTCTGAGCATGTTGATCGCGTGATCCTTTGCTTCTTCCTTGCACGGAATTTTCTCTTTGACCATGTGAAACCTTGGAAGCCTATCCAACAACTTGGAAAGGGGTCTGCCATTCCTGATTATCGCGTTCACAACGAGAACCGCTGCCATTGTTCCGTCCCTAACCGGATGATGCGGAGCATAGAAGATCCCCCCATTCTCTTCTCCTCCTAGTAATGCCCCCACCTTTACGACTGTTCTTGAAACCTCAATGCTGCCAACCTTGGTGAGGATTAAGTTGCCCTTTCTTTTCTTAGCTATCTCAGATACCACCATTGAGGTGTTGATGGGTGTTACAATGTTCGCACGAGGATGATTTCTCAGCAGTTCGTCCGCAACAAGAGCCAGGGTCCGATCCCCGGGCTGAACTATACCTGTCTCGTCGACAAAGATCGCTCTGTCGCCATCTCCATCGTGAGCGATTCCTAAATCGGCCTTTTCCTCTCTCACGATATTCGAGAGGGCGCCTAAGTTTTCGGGTCGCGGCTCAGAATTCCGACCCGGGAACTCGCCATCAATCACGTCATTAATACCAATCACGCGCGCTCCTAGCCTTCTGAGCAACGTGGGAGTCGTGAGCGCGGCGACACCGTTTCCTGTATCGATGACTATTTTCATACTCTGGATCGCATCTCTCACAAGGACTTGACCCTCTAGTCCGTCGAAATATGACTCGATTCGTCCCTCGTTGATGATCCGCCGACCAGGCTGGTAACTTGCCCGCCATCTGTCGCGATGGATCAGCAGTTCCATTTTCTCTTCCTTTGCTCGAGGGATCTCGATCCCGTCAGAATCGACGACTTTGAATCCGTTATATTCGGGCGGGTTGTGACTCGCGGTGATCATTATCCCGGCGGAATGCGGGGTGTTCTTCACCATGAACTCCAATGCCGGGGTGGTGATCAAACCACGATCGTCGACATCGTTTCCTCGGGCGAGCACGCCTGCCGCAACTCCTTCGAGAAGCATCGGACTCGAAAGGCGACCATCTCTACCGATCAGCACTCTCTGTTTAGGAAGGAGGGTTCCAAGGGCTGAACCGACACGGAAAGCAAGCCCAGCATCTATCTCTGTGCCAGCTACTCCCCTGATCCCGTTGGTTCCGAAAAGCCTTGGTACCATCAACATTTGTCAACCACCATTCTTTGCCGTCCTAGCAAAGGATAACCGAATCCGGAGGCACAATCGATCCCTCCGGGATACTTAACTGCCCAGCAATTATTGATCCTCGCCCGATTCTCGACCCTCGACCGATCACCACCCTTTCGCCGATCACGGCGTCTTCGACGATCGTTTTCCCACCAATTGCGGTCTCTTCAAAGACTATCGAGTTCCTTACGATGGCTTCATCTCCGACAGTTACGTTGTTGCCTAGAATTGTGAAAGGGCCTACCTTTGCACCGATTCCTACGCGTGACTTTGCTCCCACATATGCGGGACGGAGAATGTGCATCCCGCCCTGCGCGCCAGGTACAGTGGGACCGCCCTCAGGCGCTTGTTTCTCCAAGAGCTCTTTGTTGGTCCGTACATATTCTGAAACTCTCCCAATGTCGTACCAGAATCCATTATGGTTCCATGCTTGCATCTCTCCATTCTCAGCCAACCTAGGGAAAACGTCCCTCTCCAGGCTGACGGGGCGGTCTCTTGGGATATGACCAACAACACTGGGACTAATCACGTAGACGCCTGCGTTTACTAGATTGGTAGATGAGATAGTTCCCGATTTCTCCGCGAACTTCCTCACCACTCCGTTGGAATCGGTCAAGACCGAGCCATAGGGAGAAGGGTCAGGAACAGAGACCAAAGCGATTGTCGCGGCCGCCTTCTTCTCTTTGTGCAACGCTAACATGCCTCTAACGTCGATATCGCTTACGATGTCACCGTTTATCACGAAGAAAGGATCGTTCTGACTCAGAAGATTTGCCGCGAGCCGAATGGGACCTGCGGTTCCCAAGGGCTTCTCCTCGACGGAAAACGCCACCGTCACATCTCCTATGCTGTGACCGACCTCTACCTTCAGCTTGTCAGACAGATGATTGACTGCCAAGATGATCTCGTTGACTCCACCTGAGCTGAGCCAGCGAGCCATCCACTCGATGAGGGACACCCCAACAATGGGAAATAACAACTTAGGTTTAGAGCAACTGAGAGGCCGCAACCTTGTTGCGAAACCTCCGGCGAGTATCAAACCTCTCAACTATATCCTCTGCAACCCGATGAGGCTTTCGCTGGGTAAGTCCCCTATATTGTCTTTAGAGCCGGACACAGAATAGTTTGGAACTACCGATGTTCAAGAGATGCGGTCGATGGTACGGTTGGAAGGTCGATTCTGACGGTCAGAACCGGAAACGCGTTCTCTCCCTGCCAGATTACTGGATTCTTTCGAATACGTGACACCGCTCGAGATCCGTTGAGGATCGGATCGACCGGGGCCGGAGTGAACCTTCAACACGGAGTAACGACTTTGGTAAGGGTCAGCCCAGCATCCCGTACGAAACTTGAGATCTCGTTCAATGGCAAACCGCTACCTCGACCTGTGGTGTCTCAGGAGGTTGTTGCTGAGCACCTGGAAAGCTCGTCAGAAATATTGCGAGTGACCGTCTTTCACAGAAGCGTCCTGCCCATGGGTTGCGGTTACGGGACCAGCGGGGCGGGAGCGCTAAGCCTATCACTCGCGCTCAACGAGGCGTTGGGTTCCAACCTGAGCCATGTCGAGGCAGCACAGATCGCTCACAGAGCTGAAGTAAAGCGCAGGACCGGCCTCGGAACCGTTACGTCCGCATTCTATGGAGGACTCGTGATCCGGACGCGGCCAGGAGCACCTGGATTCGCACAGGTCAAGAAGATCGTTCCCTCGTCTTCGATGAGAGTTGTTTCGGGAGCGTTCGGACCGATCTCAACGGCTCGCGTTCTGTCCAATACTGGCTTGAGAAAACGAATCAACCTATGCTCAAAGGGCCTCGTCTCTCTTCAGGTCAAGGGTCCTGAGACGGACACCTTCGTCAGATTATCGCTAAGGTTCGCAGGTTGCCTCGGACTTATCTCTCCTCGTTTGCGTGAAGCCATTTCAAGAATGCAACGAAGACGGATCAAGTCTAGTATGATGATGATTGGGGAATCACTCTTCACTGTGGTTCGTAAAGAGCTAGTCCCGGAAGCCAAGTCGACTATCAAGCTGGCAGGTCTCGCTCCGGTTGTCAGCAAAATCGCTGAACATGGCGCTGTGGTGTTATGAGAATATCACCCAACCACCCGCGGTTCAGATCGCTTGAGACCAGAGAACGCCTGGTTAGAGGATTTCAGGCCGGAATCGTGGCTCCTCAGGGGTTGATCGCCCACGGGCGTGGAGAGGCATTCGATTACATGTTTGGTGAGATCACTCCGAAATCCTCTCAGGCGGCAGCAAAAGCTGCTGCAGCGCTTCTGTTGAGCGCGAGAAACCCGGTCATATCTATTAACGGCAACACTGCTGCCCTTGTGCCTCGAGATATTGTCAGGCTCGCGCATTCAGTCCACGCGGGGCTTGAGGTAAATCTGTTTCATAGAAGCGTGGTACGAGAGCGAGGAATCGCGTCTTTGCTCAAGCGGAACGGCGCAAGTCATGTGTTTGGGGTGAACGCAAGCCCCAGAGTTAGGATACCAGGGGTGGCAAGCGCGAGGAGTATTGTCGATGCCAGGGGAATTGGGGATGCTGATGTTGTATTGGTCCCGCTGGAGGACGGTGACCGAGCGGAAGCACTTAGAAACGCTGGCAAGATGGTGATAGCGATAGACCTCAATCCGATGTCGCGTACAGCTCGGGCTGCGAGCATAACCATTGTCGACAACATAATCAGGGCTGTTCCGGAATTGGTCCGAGTCACTATGAAAATGAAGTCCCTTTCAAGATCCAGACTCAGAGCGACGGTAGCTAAATTTGACAATGAGAGAAATCTTAGAAGAGTGATGAAGGAGATGATCCGTTACATGCAAGGATGGTCATAGAGTTGAGCCGAAGCTCCAATGGGGAGAGAAAGAAGGTAACCGTCGCCGACTTTTCGAAAATGAAGAGCCATAGTCAGCGTATCGTGATGGTAACATCATATGACTACCCGACATCAATTATCGCGGATGAAGTTGGCGTTGACTCGATCCTTGTCGGAGACTCTTATGGCATGGTGGTTCTTGGACACGACACGACTATTCCCGTAACGATAGAAGAGCTTCTTCCAGTATGCCAGGCTGTCAAGAGAGGCGCGAGCCATTCGCTACTGATCGGCGATATGCCGTTCCTAAGCTTCCA
>VBBR01000181.1 GCA_005881615.1 Candidatus Bathyarchaeota archaeon
GTCCTTGCCTTTGGAAAAGCCTCTTTCGGCGGTAGAAATTCTAGCAGGGCCAGCACGGCGTAGGAATCGGCGACACCCGTGTAGGCTAACGCATATTGCGGATCCTTTGCTAGCGCTCTTTCAAAGAGTTCAATGGCCCTCTTCAACCCATCCTCTGTTCTTGTGTTTAGGAAGTGGCGGCCTTCGAGGTAGAGGGTATACGCCTCTTTGCTATCTGTTGCTTTCTTGTCGAGGTTGAGTTTCTCGCTCTTGTTGATCTGGATCTCTAGCTCGCCTGCTACCTTCTGAGCGATCTCGCTCTGGACAGCGAAAATATCTTCCAGATCCCTATCGTATTTCTCAGTCCATAGTTGTTCTTCTGTTTTCGGGTCCGCTAGCTGAACTGTGATTCTGATCTTGTTTCCGGCTCTTCTTACGCTTCCCTCGAGTATGGCTGAGACGTTGAGTTCTTTGCTGATCTCACCGATGGACTTCTTGGAGTTCTTGTACCTCATCACAGAAGTTCGTGCTATGACTCTCAGACCCGCAATCTTCGAGAGCGCAGAGATCAGCTCCTCGGTCATGCCGTCGGAGAAGATCTCGTCTCTGGCATCTGAACTCATGTTGGCCAACGGGAGAACGGCTACTCGGCGGTTGCCAGTCGGTCGTTGCAGTCCCATTGCAGTCATACTGTCATTCTATCCCGTTGTGTTGGGGAACCGATTCGTTCCTTTCCCGAGATTAAGGTTAGTAATTCATCCACTCAGAGATCAATTCTCTCGATCGCCTAGCCAGTTCTGGCTGATTCTTACCTATGCGGTCGAAATGTTGGAGTGAGAATATTTGTGTGTAGAACGGCGGCGACCAGAAGTGAATGCTTCAGCCCAAGCTTTAATGAAAGCTCGACAGAGCCGGAGCCATTTTTCGTGGTAGGAAAGAATCGGGTCGAGAGCATCGAGTGTAATGGTGGACGTTCTGATAGACTGGTTGGCACTACGTAACGCCACCCTTCTGAAGCATCGCTAGCCGAATCTCGGACTTACGATTTGATCTGTCTGAGAAGCTGAAATCCCGCCCACGAATCACGCCACCATGGACATAGGGCGGCAAGCGAGCGGCTCAAGTCACCAGTTCCACATTGACAGACTAAGGTCCTTCAACGCAACCCAAAACTATCGGAGCAATAGCCGTTGCAAAGTTGATCGAATAAATTCGTGACAAGATTCCCTCCGGGGAAAGCCAGAGAGTTTGAATTCCAAGTCGAACCCTTTTCTCTCTGCAGTCCCAGATGTAGAGCATATGGACCGAGATTTTGTTCCATGCTTGGGCGAGCTCGCTCAAATGCGAAGCCCATCTAGAGTCTAAGTTCTAGTGCTAATTTCTCGATTCTTTCAGTCATTTTGAGCAAGTCTTCGGCCGGTGCGTCCTCTGGTACCCAAGGCTTGCACTCCACGCGGATAGTAATATTCTCGCCGAGCATTTGTTCCAGACAGAAGTACAGAGAAGGAATTGGAGAATACACAACATCATTTCCGCACGTTGGGCAACGAATCACGAGGAATTCCTCACTATGTACGGTGGCAAGAGCAGATCAGAAAATAACCCTTAGCGCAAGACGAAAGATTGCGTCCCACGAGTCTTTAGCGAATTCGATAAATCGAACATTTTGAGCCCTGATCTCGATTCTGGGACTCCTTCTCTACACTGCCCTGGAATCGTTCGGGAATCTTTCTAGATTTCCTGTCCGTTTGCCCTGCCGTCCAAGCCTGGACCGTGCCCTGACTAACGGGACTCGCCCATTATCATTGCCAGACAGGAAATTTTTCTCTAGAAAAGGAGGGGGGGTATCGCGCAGAGCATCTTGCGATGCAAGAGTGGTTGAAGGGAGACCTCTCGGTCACGAAATCGCCCATAATCAGCCCTGATCTTGAATCAGGGAGGTCGTCGCAAGATGACCGCTAGATTCGCTGGGCTAATCGCGTTTTTCGCCGAGCCATTCCAGATAGGATTGCGCCCTGATCAGCCGAACTCGGCTATTATCAGTGCCTGACGGTGAGTGTTTTAGAAATAAGGGGGTCTTAGCGAGTGAGCCTCGCGTCGCATGAGTGAGGTCCCTCCGCTCCCCTGCGAAAGATAGGCCTCATTGGTTCCTTACAGAAAGCGTTTAGAGAATTCGTTTAGTCTTCTTCGCGAGCGGGTTTTTTCTTGTAGCCTTCAGCTGGCTTGTCAGGCGGTTTCTCCTGCGTCCCCTCGCTTAGCGAGACAAGAGCGGTGGTGTTTTCGGAGGATTTCAGATCAATAGCTCGGGACTCAGGGTTGTCGATGATGATCGGCGCAGTAGCCGGCTTCGATTCTGGAACACTAAAAGCAGGAGGTTGTTCTTTGATCGATGGCTTGCTCGGAAACGTTGGATGAACAATGGGACGAGGTGCCTGCCTGCCTGTAGAAGAGGGCTTCTGGTTCATCGGACCAACGATCACGCTTGGAGGAGGCATTCGTGGAGCGGGAACCGGAATGTAGGGCTGCTTGAGCCCGCCTGAGTCAGAGGTAAAGCGAGCCACCTTCTTCGGAATGGGTGATGGTGTCAGAACACCGGTAGACTCCCCGACGTACTTGGGACTGTCCTCCCAGGCGGAAGCGGAGGAAACAACCATTGGTCTCTCCGAGAACTTATCGTCGACATCCGGACTTGAGACCGGCGATTTCTCGGATATGATCAATGGCGGGTTTGCTGAAGCAGACAGCGGAGGCTTCGCTTCTATTCTAGGCGGAGGAAGACCCGTTTCATTCTGAAAGGGAGCTTCGGAGACGCCTGATTTCCGAATCTTTGGCATAGGCGGACCTGCCTCGAGTGGAGTTCTGAAAGCCTTCTCCCAAGACCCTGGACGCGGCTCGCCAGGCGATGGAGCCATTGCGGCTGAGAAGCTTGATCCCGGAAGACCGGGAACCGAGATGCTTGACGACGATGGTGATGTACTTGGATGGACCTTCTCCACTTTCTCCACCCTTAGCTCTGCTACTTGAGCCTCGAGAACCAGGTTCCTCTTCATCAGGTTCTCTAACATCTGCAGCGCTCTCTCCAATCGGATGCCTGGTCGAAGACCGCGGTGGAACTTGAAGGCAAGAGTGATCGCGAACGCTGCGATGATTACCATGACCGCGATGTCGACGGTGGTGAAGGCGAGCTGGGGAAATCTTGTGAGTTGATCGATTAGCCCCGCGCTTACAGAAGGATTGTTGGCGTAGACAAGAAAGACCCAGTAGGAGAGCCAGCCGACTAGGGCTGTTTCGATGGCAACAAGCTTGATCAATAGTCTTCTCAAATAGACACTTCCCACGCCCGCGGAGACTGGAATACCTGTACGTTCGAATGAGCAAATCCTTGTTGTAACTTCCAGACTCTCCCCAAGGTCTCTACGTCCTCTCTCCTACTCCCCGATCTTTCTTCAGCGTTTTCAGTATCGTATCGAGCGCGGTGTCCCAATCCATCTCCCCACCAGGAGAGCTCGGCTCAACAGTCTTTTCGTCTGTCGGCCGTGAGCTTTCTGAAGCTCCGAACTGAGATGGTCGAGGAGGTGGAGAATTTGCGAGGTCCCTGCCTTGAGAAACCCCTCCTGGCTCTCCCTTCTCTGCAGGTTTCGGCGGGCTCCAGGGTTGAGGCATTGGCCCACCGGGAGATTGGACCGGTCTCCCTTGTGGAGCTGGCCCGGTGGGACGAGGTTGATCAGGCCTGAAAGGTAGAGAGACTCCAACAGGCCCTGGTTGTCCAGGTCTAGCTGGGTTGGGATAACCAAGTGGCCGCGGACCACCCTGCCCCGGTGGAAAGGGCGGGCGTTGTCCGGTAGGTCCAGGAACTGGGCCAGAACCGGGTCGAGGTGGGACCCCCTGAGGGGGCCGGGGCGGAATCCCTTGGCCTGGTGGAGGGCCCCATTTCTGAGGCGCCGCAAGTCCGGGCTTCGGAACCGGGTCAGTCCACTGGCCCCCCGCTCTCTGCTCGGGAGACACCCACTTCGAAACCGGGAAGGGAGTCTGAGATGCCTGAGGAGGTTTCGGAACCTGACCAACTGGACCGCCGAAGCCTGGAGATTCTGCTCCCTGTTTCGTGTCTATTTGACCTGGCCTCGGAAAAACGGTCGAGTCAGGACCGCGTTCACCCGACTGACTCGGTTCCGGCTTCCACTGTGATGGAAAACTCATTCGTGATGGTTCAGGTGGAATTCTGTTCACTGGCTGAGAGCTATCGCCGCGGCCGGGCGCCGAGGATGGAGGAAGGGGGGGCGAAGGTCTAGAAGCTTGCTCCGGTCTAAATTGATCCCTGAGCGTAGAGTTCAAGATCGAGGTCGACGGCTGAGTAAGCTGGTCTAGCCTCTGAGACGTTGAAAGGGAAGGAGTAACAGTCTTCGAAGCAACGGACATCGAGGAGGGGATCGTACCCCGTGCCCCGCCGCTTGAAGGAGTTGAGCTCTTAGGGAGAGGCGGAACCGCGTATGCTGTGTGACGAGAAACTTGGCCCGGAGGAGGTCCTGTTGGCATCATCTTTCCCTGGAGAGAGGACGAAAGGGTGCCAGGAGTCTGAACTGGTCCACTTGACTTGAACAGTTTCGCCTTCTCTAGTCTTCCTGTCCCGTCTCCCGCATGTCTTCTTTTCAAGAGAAGGTATCCGAGGCTTGAGCCACCGCCTAGCCCTGCCGTCAGGACTATGAAAGGATAGACCGGACCTAAAGAAGCGTCCACGTAG
Source organism: Candidatus Bathyarchaeota archaeon (assembly GCA_005881615.1). Classification (GTDB taxonomy): domain Archaea; phylum Thermoproteota; class Bathyarchaeia; order 40CM-2-53-6; family 40CM-2-53-6; genus 40CM-2-53-6. The sequence continues at coordinate 4,718 of VBBR01000181.1, forward strand.
GAGTGGAAGTATGCATCGTAGTAGTACTGGTTTACCAGCCATAGACTCAAAATTACGTTCACAGCAAACGATGCGATTGTGGTAATGCCTAGTTTTCTCATCAATAATCATCCTCGTTTTTCTTCGGGATTCTTGTTGGGCGGAGGCTGGTTCTCACGGTGGAAACTATTCTCATGAAGCCGTAGGCCGAAGCCGCCATTAGGACAGCGACCAGGAAGACTGGATTGAACGAGCCGAAGTACTGCTGCTCATAGACATTGTAGAAGTACTCGACGATTAGCCATGTGCCGAAGAAGAGCACGATGAAGTACTCGAATAGGGAGGTAAAGAGAGTGGTCCGGTAAACCCCGAACCCTGTAGACTCCTCGCTAGGCCAGCCCAACAAATTTTCTATGTACCTCCTACTATTGCTCTTCCTGGGTTGGGCCTCCTCTCCCTCAACCCCCAATGATCCTCAACGCATCAGCACAACCAACAGGACTCACATTAAGGGTGTTGTAACCTGCGAAACCAGAAACAAAGTACATTGAACACGCTTGTCTCTGATTAGCTTCGGAACCGTCTCGGCTCTAAATCAGAGCCATTCCTTTTGCAGTTTAAATAAGCTCGAAACAGATTTCAAGATCATACTAGTTGAGTGAGAAGATAGTGACTCAGGAAGCAGTCCGGAAGTATGAAGTTGTAGAAGACCTACCGGGCGTTGGACCTTCGACATCTGAGAAACTGAAAGAACTTGGTTTTCACACAGTCGAGAGTCTTGCGACAGCCACTGTACGGGAACTTGTTCCCGCTGGAATAGGAGAGAAGCAAGCCGCAAAAATCATCGCAGAAGCCAGGGATAGCATTTCACTCTCCTTCATAAGAGCAGATGAGCTCATGAAGATGAAGGCGAACGTACGCCGCCTTACAACGGGAAGCAAAGCTTTCGACGGATTGATCGGTGGCGGTCTCGAGACACAGACTATCACAGAGGTCTATGGAGAATATGGCGTAGGCAAGTCCATCCTCTGCCACCAACTAGCGATCAACGTCCAACTGCCGGTCGACAAGGGCGGTCTTGATGGAGGCGCTTTGTATCTCGATACCGAACAAACCTTTCGCCCAGAATGGATCGTGCGAATGGCCAAGACAGCAGGGCTCGAGCCTACTGATGTAGCCCAGAGAATCATCTATTCGGAAGCCTACAACTCTGACCATCAGATACTTCTCTTGGAGAAAGCGGACCAGATCATAAAGGACAACAATATCCGCCTAATCATCATCGACTCGCTGACATCCCACTTCAGAAGCGAGTACATTGGCAGAGAGATGCTAGCAGAGAGACAACAACGTCTCAACAACCACATGCATCGGCTAATCCGCCTCGCACGAGGGTTCAACGCTGTCGCCATAGTTACTAACCAAGTCATGGCGAAACCCGACCAGTTCTTCGCCAACTCCGTAGACGCGGTGGGCGGGCACATAGTAGCTCACACGAGCCACACAAGAGTGTTCCTCCGCCGAGCTGCCAACGGCCCCATAAGGATAGCCCGACTTGTCTCCAGCCCATATTTGCCTGAAGGTGAGAGAATCTTCAAGGTTACAGAGGGAGGAATAGTTGATGTCTCGGAAGAAGACGAGGTCAAACGACGCCGATAGCGGAGGGCCCAGAGTGATCCCCCAGATTCCAGTAAACAAGTTCCTCGAACACGTGGAAGCACGAGCGTGGACTGATGCAGAGAAAGAACTCGATATTATCCGGCAAAAATCGGATAACTCTCAGTGGTCAAGAGGATACGTCAAAGCGCTTGAAGGACTGATGCTCACTTACCGGACCAACGATGACAAGTACATTTTCCTGCCAAAAGTCCTAGCCAGCAGAACCGAAGAGACGATCGGCAGTCTCAAGAAAGAATTCTCTGAATTCGCCGCAAACGAGTTGCATGGCGAGTACGATCGAGGATATTTCAAAGCCCTAGACGACTACCTTACCTTGCTAGGCAACACGAAAAGCGCGCAAACTCCTGCGGAAACGCCTCCACCTCAACAGGCGACTCTTGACCAATCGACGACTAGTACGGACCAGGATAAATGATCGTGTTGAGCAGGATTGTCGTGAACAGAAACCAAATGATGTAGCTACCAATACCTAGTGTAATGTGCTTGTTTGGACCCTTCAACTCCGTCGGACCATAACGCAATATGTACTTGACCAGGAAAACGGAGATCGCATAGATTCCGGTTCCCATACTGATAGCCCAAGACGTTCCGAAAAGAACGCCTTGTCCGCCAAGACCCAACGCGTTGTACAACACGCCTGCGAGAACGGCGAATCCGAGACGAGTCCAATATACCAACGTTGGTGGAGAGATAGAGCGGATTCTGGGAGGCTCAGATGGCTCAAGAGTCAGGTTTGATCCCGAGCCCGCAACCAATATCGATCGATGACAAGTCAAGCGCGCCGCAGATAATGTTTGCTAGGCTCATCACTGCATGAAGATTTTATAGAAGGCGAAGGATGGCCATCTTGCATTGTCGGTGCATGAAGCAGAGCCGGACATTCTCGTGCGTGACATAATGTCACGGCCGCCGATTACCGCGAAAGAGAACGAGACGGTCGCTGGAGTGTCGAAACTGATGGGCATGCACGATATCGGCTGCGTGATTATCGTGGACAAAGCAGGAAATCCAGCGGGAATAATCACGGAGAGAGATATTGTGCAAAGAGTGGCCGCAAGAAACGTTCTACCCTCTGAACTGAAGGTTGTGCAGACAATGTCGAAGCCAGTAGCCAGTATCAGCCCAGGTGCTACTGTCAACGACGCTGCAAAATTCATGAACCATCGCAAGATTCGGCGGCTTGCAGTAATCGATGAGGGAAAACTCGTGGGAATAGTAACCATGAAAGATATTCTACAGGTGACCCCGGCGATAATCGACCTAGCCTCCGAAAAGAGTCGTGCTGGACTAGATAGCCCGAGGACCAAGCCTACCCTTGGTGGATACTGCGACGAATGCGAAGCATGGTCGGACAACCTCGTCCAGAAAGACGGGACCTTCCTATGTGCGGATTGCTTACGGGACCTTGGACAACCTGATGAGCCCTGAAAGCGAAGAGACACCGAGTCTACCCAGTTTACTAATTCGGGACGCACACATCTGGACTGAAAACCGAACCATCAGGGGCTCGATCCTCATCGAGAAGGGAAGAATCCAGAGGATAGCTCGAAAGATCTCCGTCCCTGCTGACGAAGAAATTCTAGCTCAAGGCTTGGTAGCATTACCCGGGCTAGTTGATGCTCATGTCCACTTGCGTGATATGAGGCTAGTGTACAAAGAAGATTTCACCAGTGGAACCTCGGCCGCAGCAGCCGGAGGATTCACCACTGTGTTGGATATGCCGAATACGCTACCGCCTACTGACTCGGGTCAACGCCTTCTAGAGAAGGCCAGGAGAGCTTCAAAAAATATCCTAGTGAACGTAGGCTTTCACGCGGCCGCAGTTGGAGATCGGGCCGAAGTGAAAACGATGAAAATGGCAGGAGCGTTTTCGATAAAACTCTACCTCCCGAAGCCTATCGCCCCCTTGGACATCGGCGATGACCTCACAATCGTCGAGGTCTTGAAGGCCGCGAGGCAAGCATCACTTCCAGTCACGATTCACGCAGAAGACTCAGCCCAGATTGAACGAACCGGAGAGATTCGGACCTTCAAGGAACTTGTCGGAACACGACTCGGAAAGGCGGAGACACGCGCCGTCAGCAGAATCCTGAGACTTCAGAAGCAAATTGGTTGTCGGATTCACTTCTGCCATGTTACCCTCCCGTCTAGCATCTCTATGATTGGGAATTGGCGTTCAGGCGGATTATCTTCGGAGGTTACCCCGCATCATACTTTACTCTCGGAAGATTCTGTGGAGAAGCTTGGTTGGAAGGCTTGGATGGTGCCTCCTCTTAGACCTCGGCACGTGAGGAACCGCCTGTTTAGCGAAATGGCAGCTGGCAACGCAACGATCATTGCAACCGATCACGCACCTCACACCATCAAAGAGAAGCGACGACCACCTGCAAAGAGCCCGCCTGGAATACCTGGTCTTGAAACGGCTATGCCGTTGATGTTGACCATGGTCAACAAGGGAAAATTATCCTTCCGGCGACTAGTCTCTCTCCTGTCAACCAGCCCCGCGAGCCTGTTCGGTCTCGGCTCAAAGGGGAGACTAAGAGAAGGAGCTGACGGCGACATGATTCTGGTGGATATGAAAAAGAAGGGAGAAATTGACCCTGACAAGTTCTTCTCCAAAGCGCATTACTCTCCATTCGAGGGATGGAAGACACAAGGCGCAGTCCACATCACAATCGTAAACGGGTCAGTTGTCTACTCCAACGGAGAGATCACTGGAAAGCCAGGCAGCGGCAGAGTGCTGAGAAATGGAATCCGCGGATGAGGTTTCTCGTCGACGGAATGCTAGGTGGACTAGCGAAGTGGTTACGGATCCTAGGGCAAGATGTAAGATATGACGCAAGTACGAAGGATGACGAGCTCCTAAGAGTCGCCCACGAAGAAAACATGGTCCTGTTAACGAGAGACGAAGAATTGTACCAACGAGCAATCGCTAGGAAGATACCTTCTGCTATGGTGCTCGGCGAAACCGAGGAAGAGAGATTGGCTCAGATTGCTAGCACCTTCGGCTTACACTTGGACGTTAACATGGCCAAGACGAAGTGTCCAGAATGTGGATCGGATCTGAAGGAAACGCCAAAGAGTGACCTAGCAGATGAGGTCCCCAAAGCAAGCCTCAAAATGTACGACCGATTCTGGAAGTGCACTAATCAGAACTGCGAGAAAGTGTATTGGGTCGGAAGCCATTGGGACCGCATTCGTCAGACTCTCGAAGAGGCAAGGAAGCTCGCTAGCTAGGAAGAAATGATCAGCTTGTTATCCGCGGAAGACGGGACGACGCTCGTACGTATTGCAAGGCAGGCAATAGCCGATCACTTGGATGGAAAAAACTTCGACTCCGTCGCAAACGCGAGTTCGGAATTACGCGCTCCCCGGGGAGTATTCGTTACGCTATTTGACAAGGCAAGGAGCCGAAGGCTGCGAGGGTGCATTGGCAACCCATTCCCCAAGACGTCTTTGCTCAACGAGACGATGCGTTGTGCTGT
>VBBR01000182.1 GCA_005881615.1 Candidatus Bathyarchaeota archaeon
ATTGCGCTTGCTTCGATAGCCTTCAGAGGTAGAAAGCCATCCTTCTCTCCGATGAGTCGCAATAGAAGCCGTGTGGCAATTTCCCAAGACTCTACAGAAAAATGGGTAGTCCGCGAATAAATGTTGGAGTTCAACAGATTCTTCGCAGAATTCCTTGAATCAGGATCCAGTGCCTATCGCGTTCACTGATTGGGTCTCTTTTACGCATGTAACTCGTAAGGGCCGAGCAAGTAGAAGGCTTGGAGAGCAGGGAGAATCAGACAGTTTCCTTCTCTTGCTCAGCGATGCCCATAAAAGAGACCATGCTTCTTTGACAAAATTATGCAAGCGACCACGAGTATCCAAGAAGGAAGCCGCGCTCCTGAATTCACATCTCTATTGACAACAGGTGATGTGGTAAAGCTGAACGATTACAAGGGAAAGAAGGTTGTCCTCTACTTCTACCCGAAAGACGATACCCCTGGCTGTACAATCGAGGCCTGCGGTCTCCGGGATCAATATGAGAAAATTCGCGAGCTAGGAGCTGAAGTCTTAGGCGTGAGCGTTGATAATGTCGTTTCCCATCAACACTTCACTCAAAAGTTCAACCTGCCGTTTCAGTTGGTCGCGGATTCGGACAAGAGCATCACAAAGGCCTACGGCGTTCTGAGCGAGAAATCCAACATGGCCAGGAGAGTCACCTTCATAATCGATGAAAAGGGGACGGTCGAGAAAGTATTCGACCCCGTCAAGGCTGACGCACACACGCAACAAGTAATCGAAGCCCTATCTCAATAGTCATTCGCGAATTCCACGGACTGGACCCGCACATAGGGACTCACGCCATTTTTCGATCTTAACTGAGAATTTCCAGGTTGTAGCTCCCTCGGGGGGAGCCGAACGGACAAACTAGATCTTCACTATGGGTTGCTTCTGGAACAGCATGCTGTGCTGTCTAAACCTCTCGTAAACACTTCGAGGTATGGATATGTCAGCGAGAAACAAATCGCCAACTAACGGTGAGGCGTTTGGTGCAAGGAATCCCGTCTTTGGCAATGCTAGGGTGAGGGTTGCGGCCGCTTTGATACACGGGTCGTAGACCTCACCGGTCGTCGCGTTCATTCCTGAGGGAAGGTCCAATGCCAAAATCTGACGGCCGCTCGCGTTGGCGTCTTTGATTATCATTGCTACTTTGTCGCGAGGGTTGCCCTCAAGCCCGTATCCAATGAGACCGTCGATCAGCAGATCGTAGTCTCTCAGATTGTAATCTGTTGAAAGGATGGGGATTCCCATTTTTTCGAGGACTTGGAGTTGTCCAAGTGGTACATCCTTCACTCTATCTTTCGTTGTTCCAACAATCACGCTGACGTCAGCACCCCAGTTAGCTAAGTGTCTCGCTGCCACCATTCCATCGCCGCCATTATTGCCCCCTCCAACGAGGCAAGCAACACGTTTTCCGAAAGTTGTCTCCCGCAACATTTGTTTAGCTAGAGTCGCCGTGGCTCTGCCCGCGTTCTCCATCAACATCAGAACATCCACATGGAACTCCTGGATCGTGACATCGTCGATCTTACGCATCTCCTCCGCAGTAACGTAGTCAACTCCGGCCCTCTCTTCCATGCGTTCCCATCACCTGCTCGAAGCAGATATACTGAGCCTCACACACGAGGAATATTCAAAACTTGAACAAGTAGAGCAATAACGAGGTCGAAACTTGCACCTTCTCATTGACGACGTTCAGCTCTGGGATGGGACCAGCTCGCCCGCCCAGCCCAAAATGTCCGTAGAAGTTCGCGATGGACGGATCCATTGGATCGGATCTTCGTCCCAATGGCAGGGTAACCGGGCGACCATTCGAGTCGTTGACGGGAGGGCGCGCATGTTGATTCCGGGGCTCATGGATTGTCATGTTCACTACAGTAGCCCAGGCGGGCCCGAATGGATCGCACGATTTACCGATCCCCTCCCCGAAATCTCAACGCGAGCAATCGAACTCGCCGAGGCAAGTCTGCGAAGCGGTGTCACGACTGCGCGCGACGTCGGTGCACCCCAAGGGGTCAGCATCAGGCTCGCACGAGCATCACGAGCAGGAGAGATTCGCGCTCCGAACATACGTGCCGCCGGAACCTGGATTGCCCACCACGGCACGTACGTTTCCTTCGCAAGACAATTCGGGGAAGCTGGCGAACTTCGAAATGCGATTAAGATGGAGATAGAGGCCGGAGCAGACCTGATCAAGGTCGCACTAGCAGGCTGGAATGAAGGTGTTCGCCCCCAGGACGCTCCTGATATTCCGTTCGACAAGAAACTACTCTCGTTGGCCGTCGAAGAGGCGCACAAGGCAGGTTTCAAGATTGCATGTCACGCCAACGATCCGACCAGTTGTCGGATAGCCGCACACGCTGGTGTTGATTCACTCGAGCACGGGATGTTTCTCGAAGCAGGAGACCTTGAGGCGATGGCAGAGAACAAGACTTACCTCGTTCCGACCATGTCAGTCTGGGACGCCATGCTCTATTACGCACGTGCGGTTGATTGGCCTGAGACCCGGAAGAAACGGGCTGAGGATCTACGACAGGGATCGCGTGCAGCTGTCACAGCCGCAATCAAAGCGGGAGTGAGGATAGCGCTGGGGACTGACGCTGGCGGGGGAGCTGCGCGTCACGGTCGAATTGCGAGAGAGGCTGAGCTCATGGTCGAATGTGGAATGGGGCCACGCGACGCGCTCATCGCCGCAACATCAAGCGCGGCAAGTCTGATCGGTGAAGCTGAACGCGGGACGATCGAGGAGGGGAAAATTGCGGACCTGGTTTTGCTCGACGAGGACCCCTTAGAGAACATAGGCGCACTGAGGCTGATTGCGGCGGTGTTTCACGAAGGACGGCGCGTAGGATAGATCGAGTTCAACAAAGAACGTAATGGAGGTAGCGTTTGTTGCCTCTCCCAGCACTCTTAAAAGGGGCTGAACCTCGGACTCGACTCCACTCACTCCTCGATAAAACAACAAGAACTCTTCTGCACTGGGTGAATCATTCTACTAGGCTTCAAAGGGAAATCAATGCTAGCTCCTCGAGGGAACCCAATCGAGGACACGCATTCTCACACACAACACTTTCATTTTCACTTTTCCTGCACAATACTGTTCCAAACCTCTTAAGAATAATAGCCCTGTAGCCCTTCGTCGTCTTATCTTGTCGGAGACAGGTCGCGTTCGCCTGTGGATTCCTGGACATCTCACGGGAAAAGTTGCAAAGTCAACTCTCGTTTCATCTTTGATCTTGCTGACAGTTCTCGGAT
>VBBR01000183.1 GCA_005881615.1 Candidatus Bathyarchaeota archaeon
TTGCTGGCTCTGCCGCGAAATTGTAACAGTTTCCCTGTGTGTTGGGGCAGGATAGTCTAGGGGTGTTTCCGAGTTCATAGTTAGTGAACGTGAAACTCGCAGCCCTTGCCGTTCCGATGGAGTAGACCATGCTCGTTCCGATAATGAGCAGAATCGTCGACAGTCGCAGGATGTCTTTCTTGCTCTGAGGGAGGAGATTGTCTGTCAAAGATAATTCGGGGGAGTACGAGTTATCAATGGATATAACCGGGGCGTCTACAAGCGGTTACAATAAACCACACATCGCCGATTCGTCGAAACGAGCAAGCAACTATCAAAGTAAAACCTTTTAATCTCATCGCTACTTCGATCGCATTATGGTCTCTTGGGGCACCCGCAACCTACTCATCGCAACGATATTGCTGGCAGCACTCTTCGGAGGCGTGACGGGATTAGGGGCTAGTTACTTCGCACATCCTGCCCCGACACCGCAAACGAGAGACCTCTACCTTTTCGCTCAAGACCTAAGCTTTACCGCCCCATCAAATCTCAGCTCGGACTACGTCTACTCGTCCAACCTTATCGTCGTTAACAAAGGCGACACGATAACGATTCATTTCTACAACCCTACCGACCAACACCACTCGTTTACCACGAGCGCGCCCTACGCAAACGATGTTGTTGTAGCAGCACAATCAACGACGATCCAGAACGCGAACATAACAATCACAACCAGCCAGGCAGGAAGCTTCATCTTCCACTGTAAATTCCATCAGCCGCAGATGACCGGAACAATCCTCGTGCAAGGATGAATTCCAGTCCTAAGAAATCGCCCATAATACCTCGGTTCCGAGAGAACAATCGCGTAGGGTTCGACAGCCCTGGTTTCAGGGGACTAATCTGCGGGCTTGACAACAAGCGAGCACAGCCATCACCAGCGCAGGCAACATAGTCGTAACCTGGTACTATTCTATTCACTATTCTCGGTTCTTCCGACTACTCGATTACTAGCGAGTATACTGGGCGTATCTCCGCCCAGTAGGAATGCTCAGTGTCCAGAACATACGGCCCCGTGATCGTGATGTGCTGGCCAGCGCTCGGTACCGGAATCTGGTTGGTGTAGTTCTGGCATGCAGGTATCGCGTCTGTCTGGCTAGGCGTGTTGACACAGATTATCTCGACTACTAGATCACCGTACTGGGGGTAGCCCTGGTTACCACTATTTGTGAGGTTGCTGTAAGCCTGGTCTAGATTCGTTCGGAGGTGAACGTCGCCGTCAGCTTCCTCTATGACCCGGTCTACTGTTCCTGACGCGGTAATGCAAGGCTTTACGATCTGAAGTCTATATGGATTATAGACGTGGCTGCCAATGGAAGCGGGGTCGCTACAGCTTGAAGATGAGGTCGAGCCTCCTCCGTGGGATGGTATAAAGCGGTCATAGAGATAGAAACCGGCCACAGCACCAACTAGAGACACTATCACCAAGGCCGCGACCAGCGGCGCTTTCATAGAAAGCAAGAGGAGATCTGGGTAAGTAAGCGTTAGCCAGACACCGTTGACCCGCCGCTGAGAGTTGAGGTCTGGATACTCTTACTCGCTCTTGACTCTAACCATACAGTTGTGCACTCTCCTTGTTGTAGAGAATCCTTTTCAAGGGTCCAGATAGCCAAGGGAAGATCGGCTGAGACCTCAACTTGACGTGTATGGAGTTTGGTCCGGAACACGTGAACAGGGGACGGGGCTTTGACTAACCCAGAGGTTCGCCAGAAGCAGCCGGGATTGTTGCACTTCCCCGGGCTCGGCCACTTCCTCGTCGTAGTAGTATTCACCGGGATAGAGATCGTCGGGCTGATCGAGTGGCTAGCGCTCTCGAACGGAGGGAACCCTATCATGGTTCTCGGCCAAGCCTACCCTATACTGCAACTGGGAGCCATATCCTCCCGCGTAGGAACAACGGGCCTAGCAGCAATAGTCCTCGCCGTATTCCTACTCGTCGAACACATCATCACCCAAGCGGACGCCACTGGACGATTCATCTCAGGAAAGCAGTTCGTGGAGATCCTAACGTTCAGCAGCCTGGAATCCGCGATCTGGGTCGTATGGCTGAAACTGATACCCATGAACGGGATTATCGCCATCACATTTTTCCTCGCAGCCCTCTTCGTGGAACACCATATCGCAGACAATGTGAAGAAGGGACTTTCCTTCTTCAAGCTCTCAAGCACCAGGATCGTCTTCACCGGACTCCTCGTACTGACGATATCGGAGGTCGTGGGCGCAGTAGTCTGGGTAGGAAATCAGAACCTACTGGCTGTGTTGATCGTCGGCTCTCTGCTCGAACACTACATCGCAAGAAACGTTGGACTAATCCACTAACGCGCCACGTACGTATGGCATCCGCGAAGCTCTGAATTAGGATCTCGACGCTGACAGTCGTCGGGCCTCCATACAATGGAGGCATCTAGGAGAAGTCAAGGCAACCAGAACAGTTCCTCGCTAGACCTTCTTGATCAGATTCAACAGGTCTGAGTCGATCTTTACAGCTTGATCGGAGGAGCGATACGCAACTAGACCGTGTTCTGAGAGGAACAGCACGATTTGTCTGGTCCTAGTGAAGTCCCACCCAAGCTTCGGCGCCACATCACCTATTGGATGCCAATTGCCATCATCAATAAGCTGTAGAAGCTGGTCTAGGTTATCAGGCATTCTGGCTCCCAGAACATTGTGCTCGCTCATTCTATTCGATTAACATTTTGCAACTTTCAGACTGAATTGTGTAGGTCGAGCTTTTGCTAGAGCTTGAAAACAGCCCCCTTCCAGATCGAGCCATAGGCCTGAACTGGCCCCTCCAGCCAGAAACCCGAGAACATCGAGGATAGCACGAAGGGGTGCGGATAGACGATGCCTTAACCTTCTCCTTGTCTCAGATCCAATTCGAACAAAGATCTATTAGATAGGGCTGCGATGGTCAGTGCTGCTGCCGACGTGTTGGGAAAGAGCTCCTCCAGCTCCCTCTGAATCTCTGTGAGGAATCCGAGTAAACGCTCCCCCTTGCTCGTCAGCGTGTACCTCCGGACCCCGCGATAATCCAAGCCCAAACGTAGATGGCCCCTAGACAGGAGGAATGAGATGTATCGGTCCGCCAACCGAAAACTCAGATTAGCCTTGGATATCACCTGGGTCTTAGACGCCCCCGTTCTCCCGAGCATTAATATGTCGTGAATCACTCGCGTAGCGTCTCTGCGCTTATTCAAGACAAATCTAGTCTCCGAACAGCGGAAAAACGATTCTGCAGCCACCTACAGATATAAAGAGTACGTGTACAAGAGATGCTAAGGAACTACGTTTGCATCTTACATAAACCACATTGCTACGCTTCGGAGGAGAAAAACATCAGAGGATTAGCAAACTCTTCTATTCCCAGTCGAAAGCGAAATATGCGGTAACCCCTAACATAGTTACTGGCCCGCTTAAGAGTTCACATCGTACGTTCTGTTCAGGTCGTCGCTTGAAACTACAAGCTGCTCAAAGAATGGTGTCCGTATCAGTTTTCGTAATTCTGTCCACGGTTGGAGCCTTTGCTCTTCTTCCCATTAGTAGAGTGCATGCGAATCCTCCTACAGGATCATACTTTGACAACATGGTTACGATTCTAATGGAGAACAATGGATATTGCGACATCGTCACTAGCGTAGGACCTCCAGGCAGCTGTACTAACGGCGCGGGTTCCTATGAGACTCATCTGGCGGCCAACTACTCCATAGCAGGTAACTGTCAATCGGATTCTTCATGCTCGACCGGCGGCTACACGGCGACCAGTCACAATAGCGAGGGAAACTACATCACCATGATCGGTGGCTACGACTATGGTCACACTGGAGATGGATTCTGTTGCTGGGGAATCTCAAACACCAGCCCCAATATTGTTGACCGGTTGGAGGGCGCGAGCCTGACCTGGACGGCCTGGGCAGAAGACGCAACAGGCTCGGGAACATGCAGTTTCAACCCTGGTAATGCAATTAGTTTACCGCGTGATGCAGACCATTTTGCCTTCAAAACCTTCTCCGACATGGACACTACGGCCCGATGCGCAAACTTCCAAACAACGGCTTCTGGACTTACGTCTTCAACATGTCCTTCATCACCCACTGCTTCTGATACAGCATTCATTAACAGCTTGACAACGAGCGCTCCAAACTATGTCTGGCTAACGCCCAATGACTGTGATAACGGACACAATCCCGGAGCGTCCTTTGGCGACACCTACTTGAGCATACTTGTTCCCAAGATACTCTCGAGCCCCCTATTCACTACTAAGAGGGCGGCATTGTTCATCGTCTACGATGAGGGCAACGCGGGTTGCGGGCCCTCCCCATGCGAGGACACATCGAGCACTCCAGATTATGTTTATGCCTCCTGGTCCGGTCCGGTTGCCAAGACTCATTTTGTTGGCGCGACTGCATACTCACACAGTTCCTATACGGCCACGATCGATCAGAACTGGAGCCTATCGTGTTTGGTAACGGGGTATGATTGTTCTGCAACGGTCATGTCAGAATTCTTTACAAATCCACCACCACCAAACTTCAGTCTCTCCGCTAGTCCGACTAGTGTGACAACTCAGCTTAATCAAGCTGGAACATCCACGATAACCGTAACGCCCAGCGGTGGATTCACAGGAACAGTATCCTTCACCACGAGCATTACTCCAACGACAGGACTAACCTGTCAGAGCATGCCTTCAGTATCTGGTGGTAGTGGTAGCTCTACGCTTTCATGCACCGGAACAACGGCGCAGTCGTACACTGTCACTGTTACAGGCACGAGTGGAAGTCTATCTCATCAGATCAACGTACCCTACACAGTGACTAGCTCAAGCCCCGGTAATTTCGGCACTTGCACTTCCCTCCCGCAGGGATGGAACTGTGGAAACACGAACGGACTTTCAGGTAGTTATGCCAACATTGTAAACGGTGTGCTTCAAACCCGTCAATTGAGCCAAGGCGTGGGCAGTGACAGTAGTTACGATTATGCTACTTCGCAAAAGGGTACTTTCCCCTGGAGTCCATGCCAGGCGCCCGCCAATGGTGTACTACCAACCGGTCTAACCGTGGTGAATACAACCTTCACGCCGACTGTTTTCCAACCGTATGGCACGTATCGTTATCACATTGACATAGCATTATACTATTACTTGCCAAATGGTCCAGTGACTTCGCAGGGCCATACGTACCGGTGCCTAGATACTCAATCGAGGGTCGAGAACATTAACGGAGTATTCAGCGCCGTGGGAACATCATCGAGTTACGATGCTGGAGACTCGTTCGGATATGACAGGGTAAGCCTTGGCCCTGTTGCCATCGGTCAAACCTACACTCTCTCTACTAACGTTGCAAACCAGTGTCAGCAAGACCTAGCAGCCTGGAACATTCCCACAAATACACCATGCCAGCTTTCCGGTGTCGAAATAGGTATCGAAGGGTTCCAGTTTACCGAGCTTGATGTAAACTTCCAATCATACGCTTTTATCACATCGGCCTCCCCCTTTGACTATTCACTGTCCAACTCTCAAGGCATCACCGTGCAACAGGCCAGTTCAGGGACAAACACCGTTACCGCTACATTGACAGGCGGAACATCACAGTCTGTAACCTTGTCGTGTGTTACGTCAACCCTCCCAACTGGCGCTTCCTGCTCGTTCAATCCAGCAACAGTGACCCCGACCGCTTCCACCACGTTGACGGTTAGCACTAGCTCTTCAACTCCTACAGGCACATACCAAGTACAGGTAACGGGCAGTCCATTAGGAGCCACGACCACGCCCACCAGTTTCACATTGACAGTGCTCGCTCCGAAGTACACTCTAACCTTGCAGGGCTTCGACTATGACGGCGGTCTGGAAGAGACTCTCACGCTTAACAACCAGCAGCTGACCCAGCTACCGGCGGTTGACAGCCCGCAAAACTCCCAAGTCTACGTATCATTCACTGTAGATATGACATCGCTCGTCGTGCATGGAGCTAACACGTTGACCTTCACACACGCCAGCTGGGACTGTGGAGTGGTGGATTCTACAAAGAACGTTCAGATCACAGATGCAGCGGGCAACATCATCTTCAGCGATCCGACAGTACGCCCGCTAAGCTGCACGCAGCCAATAACCTACCAATTCAACGCCTGACAGTTTCGATAACTAACCAAAAAACCCTCACAGCACTTGTCAAACACGACTCAGAAGAATCATGGAACGGACACGACTTTCTCAGCCTTTTGTCTACAAAATAAGTTGACTGGCATGGCCAGCAATAGGTTATCCTAGAGCACTGCATGTTTTGAGTTTCTTGACCCCTCGAGACGGATAGTCTATAGCCCAGCTAGGATCTCTCTTGTGTGCTGTCCTAGCTGTGGCGCCGGTGCTGTTTTCTTCGTTTTTGTCTTGTAGAATCTCATCGGCGACTCTAGGTGTAGACCTTCGCCCTTCAATCCCACGATCATTCTCCTCTTGCGGACTTGCGGATCTCGCGCAACGTCTCGAATGCTGAAGATCAGTGTGGCCGGAACGTGGGCCTGAACTAGAATCCTCTGCCAGTCCCTGGCCTTTCTCTTGCGAAACACTCGGTTAAGGACGGGAACTAGGAGCTGTCTGTTCTTGACTCTTAACGGGTTGGTTGAGAACCTCCGATCCGAGAGCAATCTTTTCTGGCCTGTGGCGTGGCAGAAATTCATCCATTGATTGTCGTTTCCTGTCGCGAGAACTAGATCCTGGTCTTCGCATCTGAATGCCTGGTACGGCACGATGCTTGGATGGGCCGAGCCTAGCCGTTGGGGTTCTTTGCCGGTTGCGAAGTAGTAGCTGGACAGATAGGTCAGCCATGACACAATAGAATCGTACAGAGATAGATCGATATAGTCTCCTTTTCCGGTTACGAGTCTTTTGGAGAGTGCGGCTAGTATTGCAGTGGAGGCGTAGTGTCCTGCGGCGATGTCGGCCACTGGGACGCTCATCCTGATAGGCTGTCGTCCCTCCTCCCCGGTTGAGGCCATTATCCCGCTCATCGCCAACGCGACGAGATCGTATCCTAACCGGTCCCGGTAGGGTCCTGTCTGGCCGAAACTGGAGATAGAGGCGTACACGAGCGCTTTGTTTGTTTTCCGTAATCTTGGATAGTCGAGTTTGAACCGGGCCATCTGTCGCGGCCGCGAGCTTTCGACGAAAATATCAGCATCAACAACTAGTTTCCGGATGATCCTCTGCCCCTCGCGCGTCTTCAGGTCAAGTACGACGCTCTTCTTTCCCCGGTTAAGACTCGAGAAATAGTAACTGATTCCGTTTACAAATGGTGGACCCCAGGCACGGGTCTCATCACCCGTTCCGGGTTTCTCGAGCTTGATCACTTCCGCTCCTAGATCAGACAGTATCATTGTGCAGAAGGGGCCGGCGAAGTCCTGTGTCAGATCGATTACTCGAAGACCCTTTAGAGGAAGACCCATGTTCTTATCCTGAAGACGGACCCGATTAATGTCTAACCTATCATCTTGATTCTAAGAAGAGTACC
>VBBR01000184.1 GCA_005881615.1 Candidatus Bathyarchaeota archaeon
GGCGACGTAATGTATGTGATCCGATCCGTCTTCTTCAAATCAGCGTGGAGTTGCGTCTCTTTCAACTGGTTTACCAAAACTCCCGCAGCTCCTTGAACC
This sequence comes from Candidatus Bathyarchaeota archaeon, assembly GCA_005881615.1. Lineage (GTDB taxonomy): Archaea > Thermoproteota > Bathyarchaeia > 40CM-2-53-6 > 40CM-2-53-6 > 40CM-2-53-6. The sequence continues at coordinate 100 of VBBR01000184.1, forward strand.
ATGCATTTCGGCTTCCCGGTCGTCCCGGATGTGAACATGACGAGAACCGGATGGTCCGAGGATAGTTGCTCAAACCGAATCTCGCCCGACGTACTCGCTGATCCGAATTCATTGAACCTAACGGAGTTGACGAGTTTGCCCAGGGCGGGTTCGGAGTCCAGAAGGGGAACCGTCACTATTTTCTCGAGCGAAGGGAGCCCGTCTGCAACATCTTTGACGTTAGCCGAAGTGTCGAATTTCTTTCCTTTGTAGACGTACCCATCAACCGCAAACAATACCTTCGGTTTGATTTGGCCAAGTCTATCCAGGACGGCGCCTGAGCCTAGTTCCGCGCCGCAGCACGCCCAGACTGCTCCGATGCTGGTCGCAGCCAGCATTGCGATCGCTGCTTCCTCTATGTTCGGCAGGTAGCCTCCGACTCGGTCATCGGGTCGTAGACCTGTCTCACGTAGACCATTCGCCACGCGGGCGACTTTTCTGTAGAGGTTGGAGTAGGTCAGGCTCGAACGTTCTCGTCCCTCCGACCGCGAGATAAGGGCGATCCTTTCATCTCTGAATCTCAGAAGGTTCTCGGCGAAGTTGAGTTTGGCCCCGGAAAACCATTTGGCTCCCGGGAACTTGCCAAGGTCATCCACAACCGCTTCAAACTCTTTCGAGGATATGATTCCTCCATAGTCCCACATGGCGGACCAAAACTCAGTAGGCTTCTCAACGGACCACCTGTAAAGTTCCGGATAAGATCCAAGACTCAGACGATACCTCTTGTTGACAAAGGCTAGAAATCGAGTGAGATTGGCCTGTTTTACTCGCTCACCAGAAGGAATCCAGAGAGGCTTTCGCCTGAGACCCGTTTCAACCAAGTCGGCCAACCCGCTCCAAAAATCACTCGATAACTTGTCCGGACTCGCTTTGAAGGATTTCTACCTGGATAACTTATAGCCTTTCAATCATGCTTCAAAGCTGAATCTAGTTGACGGTCGTCGACGTAAGACTGCTTACAGATGGATTTTTCACGCTTGACAAGAGCTTTCTCGTGTTTGGCAAGTATCAGGGAACCAAGTACAAAGCAGCCCTCAAACCGCTACTGATACGAACAGAAAAAGAGACTATACTAGTCGACACCGGAATTGGGACACTGCCCCCCAGATACGAGAAATTCCACGAAGTCATCAGGACCAAAGAAGAACAACTCCGGCTATCGCTGAAGAAAGCTGGACTGGAACCTAGCGACATTACTCTGGTGGTAAATACTCATCTGCATTTTGACCACTGCGGAAACAATCTTCTCTTTCCCAACGCAAAGTTTCTAGAACAAACAGACGAGGTCCGGTACGCATACTTTCCAGACCGATTCATGCGGGTAAGCTACCTGCGTGAATTCTTCGATACAGAAGGAGAAATCGTGCCGCTACGAGGAAGATACACGATTGAGGACGGAGTGGAGATTATACCAACACCGGGTCACACTGTAGGGCATCAGTCAGTTGTGGTGAAGTGGAAGAACCGGAACATCGTCTATGCAGGGGATGCAGCTCCCTTGCCAGAGAACATCGAGAAACGGAACATCACCGGAATGATCTACAGTACAGCCCAAGGATTGGAATCAATCGACCTCTTACGAAGGATACAGAACCCCGTCTACATTTACTCACACGAGAACGAACAACTGAAAATACCTGCGTAGCTTTCGCTCGCTCCTCTAGAAATCCCATCGCGATCTATTCTTCGCTGCTGCTTTGGGCAAGGGATGTTGCTCGGAGTATGCCCTCGGCGAAGAACGAGGGTGTTGAGACTAGCACAACGCGGAGATAGACTGTTTCACTTGTTATTGATCGCTGGGTCGCTGGCCGATGGCTACGTGCCAACCCGCTATGCGGGACTATGCGGACTCTTTCAAAACTGACTGAGCTAGGGCTGGCGGTTTCATCGTCTTCACTCGTTCTAGATATTGTTCTCCATCGAAAGTCCAGGAGAGGTTGGAAGGTTCGAAGTAGCTCCAGTCCAGCTTGCAAAACAATGGTTGAAACATTTCGAGCGTGGTGGCTCGATCCTGGATCGAAAACTCAGGAGCAGCCGGGCCAACGTGATATTCTCCAACAACCTTTGCAACTCGCGGGATCTGGTCACTAGGAAGGAAACAGGACACGTGACAAGTCCCATCCATGTCGACACTAGGTTTTAGCGCGGTGACTATTGCTCGTTCTGACATTCGCAAAACTGCGTCAAGCATTGCATCGATGGACGATGCCTGCATCATCACCGTGAAAAACGCCGAATTCCTCAGAATAGGCCAATCGAAGAAAACTCTCGGTTGCACGAAGACTTCATCAAAATTCTGCAGTAAATGGTCCCATTGGTCCTGGAGAAGATGAAGAGCCGCGCCAGGTTTTCGGAGGTCTCTCGGGCGTAGCCCCTTTGCGTATTTCCATACTTGGCTGAGATCTTTCTTTCCTATCGCTTCCCATACCTGACGGGAGGAATAGTAGCCCCAGATGTGCTCGACAACCATCGGGATGGTCAAGGGCGCCTCAGCCATCAGTTCAGCGAGTTGTACCCTGAAGGGTTCGAGTAGACCCCTCTGAATCAGATGTCGGAAATACGAATTGTCTGATGGGCGAGTCCAAATTGCGGAGCCATCTGCTGTTGTCATTTCTTCGAAGCGTGAGAAGATGAAGTGGGTATTCCTGCTCGAGTACAATTCAAAATCTCTTAGGAGGCCAAGGTCTCGCGCCGTATTCCAGAAATCTCTAAACTCTTCTAACGCATTGGCAGGGACCCAGTAGCCCTGCCTGACGAGAGGTTCACCCTTGTCGAGACCGATTTCGACTGTGAACGATGCTCCGAACGGAATAATTCCCAGAATTCTTGCGTCACGTAGCCCGCGAACCGTCACCAGCACATCCCCGAGTCCCAGAACGTTCGCTCGCGGATACGGATAGTAAACGAGGCCTCCCTTCTCTCGAAGAACAGAGAACCAGCGATGAATAGTTCTCGCGGATACCTTAGATCCTTTGAGCGCGAACTCCTTACTGATCTGTGTGGGAGAAAGCCACGCTTGTCTCCTAGTCAAGTATGATAGGAGGCTCATCAGTCGTGGATCGAATAATTCCACGATCAACTATCCCGGTTGACCTGGCTACTTTAAAGTAGCTGACAATAATTCCGTTTTGTTGTCAGTACGAGTATTTATCCGAGACAGCAAACATAGTAGCCAGATACCACCATGAGCTTCAGAATCAAGATCCTCCCTCTAGTCGCCTTGTTACTGTTGGCGATTCTGTACGTGCCCAGTAGTGTCCCGGGCACAGCGCCGTGCTCGCAACTAGCGAGTGGTGCGAAGCACGGTTTTCTCGGATTTCTTGTCCCGTCCGCAGCAGCATGTCCGGGCCCGGAATTCACTGTAACAGCCAATCCTAGCAGTCTAACGATCAACCCAGGAGCTACAGGAACATCCACGATCGCCTTAACTAGCCTCTATGGTTTCTCTGGGACAGTCTCCCTCAGCACATCTCCCTCGCCTCTATGCCCATCGCCCAACTGCAGCACTTGGTCAATCAATCCGACGAGTGTCACTTTACCCCCGAACGGAACAGCAGCATCCACCCTCACCATAACAGCAGGGACAAGCTCGCCAACTCCCGGAAACGGGGTAAACGTCACAGTCTCCGGGACGAGCGGCAACTTGACTCGCTCCGCGATTGTAAAGTTCACAACAAGCTCGACTCCAGACTTCACTCTATCGGCGTATCCGAACCCTCAAACGACCCAGCCAGGCGCGACGGCAACGTACACAATCCTAGTGACAAGCATCAATGGATTCAGCGGTACAGTTAATCTCCAGACTCCGCTTGTGCCATGTTCTACGTATTGCTGGAACGTTAACCCAACAGTTGTTAACGTCCCCGCTGGAGGAAACGCCACATCAATACTAATCATCACGACCACCACGGGTATCAAACCAGGGAATTACCAGTTCACAGTGTTCGGCTTCAGTGGCGGCCTCTCCCACCAAGTCACCGCATACTTCAATGTAGTCTCATCGACACC
>VBBR01000038.1 GCA_005881615.1 Candidatus Bathyarchaeota archaeon
TTCGCGTTCTCGAACTGGTCGGAGCGGGTTATGCGATCTTTCAGGCGTTGGACAAGATTGGTATAGCGACGTGTAATCCAGCTGAGCTCCTGACGCCGGGCGTCTTGGAGCCGACGGTGGATACCAACCAAGGGAAGAAGGAAGAGGACGACCCCAACGAGTATCAGTGAGCTCAGGATGATCAGGTCGCTCGCGCGGAAGCTTCCCAGCCCAACAGTTACTCCACCGGGGATTTCCACGTTTATTGTGATGAGTTGGAGGAACGTTACTATTATCGGGAAGATCCCGTAGACGCTTACCAGCCTCATCGAGACAGTGCCAAACGGCTTCAGGCCGAGGGTCCGATCCTCGGTGAAGGGTTTCAGTTGAAACGGAAGTTTTCCGGCCCGATATATCGCCACCATGGAAGAGCCGTATGTCCAGAGGAAGAATGAAAGAATGAGGAAGAAATATGCAAAGACGAGAACGTGGTTAGAGACCGCCCCTTCAAAGCTCAAAGGAATAGGCGAGACTAGGTTGATGACTACGAGGAGTATGATCCAGACTATCAAGACTCTTGAGAGTCGAATGGGCGACGTTCTCAATCGTAACATTGTGTTCTCGGGGCTCATCCCCTTTGTATACTCGCTTAGTCGGTCCATTCTTGTGGCAATGTATCTGATGGCGTAAAGGAAGTAGAGTATGATGAGAGAGAGAACTAGAGCCTCGTCAAGGATTAGGCTTCCAACTCCCTGCGAAGGAACAAGCACGTATTCTATCGTCGAAAGAATTTTTGTAGGAACGAAGCTGACGATGACAGCTCCAAGCCAGAATGGTAGCGTCCTAAGAAACCCACCAACCGGAAACATGCTAGAGGCTTGAGCGTTACTTTTCATGTTCGAAGGAAAGACCAAGAGGCTTGGAGAAGAATCCTTGCCTTGTGAACCAAGCTTCTAGCTTCTGGTCAGAGAATCTGCATAGAGGCACAATCGGCCGTCTATGCCAGAGGAAACAGCGCCCCCCACTTGCCCACTTGCATATTCCAAGGAAAAAAAGGGGTTTTTGGGGGATAAACTGATCCCCCTGTCTATGATACGATCGCGAAGGCTCCGGACTTTGAATTGCTCGGGGTGTAGAGTGTTCCTGTTGCCCAGTATAGTGTTGCCGTGAAGGAGAACTTCTGGTTGGCGAAGCCACCAGGAATAGGCTGGTTGAAGCTTAAGGAGGTACTTGACGTACCAGCCGCCACGGTTACTGGTGTCAGCCCAGGCGTAAAGTTGACTCCCCCAGATGCAGTGTTGAAACAGGTAAATCCGCACGTGACATCGAACGTGAGCGACGGATTGGTCGTGGACGCTCCCACTATCCGGATCACCACATTTACGGAGGTGGACAATGGGTTCGTCACGATAGCCGTCCAACTCTGACCGCTAGGGTTCTTGGCGAGGCTGAGGTGGTGTGTCCAGTGAAGTTTTTCAGCAGTGAAAGACGGGGCTGGTACGACTGTGAAGGGCTCGCATGCGCTCGTCACTGCATTATTGTTGTCGTCGCCGCTGTATACAGCGATGAAGCTGTAGCTACCTGCTGCCGCTGGCGTCACTGGTACAGAGGCTGGTACGTTGTCTGATGGGCCAACTGTAACTATTGAGACGACTGTGCCGGTTCCTGCGGTGCACAAGCTGTTCTGAAATAGCGTGTATGTCACGGTGCCGGTAACACCCGTTAATGGGAAGCCGACCGTCAAGATTGCCCGGTCGGAAATGGTTCTGCCTAGAGGAACGCTCGTCGAGCTGACGACTGTCGTCAGGCTAGGAGTGGATTTGGTAACAGTCAAAGCGAAAGTTGCGGCCGTGGATGGCGTGTGACTTGAATCACCAGAATAGCTTGCGCCAATGTTATTGGTTCCAGGGAAACTGGGGGTATACAAGACTGAGCACATGGCAGCGTTGGTCCCGCTCGCCGACAAAGTGCACTGGCCACACGGTAGCACACACATCGTACTTGGGGGTACCCCCGGATTAAAGGTACCAAATCCATCGGATGAGAACGTGACTTTGCCGGTTGGACTGGTCGCTCCCGACACGGCTGTGTCCGTGACTGTCGCAGTACAGGCCGTCGACTGGAACACCATTACTGGGTTAGGAGCGCATGATACGCTAGTGCTTGTCGGGTCTACCGTGACTGTCTGGGTAACGGTCGCACCCTGAATAGTCTCCGCCAGAGTACCTCCCAACAGGTCAGCCACTAGAACACACACATTCGGTGGGGAGAAGACACTGCTCGTGCTACATGCTGGGTGTGTCGGATAATCCAAAGTGGTACTGGAGGTCGCACCAGCGACCTGGTAGGTTATTGTGAACGCCATACCCGAGCACGGCGAGACACCACCACACTCGTTGACCCCGTTAGCGTCTATCGTAGTTACCTCGACAACACCCGGACCATTCGCAGAGTTGACAGTGCAATCACCAGTCTGATTAGAACCGTTGACGCAGATAGACGTCAAGAGTGGATCAGCGATTAGATTGCCAAGACTTGCATTGATGGGACGAGCGTAAGCAGGGTCGGATCTGACATAGATGTCAAAGCCGCCCATGGCATCAGAACCCTGGATGAAGACCCCAACACTGAAAATACTACCAGCTCTGAACGGACCCAGCGTCGGATCACTCCCGTCACAGCTCGTGGCATTCTCTGGTAGAGCTGTCCCTAAGGCATCGGTCACGAGAACACACGTGTCGGGAGGCGAGGAAACGCTGCTCGTTGAACAGCCCGCGTTTGTCGGATAAGAGATAGGATTACTCGAGACGGGGGCAACAACATTAGCCTGGTAACTTATTGTGAACGCCATGCCAGAGCATGGTGAGACACCCCCGCACTCGTTCGATCCCGAACTCTCTACCGCAGCAACCTCGACGACACCCGGACCATTAGCCCCTCCCCCCATACAATTAACAGTAGTACGATTATTGAGACACATGGCCTCTAACGTTGGATTAGCAATCAGATTGCCAAGGCTGGCACTGACTGGCCTAACGTAAGCTGGGTCGGATCTGACATAGATGTCAAAGCCGCCCATGGCATCAGAACCCTGGATGAAGACCCCAACACTGAAAATACTACCAGCTCTGAACGGACCCAGCGTCGGATCACTCCCGTCACAGCTCGTGGCAAATTGGGAAGCAGTGATACAGACAAGACCAGTGAACTGCGCATGAGCCGAGGGGACCTCGTATGAGGGAAGAAACAGCGAAGCAGCAAGAAGGAGAGGCAGTGAGAGTATTAGACGCTTGGTTTTGACCAAACGATTGTACATCTCATAACCACTCTTGTTTTTCCGTGCCTCGGTTAGTACTAACATGAATATTTAACTCAACGAGACGTTTTCCAGTCGGCTGAACGGGTAGCAGCCATTGGGTATACATGGCGTAGCCGGGATATCCTGAGATGTAGGACAGTTCCAGCTCCTAGAAAGTCAGTGATCAAGGAATGCTCACCATTTCAAGCTATGCGGAAAACGCACCCATTTTTCTCTAAGAGATAACCGTAATAGTCGCTCGAGTGCTACAGGCTGATAGGGGAGCTTTGCCGCTGAAAAGGTGTCAGCGTTGCGGAACCATCTGCCAAGACGCCGATATCGTATGCGGGATCTGCGGTAGTAAGATCGCCAATACTCCTACGCTGAAGGCGAGCATCGAAGACGAAATGCTGAGAGATCGAAAGGAAGCCGAAAGACGGAGCACCCCTCTCAACCAGACGTTCACCAGAGCGTCCAAGAGGAGACTCTTGCGAAAGCTACTCACGTCCATATCCACATTAGCCATCGGGTCTGCAACCGTAACCTATGCAATCGTCTATCGTTCGTCACTCGGCCCGATATACACGGGGACGAGTTTGCCACTCTTCTAGATCTCCTCGCCCTCCTTGGAGGGTTTACCCTAATTATCCTAGGGCTCAACCTTGGGATGAAGGGAGGAACATGGGGCGGGGGCGGACTGGATGCGTCTGCGGGTAGCATTAGCAACCTGTCGACGAGAGCGACTTACGAGGGACAATTCCTCTCCAAAGAGCAACAAGACGAGAATAAGCCACGAAGCTAACCTGCGAGCAGTGGGCAGTGAACAGCAGAGCGTCACGCTTCCCTCTGCACACCCAGATCCAAATTTGTCACGCACGATTCCAATCATTTTGGCGCCGCCGAGAGGGTTCGAACCTCTAGCCGCGCCGTGTAAAGGCGCTCTGACCAACGGGTTGCTGCAGTGGCTTTCTTTAACAGCTTCAGCCTCAGTTTCGAGCTGAGCCCGCTGCTCTACCACTGAGCTGTCGCCCTGAATGAGGGAACGGCGGCCCGCTTCTAGCCGGCGGCAAACGGCAATCCAGAGACTCCGTCTATTAAATGATAAGGCCAAAGGCTTCCGCGATTCTAAGACCTAGAAACGAACGTTGGAGTAGCAGCATCAGTTAAGAGATCCGACGAGGCGAATCACCCAGCTGGCCTTCGAGGAAGGAGCACTAGTCCTCAACTTTCAGATCTGGAAGAATGCACCAACTTTTCGATTATCGGCGATGCGAGAGTTGTGGCCAGGACTGCCAATCCTGCAACCGGGTAGAGTTGCGAACTAACGAGCGCGGAATCAACTCCTGCCTTTGCCAGCACCAGTGAGAATTCTCCGCGAGGAACTAGTATGCTGCCAATGAGCAATGGGGT
>VBBR01000185.1 GCA_005881615.1 Candidatus Bathyarchaeota archaeon
AAAGGTATTCTTTGTCGACGGTGATTTCTCTTGATTGGTGTAGGATCTCTGTCTCTTTGGTTGACAGGTCTATCTTTACTATGGACGAGGGTTCGGTTGCTGATCCTCCGATGAGGAAGACTGTTCCGTTTTTCTCGGCTAGATTTCCCCAGAGGATTTGGCTGATACGTGTCTCTATTGGTCTGAGTGTTTTCTTTGTTGGGTTGAGGCTGGCTAAGTGCCAGATCCCATCTTTGGTGTACGCGCAGATTATCTGATTTGAAGAATCGAAGACGAAAGTGTGAGATCCGAACCCCCACTGGGGGAGGCCGAATTCAGCCTCCATCGGATAGAGCGGCTCGATCTGGTTGTTGTGCTGGCGATAGAGGTTCCACCATCCTGACCGGTCAGAGCTGAAATATAGCGCGCCATCCGGTGACCACTCGGGCTGGTAGATGGATTCCTCCAGTCCTCCAGCCACCTTCTCGGACTTGTCTAGAGATCCGTCGGGTTTGACATTGGCAACCCAGAGCTCTGTCCCGTCCCAGGGCATGTTGGGATGATTCCATGTCAGCCAGGCAAGCTTGGACCCATCGTGGTTTAGACGTGGCGTTGAGTAGAAGTCGTTCCCGGAGACGATAATCTTGCCTTCGCCTCCTTTCTCGATATCAAGGCTGACGACGGTGGTGACGGCTTGCGGGGTCTTGAGAGTATGATCTTCGCGTACCGAGATAATGCGATTTCTGCGGTAGTCGATGATGCCGTCTGCGTATCTCATGTCTACTGGAGGTGTTAGAGGCCTCGGATCTGAACCAGGGTCTTGCCGGTAGATACGCTGGTCAATATAGTTGGAAAAATAGACCGTTCCATTCTGGACAATGTAGCATCCACCGCCGTATTCGTGGGCTCGCGTCCGTGCGCTGAAACCCGGAGGGGTAATATCCGTCAGGGTGCCGTCTGGTTTTCTCTGGACGATAACGTTTCTGCCCTTATCCGCGGGACGAAGCTCACTCCAGTAAACATCGTCGGCATCAACTCTAAGCTCGTCAAGTGCGACATATGTTGAAGCGAGGAGGTCAGCGGTTATGGGTGATTTCCAGGAGCCATATGGAGCGACATGTCTAGGCATTAGAAACACTCTCTGGTCTGGTATCCCCGAAATAAGAGTGTACCTGATAACGCAACGTACCTACGCTCCAATGCAGAGTGGACCCGGGTACAATCCGCTTAACTGGCCGAAACTGAACGCGTTCTATAGTGACGGCGTGTGGAGCCGACCGGGATCAAGGTCCTTGATGACCTTCTAGGAGGCGGACTTCCTAGGCCTTCCGCTGTCGGAATAACAGGCCCGGTTGGTAGCGGTAAGTCGACCCTTGTAAAACAGATAGCGGCTGCCGCGCTGGAGCGTGACTTCAGGGTTGTGTATTATGCGGTTGACGAGTCCGCTGAGGATGTGAAGGAGAGTATCGCTTCCTGGGGAGTAGATGTGAGCCGATACGAGTCCGAAGGTAGGCTCTCTTTTGTCGACATGTTTGCGCTCGGAGTTGAGAGACTTGCAGATTCGTTTCCTCTAGAGCAGCCTGAAGAGATAGTCAATAGCACTATGAAGTTCTCGGATCTCATCGCTCAGGGCCGAAGCTTTACGCTAAAACATCTGGGCAAGAAGACGATGGGGATCATGGACTCGCTGACACCCTTCTTTTTGATGGTCGAGGCGAAAAAGGTCTTCCAGTATGGACAGGTTCTCAAGTATGCCACTCGTTTCGCGAAATCCATCGGCATTGCTACACTTCACACCAGTGTCTTGAACGAGACAATAGAGAACGCGATGACAAATTTCGCCGACATCGTCATAAACATGACGGCACGGAAGAATCCGCAGGGTATCAGTCATGGAGGGACCCTGAGACTTGTCAAGATGGGCAAAGCGCCTACTCCTCCGAGAGGCTACTACTACGAAATGACAGCGAAAGGAATAGACATCAGCACCGCACCAATGATATAGCAACCCGCCCTGCGCGAGACTCAACCAGGCGGTTCCAGTCAGAGGGAGGACGTGAATAGTTTAATCTCAAGTCTTTTGCTCGTCTAGAGACTTGTCGCTTCCACCTGAAGAGTCGATTCAAGAAGTCGTCAAAAACCGCATGGACGCTTGGAATAGACATGATGCGAAAGCATTTGCATCACTCTTCGCGAAAGACGCCGACCTCACGAATTGGAGGGGTCAGGGGGCGACTGGCAGGGATGAAATCGAGAGAGTCCACGAACTTTCCTTTGCCACTAGGTTCAAGATCAGTCATCAGATGGCCAAGAACGTCAAAGTCCGGCTTATTAAAGCGGACGTGGCCTCAGTAGACATCTTGTGGAATATGACAGGCGCCCTGGATGGTTCCGGCCAGCCTCGACCTTCGAGGCGAGGCATCCTCAGCTGGATCATGACGAAAGAGGAAGGAAAATGGTTGATCAAAGTTATGCACAATTTGGATTTGACAGCGATATCTCCGATAAAAGAGGCCTAGGAGAAATCACACGAGAGAGACGGAATGGACGAGCTATCAAGATCTCTGTATAGACCGTTCTAAGGACTCACTGGGCATTAGACAGAGTTCTCAAGCCAACATCTTCTATGGCGCTTCCCTACACCCTTTTATCGAGCCTCGACCAAATCATCTTTCGCCAATGCAATCTGTTACTAGCAAAGTGAAGCCTATTCCTGATGGCTATCATTCCCTTACTCCCGTCGTGGTTGTCGAGGGAGCACCTAGGCTAATCGACTTTCTCAAACAGGTGTTTAACGCCCAAGAAGAGGAAGTATACAAAGGTCCTGATGGTCGAGTAATCCATGCCGAGCTTAGAATCGGCGATTCGATCATAATGCTGAGCGATGCGAACCCGCAATTCCCAGCACTTCCCGCCATGGTCAACGTCTACACTGAGGATGTGGATGCGGCCTACACGCGAGCGCTCAAGGCAGGCGCAATCTCGCTAAGAGAGCCCTCTAACCAGTTCTACGGAGACCGAACCGGAGGCGTCAAAGACGCTCACGGTAACCAGTGGTGGATCGCCACCCACGTGGAAGACGTGTCCCAGGAAGAGCTGGAGAAGCGAATGAAGGCTCGCGAATCCTGATGGAATAGTTCTGTTACGACTGTTTTTCAATCGAGTCAGGCGCTGGAGGAGAGCTTGGCCGCATGGCCGAAGGGTCAGATCAAGGTTGATGAGAAGTCTCGCGAGTCAGGGATAGGATCTCTTCACGAAGTTCTCGTGGAATGCTTTTGTGGAAGCTCTTCGTGGCGAGTTCGTCTATTGTGTCGAGGTGGGTTTTTGCTTGGACCCCCAGCAGCGAGGCTTCCTCGAGAGTGCTCTTGATCTTTGATTCTAGCGACTCCTTCGAAGCTCTGGATCTTGCGTATTCCGCTCGTAGGTCGGACCGGCGGGATCTGAGATTTCTCGGGTTGGGGGAGCGCAGAATCTGACTCCTGGCGGAAAAGGCTGACCTAGCCTCTTTCTGAATTGGTTTGAGTGACCCGTTGATGATCTGTTTCGCTCGCTCGAGTGTCTTTTTCGCCTTTTTCTCGCCGAGCGGTATCCGATTTGATTCAATGGATTCGCAAACTCCCTCAAGCAAGTCCGTCAGTTCCGGATAGCCATCAGGTTCCTTGGCCAAGGCCGTCAGCGGGGTTTTCACGTACCTCGTCAGTACTCCTATTGCTTGTCGATGGGTATGCACTTCTCCCCTTTGATTCAGCGCTAGAAGTCTTGCGAATACTCCGCCGAGTCTAGACATTTCTTCGTCCAGGAGCCGCTTTCTCAGAACTTTGAGCTCCGCTTCTTTGGCATCGAGAGCTCGAATCTCAGAATCAGAATCAATTCGCTCGATTGCCTCTAGAAGAGATCCTTGGTTGAGGACCAGTTGGTGAATCTCCTTTTCTAGACTGGTGCGGGCATTCTCAAGGTCCTGTATCGTAGCGAGTTGCTCAACGAGTGTCGTGGAATGTTCTTGTATTTGGTCGTGGATCGACGTGATGTCTCGGGTTCTTGTCCGGAACTGGGATGTTTGGCTATTGAGCCGCAACAGCCCTTCTATCTCTGCTCTAAGCCAACCTCTCTCTGTGGCGTAGTGTGAGGCCATCGCTCTTGCCGATTCGTTGTAGCTAGCACTAGCCACCCGCAACAGCCTCGTTATGTTGGTCTCCAGATTCGATACCGATGTGTCCGAGCTTGATTTTAGGAACTCACTGCACGCATTGACGATATCTCCTGAGACTCGGCTTAGTGCCATGGCTGCTCGAAGGCGGCGGGAGTCGCCTAGTCCAGACATGTCATGCTTGGTGTTTCGAATGAATTCGTGGCAGCGGCTTTCCAGAGATGAGGCTAGCGAACTTGCGGCTTGGCCTAGCTGTCTTGCCTTGGCTTGAAGAGGCTTCAGCTGAGGGTCGATCACCGAACTCGTCCAGTGTTGGAGAGCCTTCTCGACATCTGCAGCGTTCTTACCTTATTTCACGATCTAGTTGACTCCCTTACGCCGAGACGGTAGGCTTAGCAGAATCGGAAGGGCCCTAGTTGAAACGGTTTATTCTAGGCGAAACTTGGCAGACTCAATCTATGTAACGAATTAGAATGGTTTCTAGCGAGGCTCTAGGTTCCACTTGAGATTCTTGTGCCACC
>VBBR01000039.1 GCA_005881615.1 Candidatus Bathyarchaeota archaeon
ATCCACAGGCCTGAAAGGAGGAGCAAGAGAAAGAACAGCCCCCCAGACAGGCCGCTTGCGACCGTCTGTGATGGAGCCAGGGCCGCTACAACCAAACCAAGAGAAAATATCACTGCAATCGAGAGAACGATTGACAGAACAAAATACGAAATACTTACTTCAAGTGCCGCCCCAAACACTAGTTCGCTTCCAAATATGACAATCAAGATTGTCACCAAGGCAAGCACAAGGTTGAGAGTCAATTGAGCTGCGAGTAGTCTTGAGGGAGGTGTTGGAGTCGTTGAGACTCTTCGTAGCCACCCCATCTCCCGATACCTCACTAGGGTGACAGGCAAGGAACTGATTCCGAGGGAAATAAATCCAATAACCATGATTATTGGAACGTATATGTCCAAGACTGTAAGGCCTGTACCGGCGACGTTCCCTGGCACTGCTTTTCCAATGAGGCCGAATACCACGAGCAAAATGATTGGAAAACCGATTCCCATCGCCAATCCTGTTGGTTCTCGGAGGGCGAGCTTTCCCTCGACCTTGAGGAGTTCCGCAAAGTGACCTTGAAATCGGCCGTGCTTCGAATCGCCTCTGTTCGAAGTCATGATTGAAGCCTCTGAACCCTAGACGGGTCGTCCCTGGTCAACTTCACGAACGCGTCGTCAAGATTTCCACCTCTCGCCTCTATATCAGAGACGTGCACTCCGATCCTCGCAAGGGAGTCGATGACTGACGCGGCTAGGTCGCCGGTACCGATGACCGTAACGTAGGCTACTTTCCTCTCGATCTCTTTCACGCCAGGTATCGCATACAAGGTCCTGTCGTCGACCGGCTTCGACGGAACGAAACGCACCCTGCTTCCTCCTGCGTGTGCTGCGATAGCCTCGGGCGCGTCCAGCACTACGAGCTTACCGTGGTTGATGAGGGCGAGGCGGTCGCACAATCTCTCCGCTTCGTCCATGAAGTGTGTCACGAGTATCACGGTTACGCCGCGGTCTCTGGCACTCTCGATGAGAGCCCAGGTCTCACGCCTAGCCTCCGGGTCGAGCCCAGTGGTTAGCTCATCCAGTATGGCAATCTTCGGATTCCCCACCAACGCCAACGCTATCGACAGCCTCTGCTTCTGACCACCAGACAGTCTCCTATACGTCGAATTCTTGACCTTCTCGATCCCCAGGGTCTCAAGGAGGCCATCCGGGTCCATGGGGTTTGGATAGAAAGAAGCGAACAGCTTCACTGCTTCGCCTATCTTGAGGCGAGGAGGCATCGAGCTCTCCTGCAGCTGAACGCCGAGAAACTCTCTTATCTTGTTCCTGTCCTTAAGGGGAGAGAGCCCCTGGATGCTGATCGAGCCCGAATCCGGCGTCCGGAGCCCCGAGATACATTCCACTACGGTGGTCTTGCCAGCACCGTTGGGTCCTATAATTCCAAAGATCTCGCCATGCTTTATCGAGAAGGATACATCATTGACGGCGACGAAATCCCCGTATTTTTTTACGAGGTGTTGAACCGTGATTGCCTGTTCAGACTCTTGCTGACTCACCATCACATCCTTCAATGGATGAACTCCAAGATTACCAGATTGCATCAACGGGATCGTCTCTCAGCATGGTTCAGCTGGGCCTTCGCTGGCAAGAGAGCCATGGTTGAAAAATGTTAAACAGATTGTAACCTGACCAGTAACACCAGAAATCAAACGAACTCGGTCCTCCCTTTCTGGTTCCGGTAATAGATCCGTTTGGCTAGTCAGGGTTGGTTTTTGAAAGTCTGTAGCCCGCAACGAAGAAGAAGCTCATGATTCCGAGTGCTATGATTGGAATCTTGATATCGATCTGATAAGCTGGAAAACCAAAATTGTTCAAAATTGATTTCGTGAGAGAGTTCTCGTATTGCGTGATCAGGGTGTCGTTGTAGACTACGATAGATGAGATTTCGGAGTGTACGAAGCCTGCCCCGAATGCTCTTGCATAGCGGCCTTGGATGTTCTTTTGGGCACCTAGTTTTTCATGGGTGAAACCGTCAAAGATTCCTACGGAGAGGTTAGCAGCTTCGAGGTTGGATGCGATCGCTTGTAAGGCCCCGTTGATACCCCCGTCTCCATCGCTGAGGACCACCAGGGGTTCTGTGGCATGGCGGGCCGCGTCAAAGCCGTGGATCTGTATTACCACTGAACCAAATTTGATGAAGGTTTCATGGGCGGTTTCGAAGATGCTTTGTGTTCTGTGAGCCATGTCAGTCTGACCGTTTGGACCGAACGTTCTCTCTACTCCTGATACTAGGAGCGCGCTAACGTCAGGATAGGCGCCGGTGAAGATTGTGTAAGCTATCTGTTGGCTGTTGAAATCAGTAACTGGATGCGGGGCTTCTATAATGACTTGGGTTGTCGACGGACTTCTTTCTGCAGCGAACAGGTATGATCCCCATCCTCGGTTTACGGTTGTGTTTTCCATTAAGACGTAGTACTTGTTGCCAGTTGCCGAATCGTTCACCGGGATCAGCTGGTAATTCAGCTGTGTTGCTAAGTTGGACGCGCTAAGGATCGAGCCCGCGTCGTTTTGGGACACCCCTGTGCTAGTAAGTCCGAAAATTGTGCTCATCGTCGAATAGTCTGAAGAGGAGGGCTCAGTGTAATTCCCAGGTATGAGTCCGATGAACCTGCTCTGTATCAGATTGTAGACCTGCTGCAGTGGCTCTGTAACCCACGTGATCCCTGTCGGAGGGAGTTGAGGAGTATTGAGCGGGGAATGATGAACTGGCAAGGAAAAAGTCGAAACTATTAGGAGCAGAATTAATACGGGAATTATCGGTATAATTCTTATGGGGCTCTTTTTCGCTCGAGCGGACACGGGGCATTATCACTTTCCGGTGATGGCATAGAGTATTACGTACGTGATAGCGGAGACGATTGTCAGAGCATAGATCGTTTTGGTGATTCCCTGTCTCTCCATGCTGTTCGCGACTAGCCCGGGTATGATGAATCCGATGACCTGGAAGATTCCGGTCGGCCCGACGCTTGCTACTTGGCCGTAGGTGAGTAAGAGTGCTACGAGGGACTGGATTCCCCAGGCGATTACGAAACTCATCAGCATCATGAACGAGAATTTTCTTCTTCCAAAGAGGATAATATATCCTGCAACTGTTCTGAGCGCGAACAAAGTGATGATTGCGACCGCAAATGTCGAGAGCAGCAGGTAGGGTCTGTCGAGGGTTAGAGCCACGTAGCCCGGAACGATGACTCCTCCAGGGACAAGGTTCTGTTTTTCATAGAACAGCATGCTGACGCCGATTCCTAACGCAATAGCGACCTCGGCAGTGTCGAGGGTAACTCCGTAGACTACCATCTAATTCCGAGACTCCATGAGGTATGAGTCTTGCGTCTCAGACAGTTTCTCGAACGCGTCGATGAAACCCTCAATTCCGATCATATTCCCACAGCCGAACAGGGTTAGGCCTTGAGCTGATTCGAGAGACATCTTCGAGAGGAAATCCATGATTGCTGGAGGGTGGACAGTCCCTAAATTCACAATCTTCTCCTTCGCGTAGCCTTCTCGGGTTGCCTGGCTCACAAACAGGTTCGTCATTTCTCCCACTACGAGAATTTTCTCAAACGGCATTCGCGCCATGACTCGGGCAAATTCTAGAGTTCTCGTAACCCTGTCCTCTCTCGCGTGGAACATTCCGACAAGCATTCTCTGTTCTTCCATGACTCCTCGGCGGCTGAGTTCTTGAAATACGAGTCCCGTCGAGTCGACGTCGTTGACCCCGAAGGCTGCGATGAGCCTCACGTCGTGATTGGCGATCACACCGTTGAGTATCCGTGTTAGACCCGGGTCGGGTTTGGCGTCGAACATTCCCTTCAGTGCTTCATCCGGTGGGACTTTGAGTAGCTCGCAGACTTTGAGCGCTACGGCGATGTTTTCCTTGAAGATCAGATAGGGGAATTTGGAGAGACTCTCGTCCGGGACTGTGTCAGGGTCTACCTCTATGACTTCCGCGTTCTTCTCTTCTGCTCTCTTTCTGATGATCGGTATGTACTTCTTTTCAGCGGTCACAACGACCCCGTTGCTTGGGACTATTCCGGAAAGGTTCCACGCAACATCTTCCAATGATGGTCCCATGACGTCCAGGTGATCGGCACGGACGTTTGTGATTATTGAGATTGTTGATCTAACGAACTTGCTTTCAGCGATTATGTTCTTTGGCCGGATAGCCATGCATTCGAATACTATCGCATCTACGCCGGCGGCGTCGGCTACACTCTTGATTATTCTTGGCTGTTCTCTGAGGTTAGGCTGTTCTTGATGACCACGGATTCCACGCTCTGTTCCTTCGGGATCGATTAGTCTCGCCTCCTTTCCCGTGGTCTTGGTTACTACCCGCCAGCCGTGGTATCTCAGGGCGGCTCCGATGAGTCTCGTGGTAGTTGTCTTTCCTCTTATTCCGGTCACGTGTATTCTCGTTGGGATCTTGGCGATAGCCCTGGAGTCTGCCACATATTCCCTTACGAAACCCGAGACGAAGCAGGCTAGAATGGAGCCAATGAGTACGCCAGGAACCTTGACCAGTGGAATGTAGTAGTCTACTCCATACCAGTGGTAGACGGGCCAGAGAAATGCGATTATTGATTGGATTGGGATCGCGCGAGGTAGCCAGATTAGAAGAAACGCGATGAGAAACGCGGTCTCGCCCAGTCTGCGGAGCGAGGGTTTCCGCAATTCACTTTTCCACCAGTCCATGATACCTGGCCCTGTGTTTTCTCTCGTATGCGATGGCGACCACGAGGATTAGGACAAGGGGGATGGCGATGTAGACCCAGGAGAGATTCTGGAACAGGGAGGGAGAGGATATGGTTTGGCAGGCGGCAAAGTTGACCGGGGTCTCGGGGGAGAGTACGTTCGTGTTATGAATTACTAGGTACGAGTCGACCATACCGCTTACTGTATTGACTGTTGTTATTGCGTTGTCGGGGTTGGTTATGTTGAGGAAGAATCTGAAAGTCCCATCGGGATACTGTGTTGTTAGCGTGTAGTTGAGTAGTTTTGATGAGGAAATCAGAAGATTGTACCAAGCATTACTGGAGCATGATCTTAGATCGTTTGCGATCGAGACCATGTGATAGGCGCCCGTCGGGTACAGTCCTTCTCCATTGTTCGGAAGGGAAAAGTTCCCGTTAGACTGGAGATACAGGCTAGTGAGGTAAGACTCGGCCCGGTACGCCGAGTATGCGTAGGTCAGATTGTCGTGGAGGTAGATGCTCGAGTCTAGATCTCTCGCGAAATCCTCCACAAGGTAGGATTCGAAGGGGTTGACCGTGACGATGTTACCGTCTGACAGTTGTCTCCTGACAAGCTGGTTCGCAAGACCTGTCTCCAGTGTCTGATAGGATTGGCTGAGAGAATTGCCTTGGAGCCTGAAGTAGCTGTCAGTGTAAGTGATTGGCTTGAGAAAGCGGAGAAGCTTAGCAAAGTCGATGAGCGGATCTGCGGCTGCTGATGTGGCCCCTGTCTGGTTGTAGTTGGTGTTCAGGTCTTGGACTGCTGTTG
>VBBR01000040.1 GCA_005881615.1 Candidatus Bathyarchaeota archaeon
ATACTCGGGGACTTTTCTTGAATAGACTACTTTCGCTCCGAGAAATTCTGAGAGCTGTTCGACGCTTTCTCGTATCTCTCTCGAGATATCCTTGAGCACAAGGAACAGGCCCGATCCTCCACTGACAAAGAGGACTAGACCTTGCCCAGACTTGTTACCGACATTGGTCACGCCATCCTCCAAGTCGGGAAACGTGGACAAAGCGGTCAAGCTGTACTGCGATACGCTAGGATTCGAACTCAAAGAACACTCATCTGAATGGAGCGTCACCTCTACAAAACTGGGCGACCTGACTCTCTACAAGACGCCGAAGATCACACCGCTAATTCTCCGAGGCGCGGACGCAACTCCGATCAGTCTTCACGTCAGGAGCTTCGAAGAAGCGGCTGAACAACTAGAGAAGAATGGATATTCTGTCAAACGCAAGGGCAAGGGCTCGGGTACACGGACGGACCCTTGGGGAAACCTGCTTCGAGCTCCACGATCACCGAAAGGCCTGAAGTGTTTCGTTTGTCTTGGAGAACCCGCGGTTCAAAAGAATCTATCCGGCGCGAACTACTTCTTCATGAAAGGCATACCCTTCATCATCGGCCCACGCCGTTTCATCTGCTTCATCATCTTCCTCATTGTAAAATACTGGTTGACTAGTTCCCGCACCTCACGCTCGGGCCGACCGGCACCACGTGCAATTCTCTTCGATCTAGAGCTGTCCACTAACCGAGGCTCTTCCAGCTCTTTCTTCGTCATTGACTGAATGATAACTCTCCAGGCTTTCATCTTCTCCTCAGCCACTCCCAACTGTTCCTCAGGAAGACTGACACCACCCGGAATCATCTGCAATACCTACCGCAGCGGTCCCATCTTCCGAAGGTTCTCCATCTGATCATACATGTCCTTCAGAGTGAACCGGCCCTCCATGAACTGTTTCACCTTCGCCTCGGGAACTTGCACTTCCGCTTCCTTCACTTTCTCCAGGAGTGCGTTCAAGTCGCCCATTCCCAATAGCCGTCCCACGAAATCTGTCGGGACGAACTGTTCCAAGTCCTCGACTCGTTCTCCGGTTCCGATGAATTTGACCTTCGAACCTGTTGCCGCGACGGCGGAGAGCGCTCCTCCTCCTTTAGCGGACCCGTCCATCTTTGTCAACAGTACCGACCCTACAGGCGTTGCTTCGTGAAACGCTCGTGCCTGAGTGATCGCTTGCTGTCCAATCGTCGCGTCTATCGCCAACACGATCTCATCGGGCTTGACGTTGGACGCGATTCTCTTCATCTCGTCCATCAGGTCCCGCTCGTTTCTATGGCGTCCGGCAGTATCGATAATCACCAGGTCCGTCTTCTCCTTGCGGTAGTGTTCGAGACCATGCTTCGCAATGTCCTCGGGCTTCTTGTTGCCCGGCTCGCCGTAGACTGGTATCTCCACCCTTGCCGCCAGTTGTCTCAGTTGCTCCAGTGCGCCCGGGCGGTAAGTATCAGCTCCCACAATACCCACCCGCAAGCCTCTCTTCTGGAAAAACCGTGCTAGCTTCACCGAGCTAGTCGTCTTTCCGGTGCCCTGAATGCCGCCGAGCATGAGCTTGCGGAATAAGCCAGGTTGGACTTCGATCTTGGCGGGATCTTGACCCACAAACTTTGTCATTTCCTCGTAGAGGACTTTGACAACATGTTCTCGCCGGGTAATCCCTGGAGGAAGTTGCTCTTTCAGAGAACGATCTTCAACGGCCTTGGACAGTTGGAGAACGAGTTCTACGTTCACGTCAGCCTGCAGTAAGGTCCTCTGTAGGTCTTTCACTAGCTCCTTAATCGCCTTCTCATCCACGTTCGGCATCCGCAAGAGTTTGCGGACCGCGTCGGTGAGAGAGCGGCCAACCGTTTCCAAGACTACTCTCTGAACGTTCTCAGGCGTTTCTTAACCTTCCCCAGAACGGCGGCCATTATGAGTGGAAAGCAGACCGTTGCATCACCGTATACATCGACGAACTCTCCTCCTTTCCGGATTTTCCTCCAGCTGATCGATTCGGCCAAAGGAGCACCGCTTAATCCTCCAGGCTCGGGTCTATCAGCTGTTATCTGGACAGCAGCATCAACTCCCTCTCTAAGAACACTGGCCAAGAGAGTGTGGTGCTTTGGTAATCCCCCGCCTAGGATCAGAACCCCGAGCTTTTTCGAGGTCATGGCCATTTCTACCATGTTAGTCACGTCTGCCATCGGGTTCAACTGGAGGAGTTCTGTCTGAGAGAAACTCCAGAGGCTGAGACCTAGGATCGAGTCTAACAAGCCCGGTGAGAAGATTTTGACCTTGTTTCGGGCAGCTTTGTAGAGGATTGAATTCCTATCTTGCAAGAGTAGGCCTATTTTCCGTAGAAGGTCTGAGACCGATACCCCACGCCTCTCGTCAACAGGAATCCTTGCAAGCAGTCTTCTGACAGTCTTGTCGAGAATTTCGAATGATTTTTCCTTCACGAAGATGTCTGCGATTCTACTATATCCTTTCTTGATCAACTGGCGATCGTTGACCTCGAACGTCCCCTGGTAATGGTGCAAACCTAGCGCTTCGATAACATCATGTGTCAAGTTGGCTCCAGTAGTCACTATCGCATCCAGAAATCCTCGGTCGATCATATCCCCCATAAGCAGTCTAAACCCTGACGGAACCATTGGTCCAGCGAGCGTTAGGAAATTTGTGAAATCTGTTCCTCGAAACATATGCTCGACGACATCGGCTGCCGCCCCGATTCGGCCTCCGCCTAGGACCCCGGTGGCGCCCATCTCTCGTACAAGATCGCCGGCCGTAATCCCGGGCCAAAGCCTTAGTTGTCTAACCTTTGGAGGAGCTTTACTCGAAATGGATGTCTCAGCCCTTTCGGCGGACGACCATGTTCCGTCCCATGACGGCCCAGTACTCAACCTCGATTCCTGATGTCATCTGTTTCTTCAGATCTTCATCGTCGGGCATTGGTGTCTCGAATGTCTGATAATTCTCCATGTCCATTACCTGTAGAAGATTTCCTGAGATGGAAAGGACCTGTCCCGTCCTCTTGTCGATGAGCGGGACCTCGGCCTTTCCGTCAACTGGGCTTATCAGGTTCTTCTTCACGCCGGTAAATGCGCTTATACCGACAATCCTGGCCTTCGCGGATCCGTGTTTGCCGGGCTTGGACTTTTCGAACTCCACAATCTTGCATGGTTCACCATCGATGAGGACGTATTGGCCAATCTTCAAACTGCCAACCTCAACCGGCTTGCTCATGAAACTGGAGACCCGACGGCGAGCGGTCCCAGGACTGCATCTAAAAGGTTGATGCTGATGTTAAGATTTCGCTCCCGAAGTGGTTTGCTATCGCTTGCCGTACCGGGAAACATGCGTCTGAAAACTAGCGTCGATGTCCTGTACGGACTCTACTATCTTACGCATGAACGTAATACAGGAAAAAGCGCGGCCGGACAATTGGGGAATTAGGGCGTCTGCCTTCTTAAAAGAGACGTAGTTAGTCCAGTGCCTCCCGGTGTATGAGCGGTAACAGATAGCGTAGTGCGATGCACGAACTGCTCAAAGAATATCAGCATAAGGATATTCAGCGCTGCTCACTGTATCAGGGCAGGACAAAACGCTGGCTTCGGTACTGGGAGGGTACCCAGAGAGAGCTTGGAGTGACAGCCAATTCAAGATGGTTGAAGACGGACTAATACCATGTCCTTGTGGTGGTAGATTTCAAGCACGATGCATTGCCCAAATGCCCAAGCTGCGGAGCCCATCTTCGGGTTGAGCGACTCGCGTCATCGGGATTTATCGTAGTTGGCAGGATGATAAACGGCGAGAAGGAGAACCATGACGAAAGTAGAGTAGCGGCGTCTTTGGCTCATTTAGTATTTCTTGACAAAACACATGAATGTTAACTACAATCGTGGCATTACAGTATCAAATACCGACGTCTGTTCTCGGATTTGATCTAAAAGACTCCGCGCGAATGGAGGTATATTCCTAGAGAATTCTTTTCAACTGGTCCGTTCCAGTCCACCGTTCTGAGTCATCATGCCCAAGGCAGTCGGCATCCTAGCCAAGAAAGGCTCGAAAGAAATCTACAGAGAAGCTAGGAAGATTCACGGAATTATCGGGCAACACGGCCTTAGATCGATCTCGGACGACGAACTTGGAAGAGACGCGAAGATTCCGGGAAGCAAGCCGCTCAGACAAATGGAGATCGATCTCCTCGTGACGATAGGAGGAGACGGCACAGTATTGAAAGCGGCAAAGGAGATGCGGAATCCAAAGACCCCGATCTTAGCGGTAAACATGGGCCGCAGAGGCTACCTCACCGAAGTAGAGCCTTCGGAGTTCGAAGCGGCTTTCACCAAGTGGGAGAAGGGTGACTACGAGCTTGAGGAGCAATGGAAGCTGTCTGTGCTACACGCGAACCGACTTATCGGCGAAGCCCTCAACGAGGCGCTCCTCCTTCCAACCATACCCGCGAAAATGCTCAACCTGAACTTGACTCTCCGGGGCAAGCGCGTTTTTCAAGCTAGGGCAGATGGAATTATTGTCTCTACTCCAACCGGATCGACAGCGCACTCATTCTCAGCAGGTGGACCTGTTCTCGAAACTTCGATGGATAGTGTGTCGATGACGCTCATCGCGCCTCTTCAACCGGTCAAGTCGATAGTAGTACCGGTGAAAGCAGGTGTGCGGCTTCTGGTAGTAGAACCTGGTCCTAGTGCTAACCTGGTTATGGACGGGCGTCTTGAGCGAGAGATCAGGATCGGGCAGTCGTTATCATTCAGGAAATCCGGCAACAGTA
Source organism: Candidatus Bathyarchaeota archaeon (assembly GCA_005881615.1). Taxonomy (GTDB): domain Archaea; phylum Thermoproteota; class Bathyarchaeia; order 40CM-2-53-6; family 40CM-2-53-6; genus 40CM-2-53-6. The sequence continues at coordinate 4,796 of VBBR01000040.1, forward strand.
CGTTTTTCGTCAGGTTTGGCGACTCATTCCTTCAGAGGAGTCTTAGAAGGCTGTCTTCTGAAAGGGAAAACGGTTGAGGGTGCTCGTCCTGGATACTTCAGCTTTCATCATGGGCTTTAACCCAACTCGGCCAGGAGAAGTGTATACGGTCCCCGCTGTAGAGGATGAGCTGCTGAGAGGGACGATGACACAGCTAAGATTTCATGTAAACAAGGAGAAGGGCAAGGTGATTCTCAGATTTCCATCTCCTGGAGCATTGGAATCGGTGGAAGCGGTCAGCACTCGAGCGGGTGAGAAGGGCCATGTCTCACAAGCGGATCGCGAGGTAGTCGCTCTCGCCCTGGACCTGAAACAAGACGGACAAGATCCGGTGATCGTCAGCGATGACTATGCGGTGCAAAATATGGCCGAGCATCTTCATCTCAACTATGGATCACTCGCCAATTTTGGGATCGCTCACAAGTTTGACTGGATAATGTACTGCCCCGCTTGCCATCGAAGGTCAAAGGGCCCAGAAAAGACCTGTCGCGTTTGCGGAACCGAGCTGAAAAGAAAGGTGTTATCTCGATCCAAAATCAAACCCAAAGGCGAACCTCCTCTTGGATGAATTCTCTATGGCTGACATGTGAAGCATTTTCAGAAGAATTAAATCCAGAACACAGCTCGCCGGGAAGGTGAGCTAGCCTTGTTGAAAACAGAGACAAATCTTTACGATGATATGTCGAAAGACCGCGTTGATCCCTCGAAGTGGAAGATTCTCAGCTTCCCCATCGGCAACGGCGAGAACTGGATCTGGGAGGAACCAAAGGCCAAGATCTCGTCCCGAAATGGCGGTGTGGCCCTGACTGTAGATCCCTTCACGCGGAAACATGACAAGATCCATATGTTCGACGATCCGAAACAATTGTATGCTTCAACTCGGACATTCCCGGTTTCACTGGATCAAGTGACGGTGTTTGAGGCTGAGATGGGAGCCGAGACCTATCGGAGCAACGCCGAGGATCTACAGGACGCGTTTGCGGGGCTCATACTCATGGACTTCTCGACCGGAATGATATTCGACTTCATTACGACTGGAAAGAAGATCGGAGCAATCTACGAGCGACTCCTAATCCCTGGTGTGACGGATGAGAAGACAGCGTTCACTTATGTCATTGAGGCACCGTTTTCAGGGGTCCGAACGAGACCCGAAATGATGCACCACTACATGGTGAGAATTGACGCACAGAAGAAGAGGGCTGAATGGATTGTCGATGGAAAGATGTTCTTCAAGACTGAGAGCCTTCCTGTCGCTCCCAAGGGCATCATGGTTGGCTGGGGACTCTTCACGCTCAAGCCTGTCGACTCCGAGAAGGGAAGCACCTCAGTGCACGGTCAAGGCGCGACTGGGATCTGGAAGAATTTCAGATATTCGATCCCCTAGTAGGCAATCCATTCCTCGGCCAGCTTGACTCTTAAGCCATGATTTTCGGTGCATCGTTCACCATATTGGTGACCGAGTCATAATTCCATGGTCCCTTGAATGATGCGGATGTTCTTCTTGTAAGGTCCAAGTAGCCTAGGGAACCGAGCTTCTGAACGAGCCAGGCAGCGTAAGCGGGTGACCCGGTTGCACCTGGCGAGTTATAGTTGGTGATATGGTAGGACAACGGGCCCTTGATCTCGATAGCTTCTTTTATGAAATCCCCATTTCGGTCTATCACCTGTGCGCGAACTCCGGCGATCCCAGGCCTGACCAAGTAGTCTAGTTTGAATTCGGGAATGAACGCCTGTGCCCTTCTCGCCATTTCTGACTTGAAGATCGACGATTTCCATTCTTCACCAGCTAGAGTCAGAAAATCCTTGTTGAAAAGGAGAGCAACCTTGTTCAGCATGGGAGGCTCCAGAAGTTTCTCTAGCGCTTCTATTGGGTTTCCGACAAAGCCTTTGTACGTGTAAGGACCGGCCACAGGGACCGCGTTAGGCCCGATTTCCCTACGACCATCGGCACGGCATATCCAGTGGGGATCTAAAAAGGGCAATTCAGGATGCTGTGCTACAGTGTAGATATTCCTTGTAGCCAAGTATGCCCATTGTTGTCCTACTTCCCAGTATTCCCCTCGGAAGTTGAGGTCAGTGTATTCTCTACCGACGCCAAGCATGTGGGCTATGCGCATAGAGTTTCCTCCCGCGCAGTTCAGGAGGAACCGGGTTCTTATCGGCTCGCGGCCGCTTGTCGGGCGAATCTCGAGAAAATCCCTGGTTACATTGATCGATTTGACCTCGAAACCAAGAATGAACCTAACGCTTTCACGCTCCGCATCTCCCCGTAGCGATCTAGTGAATGAGGGATAGTCAACTGAGGTGTCTGTTTTCGACCATATTGCCCCGTGAGACTTCACGTGGGGTTCGAGCTTGCGTACCTCTTCGGCGGTTAGAACTGCTAGCTCGTCTTCTCTCATTCCGTTCTCCAGGCCCCAGTGGTAGTACTTCTCGACCCGCTTCACGTCCTCGTCTCGTGTTGCCGCCTCCAATGTCGTCACAGGCGACCAAGGGAGGCCTCGCTCTTTCGCGTACGATTTCCACATTCCATAAGCTGCCTGCGAGGATCGGGCGAAGATTCGACGTTTGACAGGGTCTAGGTAGAAGGGCCGGTGGACTACTCCAGTATTCCTCTTGGAAGTATGAACAGCGACTTGCTGTTCCTTCTCGATGACTGCTATTCGGCCCTCGTACTGGTTCGCCAGCCAATAGGAAACCGAGGTCCCGAGGATTCCCCCGCCAATAATTGTAACGTCCCAATCGCTCAACTCTCCCTACAATCCCGACTGCAGAGTACAGTGCTAGGCTATATTCGCGTTATGGGTTCTGTCAAGTCTTCGGTTGTTTGAGGACTCAACTTGCTCTCATCGACTCCGGGGATTGCCGTCGTCGTCGGGTTCCCCCTTCATTGCTTCACCTGAGAGCCCTTGCGCCTCAGAAGCCCTTAGCTTCTTCTCAGCAGGGAACGGTCGAACCTCAACTGCCCCCTCACGCCTCTAGCGTGGTAGCTTGGCCCATTGCCAGGCAAGGATCTTACGGTGGCCAACCAACCTAGCATCCTCGCTCTGATCCGTCACTGGTCGGAGTTACTCCCCTCATCCCGTAGTGACGAGTTCATGCGACGACTGCCCTAGCAAGTATGGCTTGTCTCTAATAGATGTGCAACAGAGGTAACGAAAACTATTGTCAACCCAGTACCGAGGGCCTGAGTGAAACTGCATCATTTTCCTGGAACTTACAAAGGTCACATTCTGGCGAGCTGGAGGTATTCGGCCTCTATCTTGCCGCCAGTCTTTAGATAGATTAGGGCTCCGGGAGCGAGACTGTCCAAGTAGGAGAGCGTATACACAATCATCTTTCTTTGGCCCATGGTCTTCGCAAATTTTGAGATCTCGGACATCAGAGCGGAGCCGACTCTTTTTCCTCGGTGCTCTGGAAGGACAAAGGCTCCTCGGAACCATGCCACGCCCGGTTCATAGTCAGGAATAATCCCTACCAACCCTACAGGTTCTTTGTCTAAACTAGCAATAATCCACTTGGCTCCGCGCGACCTGTCTTCTTTGAATGATTCGGAAACAGCGACAATGCCACCTTCTTACTCTATCCGCCAGTCCAAAGCCAGACCTTTGCCGCGTTCCAGAGGCCTACGACGACATTCTACCTCTACGTTGAAGGTGTTTTGCAGAACAGTCTTCCCGACTTCTACGATGCAGGCTCAAACACCCACGTCAAACTCTTCGTCACCAACTTCGAGAATGGTCTGACAGACACCCATCTCTTCCAAGGCTGGTGGTTCGTCGACGGCTATGTCGTTGATGGGACTCCGAACACCGAAGTCTTCCAGCTGGGCTGCAACCTGCAAGTAACATTCCAATAAGCGCTGCCAACTAGCCGGACACGAATCTCCCCGCTTTTCTTTTTCCAATCCACTAACAAAGTAAAGAGGCAACTTCACGCTAACACGTGCTCATCATTGCCTAAACGTGTAATCATGAGGCTACTATGCGTTGATGCAGAAGCTTGTTATCGTTAAGTGAGCTCTGGCTATCGAAATGAAATTCGGTGTCTGTGTTCCAAACTACGGCGAGTCCTCCTCACCAGAAGCGCTCCGCACGGTAGCTTTGGAGGCCGAACGTGCCGGCTGTGACTCCCTTTGGACCACCGACCATATCCTGATGCCTAAAAGCAGTGGAACTCCCTATGAGCGAATCTTCGACAGCATCACGACACTCGCCTACCTTACCGGAATTACCAAACGAGTGAAGCTAGGAATCTCATCACTGATCATTGCGATGCGAAATCCTGTCGTCGTCGCAAAACAGCTCGCTGCAATCGAATATCTCAGTGCAGGGAGACTCATGCTGGCCATAGGTGTGGGCTGGAACGAGAAAGAGTTCGCCCATCTAGGCTCAAACTTCCACAACAGAGGCAAGAGAGTAGACGCGTCCATTCGACTGATAAGAGCGCTTTGGAGAGGAGAGACGAGTTTCAAGAGCCGTGTTCTCGGGTTGGAATTCAGCGATGCCATATTCGAACCACTCCCCATTCAGAAGCATCTAACGATATGGATTGGTGGAACAAGCAAAGCTGCAATGAAACGCGCATCAGCTCTCGGCGATGCGTGGCATCCGAACGTTCAACCCCTCGACCAATTCGCAAAACTCGTCGCGGACTTTAGAGAGAGTTCCCCCGAAGCGAGAACCAAAGAGATATGCGTCCGAATCGGCATAAACCCGAAAGCTGAACACTCGGAATACAAATCGCCGCAAGGAGAAAAACGCATAATGCTATCTGGAAACCAAGCTCAAAGCAAGCAGATACTCTCACGCCTTGAGGAGCTCGGGGTTTCTTACATGGTTGCCGTGCCTAGTCCGGATGGAAAGGCAAGCGTACAGAATCAGATAGACGCGATCAAGACCTTGTCCAGACTATTTAGCTGATCAACAAATCGATCCAGTGGCATATCCAAAGTTCTTTAACCCCGATCAGGTCCAAGCGAATCCTGTAACGAGAATGCTTCCTACCGCCGGCGTAAACCGCGTCTTCGGTTTACTTGATCTCTTGAAAGCGTATAATGGAAAAGCGGATATTGCCACGCTGACCATCGATCTTCGCATCGACCTCGACGAATTGCTGCCCATTATCGATACAGCAGAATATCTCGGTCTCGTCGCCGTCCAAGAGGGCGAGATCTCCCTGACAGAACTCGGGAACAAAGCCCACAGCAGCAAGATAGCCGAACGGAAAAAACTCGTCCACCAGCGACTGGAAACCCTCGAGCCCTTCTCGGACATTGCAAGACTACTCAAAGAGCAGGGGCAAGTCACACGCTTCACGCTTGCCCGTTTTGTCAGCTCCAAGTACGGTCCCACGCTTGACATTCCAGCATTGATTAGCATAATCATAAGCTGGGGAGTCTTCACAGGGCTATTCGGCTACGACGGCCAATCCGAACGTCTTCTTCCGAAAACCCACGTTCACTAGCTAATCTTCGAGATTATCCGATCCGCAAGATCGTACAAAACCGGGTCCCGAGGGTTCCTCGGTCGTTCGAGATCGATCTTGACATCATCAACTATTTTCGCCGGCCTTGCGCTCAAGACGACCACTCTATCAGCCATCTCCACAGCCTCCTGAACATTATGCGTGACCATTATCACCGAACCGGTAGGGTAGGCAGGGTCTCTCCAAATATCCAAGACCTCCCTTCTGAGGTTCTCCGCTGTCAACGCGTCGAGGCTGGAGAACGGCTCGTCCATCAACAAGACCTCAGGCTGGAGCGCTAGAGCACGGGCTATTCCAACCCGCTGTTTCATCCCACCAGACAACTCCTTCGGATAAGAGGACTCGAACCCTTCCAAACCAACATCCTGGATATACTTCTGCGCGATCTTCAATTGCTCCTCTTTGGAAACCGGCGTTGAAGATATTGCCATCAGCACATTTCCGAGAACTGTTTTCCACGGTATCAGGGCGAATGTCTGGAAGATCACTCCGATCTTCGGGCTTGGACTCGTAATCGGTTGACCATGAAAGAGCACCTGACCGCTAGTCGGCGTGTCGAGTCCATCAATAATCCGGAGAAGAGTGCTTTTGCCACAGCCTGAAGGCCCGACAATACACAAGAACTCTTTGTAGACGTCGAACGAAAGATGATCCAGTACCGTTGTGCTCTTTCCCTCACCAGGATAGATCTTTGCAATATCCTTGATCTGGAGGATGGGCTCAGATGACTGGCTCAACTGATCATGCCTCGAACTTGTACCTGTCGGCCTTCCGCAGCAGGCGCCTCCAGACTAGCCGGTTAATGATCAGAACTGTTGCAGTCATTACCAACAGCGAGGCATAGATCTCCACAGTAGCGAGGGCCGGGTCCTTTGACGTGGCTTGAACTAGGAACGACCCTAGCCCGGGAACGTTGGCGTTGGGCCCAATATATTCGGAGACTATCAGCGCGTTCCAGCCTCCGCCCCAGGCCTGTATGCTGCCGATGAGAATTGCAGGAAAAGAGGCTGGGATTAGGATCTCTTTGACGAACCGTCCTCCTCTGATCCGGTAGGCCGCGGTCGCTTCCAGCAGATCATTCGGGACGCTGTTAACGGCGCCGACAATGTTGAACAGCAGATACCATTGCATTCCAGTCAAGATCAAGAGCACCGAGGCTAGGTTTAGGGTGAACCCTAGGAGGGGCGAGTTCTTGAATGGGTCAACTAGGAGTATCACAACGAGAGGGAACAGGGCAGTCGCAGGGATCGACTGTCCGATGTCAAAGATTGGCACGAGCAGCCTTGACAGTCGCTGACTTCTCGCTATCAATATTCCCGCGCCAAGGGTCCACGAGAGGGCAACAGCGTAGGCTATGACCAACCGTGATACTGAAAGAAAAGTAATTGCGACCAGCTCGAACCCTGTTACGTCAGTAGCGAGCAGGGAAACGCCGCTCGCAATGGATTGGGACCGCGACACGATCGTAACAATGAGGCCCAATAGCACCAATCCGACGAATATCGCGTAACTGAGGAGTCTTCCCCACAATGGTATCCTAGTGATCCGCTCAGGAAACCTCAACCTCTCAGTTAGCTGTCGCAGCCGTCGCAACCGGGTGATTTCAAGAACCCTTGCCGCGTAGGATCTTTCAGATTTGAAGAATGTGAGTACCGGTGAGACTAGGCGGTCCTCGTATCTTTTGACTCCTGCGGCAACATTACTCTGCCGCGTTGCAGTGGTCCTTGGAGCGGCTATTGTTTCGTACTTGTACTTCTCCGCTCTCACTCCCAAGGGCTTCCAGACCAAACGGTCAATGGCGAATATGATTCCAACGAGTACTATGAGCCCGAACAGGGCTGATGCTAGATCCGCGTTGACAGCGGCAACCGCGATATACTTGCCTATCCCGGGAAGATCTACCTGGGTAAGGTTCGGAGCTGACCCGAAGGAGAGATGCTCTTCCACGGGTATGAGATACCATCCACCACCCCAGGCAAGTATGCTGCTCCAGACGAGCTCTGGGAATACTGCCGGAAGGACGATTTGTCGCAGATATCTTGTCCCGTGCATTCCATAGGCGTGGGCTGCTTCCTTGATGTCTGTCGGGATGGCGTTAATTCCTGCTATGACTCCGAATGTAGGGGCCCACGCCATCGCAGTGAAGATGAGTATGATAGAGGCAACTTCCTGGTTGAACTCAGGAGGAGGGGTTCCGCCTCCTGTTCCCAGAATGATCAGGAACACCACTGGCACTACACCGAGAACTGGGACTGACTGGAATATGTCGAGCAAGGGCAAGAGTACGTGAGAGGCACGATGACTCATCGCCGTTGCGATTCCGTAAGCCAGAGCAAAAGCGAGAGCAAACGCGTAGGCAATCGTCATTCGGGTCAGAGTTCGAAACGCAAAGTATGGAATCGAAGGCGTCAACGTGTTAGAGGTGACTGTGTCTAGTGCACCGTTGATGTACGCGTCAATAGCAAGCAGACTTACAACGACAATGGCAATGCCACCAAGGATCCTCATCAGAGAAGCGCTTGATTTCCTTGCCGAGGACGCGATCAGGCGCTTTCTCAGGCTTGGCCTTGGCATATGCAAATTGAATTCAGTCCAGTATGATTAGAAATCCGCACGATTGCGTCTTGTTATAAAAGGCAACCAAGCCGGATAGTCCTGGTAAGACTCTCGAACTCATATCTCAAGGCCATGACGCACGTCAGGGAAATCGTTGATGGTGGGGCCGGTGGGATTTGAACCCACGACCTCTGGCCCCGATTTCTCGGGGTCGCCAGCGCCCCAGGTTTACCGTCCAAGATTGGACTCTGGTATCCTCTGGGCGGGGTCAATCCCCTTGACCAAGCTAGACGACGGCCCCTAAGGTCGGAATCGAACCGGCCTGCTTTTCTGTGTTATGCTCTGTGCTAGTCGGACGCATGCTCCCAGAATACAAGGAGAGTTCTACTGAGACGCCGAGATGGTCATCTTCATGACCGTCTCTTCGACCGGATAGCCTTCTTTTCTCCAGCCTTCCATCCCGTCAAGCATCTCTTTCACTTTGAAACCAAGAGCAGTCAGTTTCGCGGCCGCTTTGGTAGATGCGTTGCAGAACACACCATCACAATATGTCACAAATACCTTGTCACGGGGTAGCGAAGCAGTTGTGGTTGAGTCAATTGTTCGATGCGGCATGTTGACGGCTCCTGGAACGTGTCCTCGGGCGTACGTCTCGGGGGTCCGTGCATCGATCACAACCATCCCCGAAATCTTGTCTGTGATATCATGGTAGACGTCTGACGGGTCGGTTTCGAACGATAACTTGGAGAGGAAGTGGTTGTGCGCTACTGCAGGGCTCGCGGGTGCGGTTGCGAGAACTTTGGACGCATCTCGGTCGAGGACTTCGCTCTTGTGATTCGACATTTCGGGATCAGACTGGAATCGGGAAGGTTTCTATTTATTGGTTGCCTGAACCGCGACCGCTTGTCTAGGTTGAGCTTCAAAGAGGTGTGGCCGGTGCATGCGATAGGTCGCGAGGGATCCTAAGCCACTGATAACCAGGAGAGTAGCAATAGGAAATACCGGGACGACAAGGAGCGTCGACACTAGACGGTCAACAGGTATGACTAGAGGTGCAGCGTAGACTTGAGAGAACTGAAGAGGAATACCTTGGAGACTTGCAGACCTGGCCGCTTGTTCAAGGCTTCTTGCGTAGAGCACGCCGAGACCAAATGTTGCCAGTCCACCTAGAATGTTGATCGCTCCGCCTAAACGAGTGTACCTGGCCAGCATCAAACCGCTGCCGATCAAAACGACGAATGCAACGCCAAACTGGGCCAGCATCAAGTTGTCAGGCTGAATCGAAGCAAGGTTGACCGTTGCAGGGAGATTGTAGCCGAACAACGCCCAACCTATGGCGAGAAGGCTGGAGAATACCCCGAGACCACCCGCCAACAATGATCTTGGGTGTCCGACTCGGACCTGGCTTACCTTGGCCATTTTCCAATCCCCGCTTACGAAGCCTGTCTATCGGATAAGTCTTCCACACTATCTCGTGAAGGATTCCAGCATCTTGCCGAGGCTCATTCCCCGTCGTTTTGCTTCTTTCAACAAAACCTTCTGGACGCCACTGGAGTATTGGACGGCTTTCTTCGGCCGATCTACTACACTGTCGGGTAAGCTCAAGCGAGCGGCAAGTCTTCTCAGAACATATTTCCGTATCACCTTTCCATTGGCGAGTTTGACTCGGAGAGACGCGGGTAGCTTTAGGGCGTACTCGACAAGTGGGAGATATGCGAAGGGGCAGCAGAATTCGAGACCAGCCGCGACAGCAAGTTTGTCTCCTGGGTCAAAATCTTTGGCAGAAGCAGCGATAACGCTGTTGAACATTTCTCTCCCAAGATTGTCTATCCCCACCTGTAGTGCGATGCCTTCGAACTTTCCATAACCGCCGAACAGCTCGTCGCTTAGCTGGCCTGCTGCGATATAGCTCAGGCCCATCTCGCGGGCCTGCTGACAGGCAAAATAGATCGGGACCGAGATCCCCACGATCACCGGGTCAGTGGTCTCGATGGTCCCGACAACATCATGCAATGAGTCGAGGATCTCGGAACTTGACAACCGTCGAATATTGGCGTGAAGTCCGAAACGATTCGCGGTTTTCTCCGCGTGCTCTAGCTCTTGCTGACCTTTCAATCCCACCGAGATGAGCTCCGGCTCCAGGTCCTCATTCTTCGCTACTTTGGCAACCAGCGTGCTGTCCAGTCCTCCAGAGAACGCTATCCCGGAGCGTCGGGGTACAATCCTGCGGACGGCCTCTCTGAACAGCTCGTCCAGAGCGTGAGTCGCGTCTAATTCACCCATCGATTCTTCCTCCGGCCGCTTGAGCGAGTAATCATTGATTGTCTCATAGCCTCGAACGGAGGCTCGAATTACCTTCCCGGGAGGAACAGGTTCGGGTTGGGGAATGCCAATTGCGATTAGTGGGGATCTCATGCTGGCAAAAGCGACAGAGTTGTCTCCTATCTGTCCGAAATAGAGGGGTTTCTGACCTATGATGTCCCTTCCTGCAACCAGATGATCCTGGAGCGAGGTTAGGAAGGCAAAAGCTCCAGGTGTCTGTATGAGACGGCCGGGACCCGGTAGCTCGGGATTGTGGGGTCCTTGAAC
>VBBR01000186.1 GCA_005881615.1 Candidatus Bathyarchaeota archaeon
AGAGGAGTTCAGGATCACCTTCTCGACTCCCTTTGAAGAGCGGAAAGAAGACCCAATCCTTCTCTGTTAGCTCCCTTGCGGGCTTCCAAGTTTTCCGTAGCGATGGTCTCGTTTGAGGCTCATACCACTTTGATTTTTGCGGCTTTGATTCGCAGGATAAGACTGGATGTTCTGGGGTCAGCCTTGTCTCGGGAAGCAGGAATGGTTTTACGACAACAAGGTCTCCCGTGTAGTCTCTTTCAAAGTACCGGGATGGAAGCTCGTAGTTTCCATTCGCGGATACTATCGAGTCTATCTGCTCGCCCATTGATTCTATTCCTGGGTTAGTGAACACTGAGTCTCCCTTCGGCACACACCAGAAGGAGTATCCTTTGTCTTTGTATTTTTCGTAGATGTCTTTGAAGCTGCCGTAGTCTTGGGTGTTGATCCAGCGGTAGTAGTGGTACTTGTATCGTACCCGGATCTTGAACTTACTCGGATGGTTCTTTGAGCGTTTTCTTCTTTTCTTTCTTGATTCCAATGCCGTTGTTTGGCTCAGGGTGGCTCACCAGCTGTTTTTCCCATTCGTGAGCGAGCCGGATGAACACGTCCTTGCTGGGACACTTCAACCGTTTGGTGTGGTACTGGACAAACCGGATGAAACTGTCGATGTCATTGTCTTCTTCGAAGTCAACGGTCAATATGTAGCGCGTGGCCGTCTCTCCCCTGTTGCTATCCCCGTCTCGCCGAGTAAGCAACGTTCACTGTTGAAGGTTAAGCGAATCGAAACCAGCGGATGGTCTCCACAGTACTATCGCGTTTGCTTCACACAAGCAGAACAATCTAACGTGTACCCACATTAATCATCGATAGTCTCCTCTCCCTGCTAAGGTTTTTGAAAAAAAAAAGTCGGGGGCCTAACCCTTTCTGATCTTTGAAGGCTAGGCTACAGATTTCGTCTTCACTGCCACAGGGTCGATGTGCCACTTTAGAGTGTAGTCCATTGCCAGTCCTATGCCTGCTTTGCCGGAGAATGATCCCTGTCCATGGAAGTCAGTAAAGCTGCCTGTGCCGCTATTGCTAGCGATCACGAACTGGCCGTGGACGAATGTCCCGTTGTTGATGCCGACGTAGCGGATGACCAGCGTGCCTGATGATGCTTCGCCGTTGGAGGCGGTGAAATTGGCTTCTCCATGGAAGGTGATGAAAGTCCTGTCGCTAGAGCTATGGGTTACATCCCGTTCTAGGGCTACGGCTGTTCCAGCTAGAGTTCCTGTAAGGCTGAACGTGTTCTTGAACGTGGCGATAGTGTTGCCGTCAGCAGGTCGGGACGATCCGACCATGATGCTACTGACAAGAGTGACTGTTCCATGCCCAATCGTCGGTTTTGTCGCGTAGGTGGCGGTTACTGCTAGAACCGGTAAAAGAACTACGAGGACTAGAGCTGCTATCTTCATTTTCATTTCATTTTCCACCTACCACATTCCTGGGTACTTTTTATCAAACGCCCCTCCTCGGCGCTCATGCAAGGCAACTGAGAGATCCGCGGTCCCGGAAAGAAATACCAGGACACACCAGTCCGATGAAATACACTTTTCTCGTTCGGCTGGGGCTGAATATTTTAGCGTTTAGGATCATTGGGAATAATTCTTCAATCCCAAGATTTGCACAGCTATCGGAGGCTATCCACTTCCTTGGATCCCGGCAGTGATATACCATCTGCGATTTCCCTAGCAACGCTTTTGGCTCCTAGCGGAGAAGATAGTGTAGGTCGCCGAATTGTCTCGTGGGAGGGTGATTCCTTTGCTCTTCATTCTTCTTGTAGCAAGCCCCATATTTCCCCACGTTCTCGCAGTCCCTCCCCAAGGCTTTAGCGGGCAATCTTACGAGGCGCTATCGTCAGGGGTTCTCATGGCGCTCCAACATATGACAGGGTCTTCAAACAGACTGGTCTCGACAACTTCAGGCGACGATGTTCAAGTCTCAACTAGCACTCTTCCGCAGAACGAGCCCAGCGTCGCCCTCAACCCCTCCGACCCGCAGCAACTAGTGGCTGGCGCCAACGATCAACTCAGTACTAGAGACTGGCTGGCAGTCTACTCCTCCCTCGACGGCGGGATCACTTGGACGAACGGACAGATTCCAACTACAGGAACCTTGGGAGGCTTCCAGGAAGCTTCAGACCCAGCAGTCTCCTTCAGCCAAAACGGAACCTTGTACTATTCGGGAGTGGCCTTCAATGTCGATCGCCGGTCCGGCACGGCCGTGGACGGGACTATCTTCGTCTCGAAATCAGCTGATGACGGGTCCTCGTTTCCCCTGACCACTATCGTTGCCTTGGGCTCCAACAGGATCTCCGGGATCTTCAACGACAAGCCCTACCTCGGGGTAGACGAGACAACAGGGCTCTTCGCGGGAAGGGTCTATGTAAGCTGGACAAGATTCACCAGCGCAAGCACGTCAGACATCGTGGTCGCTTATTCCAACGATGGCGGCAGATCATTCTCGTCCCCTGTCCCCGTCAGCACCAGCTTTCTCAATCAGGGCTCGGTGCCGGTGGTTGGTCCAGATGGGACGCTCTACGTGGTCTGGAATGATCTATCGAACCTTCAGATAATGGAGGCGAGGTCCACGGACGGCGGAGTCTCATTCCTCAGCCCTGTCGTAGTCTCATCGTATGTCCCACTGCCGCAGCCACCCAACTTCTTGGCTAACAGCTTCTTCAGGGTGAACAGCAATCCCACGGCGGCCGCGGACGACACCAATGGAAATGTGTACGTGGCCTGGGCGGATTATGGGAGTGGATACGCAGTTATTCTATCCAGCCGGAGCCTCGACGGAGGTGCCAGATGGAGCAAGCCTATCAGAGTGAACGATGACAGTACCACCAACGATCACTTCTTTCCGTGGATGACGGTGTCTCATGGGCTCCTCAGCATCGTCTTCTACGACAGGAGGCTCGATCCCCAAAACCATCTGGTTGATGTGTTCTATGCTGAGTCCGCTGACGGGGGATCCTCCTTCTCCCCAAACCTTAGAGTAACGGACGTGCCCTTCAACCCTGACGCGATCATTTTCAGCAGCGAGCAATCTTTCATCGGAGACTACATCGGGATCGCCGCCAACGGGACACTGGCGCATCCTATCTGGACGGATAATCGAAACGTCTCACCCACTAATCCCGGCAGCCAGCAGATATTCACCGAAGGGAGAAGGGTGGATAGACCGCCCGTTGTTGCTCTTGTAGTAAACCAAACCGTCTATTCCGGCACCGAGTTGCAGTTTGGTGTCAAGGCGACGGATCCTGATGTCGGCGACACACTGACATTTGCGGACCTCGGTGCGCCTTCAGGCGCGACCTTCACCTCGACACCCTCAACCAATGGAACAGTGAGGGGAAGCTTCTACTGGACGCCGAGCGCGGCCCAGGCGCCGGGCAACTATTCAGTGGAGTTCAAAGCCTCAGACGGTCTCCTCTTCTCCAGCACGAATGCGTCCATCAGGTTGAAGGCCAACAGTCCACCCTCTCTCGTAGTTCCAGGTCCCCAAACCGTCACCGTGGGCTCAAGACTCACCTTCATACTGAGTACTACAGACCCTGACGCGCCACCCGACATTGTAACAATATCCTGCGACAACTGCACCCAGCTTGGCGCGACTTTCGACTCTTCTACAGGCAACTTCACCTGGGTCCCAGCCTCGGGACAAGGACCTGGAGACTATTCTGTCAACTTCACTGCTACAGACCATCTCCTCCCGTCACTCTCCGACTCGAAGACCGTGATCATCACAGTGGTCGAAGGTGAACAGCCCCTTGTCCTAACTGTTCCCAGCGCACAAACAGTTGACGCGGGGAATCTCCTCATCTTCAGTGTGAGCGCAACCGATCCCGATGCTGATGACACAATCACTCTCTCGGCCACCGACCTCCCTCCAGGGGCCTCCTTCGACCCCGATCTCGGAAGCTTCGTCTGGACTCCGAGCAACGATCAGGGTCCAGGCGTCTATAGGGTGACATTCATAGCGGTTGAGCCCGGCCTACAGGGCTTCTCAGACACCAAGACAGTCACCATAACAGTTAGCCAACCAGCTTCTTCATCAGGCCAACCCACGGGCGCCGGAGGACTAGGGCCTGGACTGTGGCTCGTGGCCGGGGTGACAGTGCTAGTCGCGGCTCTCGTCTCAACACTAGCCATAGGGGCGAGGAGAGGAAAAACGGGCTCTGATGGGAGTGCGAAGACCTAGTCCTATCGACTACTCCCTTTTCACAATTACGAAATTTATCAGGCTTCTAGTTTTGAAGCCGAGTTTCTCATACAGATGTATTGCGTCAGCATTATCCGTGCTGACGTGAAGGAAAGGAATCTCACCTCTATTTGCGATCTTCTGGATGAGCGCCGAAACTAGTGAGCTGGCAAATCCGTGGCCCCTGTAGTCGGGATGAGTGCACACAGCGCTAATCTCGGTATAACCGGGAAATCGAAATCCTTCTCCTGCCATGGCCACTAGTTGGCCGGCTTGGTGAAGTCCGAGGAATGAGCCTAGTTCGGGTGCTCGCTTGCGGAAACGCCCGAGTTTGTTCAATTCCGTAAGAGCGAGCATCTCATCGATGTGTGAAATGTTGAGATTCTCAGGGGTATGCTTCGCTTCTGGCGGCACGTGTCCATTCCACACCATCTGGGAATTGGGCAACATGCGAACAACATTCCAATCCGCCGGAAAGTGAGGCATCGCGGCAAAAGCGAGGGCAGTCGATCCTTGAGGACCAAGCAACTGGGCAAGGGAACGGTATGATTCCGCAGATTGGTCATGTGTCCCTGCGATCGGAGCGACTTCAACTGGATAACGCTTAGCGAGTTCGTTGCCCTCAGCGAAGGAAGCGTGGGCGGTTGACAGAGCGTTCCATGCTGGATTATCCAAGATGTTCAACTGGTCCTGCTCCATGATCAAGCGGCTGACAATGATAGTCCAGGCGATGTCTGGGAGAAAAGAATATGCCTACTGGGAGGGGCAATCTACTGAGTTTGGACGGGCACAAAAATGGCAGAGCGTAAAAGGCCTTCTCAACCTATGACTGAAGAACAACTCCGCCTTAGCGTCGTTGGTGAGCTCAAACCCCATGACGCCCCTATCACTCTTGTAGAATACGATCCTGCATGGCCCAAGATCTTCGTCCGCGAAGCCACGCGGATCAAAGCTGCCCTCGGTGAACGAGCAATCGTGGTGGAGCATGTTGGCTCGACTAGTGTGCCTGGGCTTATCGCCAAGCCGATTATCGATATCCTCCTCGTTGTGGCTGACTCAGCGGACGAGCCGTCGTATGTTCCTGCTCTCGAGGCTGCGGGTTACGTTCTTCGGATTCGAGAGCCCGACTGGCACCAGCATCGCCTCTTCAAGGGTCCCGACACCAACATTAACCTGCACGTGTTCACACAAGGTTCGGAGGAGATTCAGAGAACTCTGCTGCTTCGAGACTGGTTGCGGACGAACGAGGCCGACCGTGAGCTGTACGCTCGCACCAAACGGAGCCTGGCAAGGAGGAAGTGGAAGTATGTACAGAATTATGCGGACGCGAAGTCTGAGGTCGTGAAGGCGATTCTTGAAAGTGCAGAAACGCCTGGTGGATGATTCTCGTGAAGGAAGAAGGGTCAGGGGTGCCCCGATGAACGTAGGATTCTCAGCGTTTCACGAAGGGCGGAGCACGGGAAAAAAGACCACCCCCGGGGGTCGAGAAAAGAATGCTTATTTTTTGACCGCTACCGTTTGATCAGTGAAACAACTACCCGAGGATTCTTTCTCTTTCCAGATTACCCAGAACTAAACTCGACTGAGAGCTGGTCTTCTCCGGTAAACGACTAGAGAAACGATGGAGAGCCCGATTATTGTCTGCAGCCACCAGAACGACCGGAGGGTGGATAATGCGGAGGATGCATTGCCGAAGGGCGAAAGGATGTTAGTGGCCGCGCTAGTGGACGGCTGACCATTACCGGTCGTGGTGCTGTTTCCTGGTCCCGGCTGTTCCGATTGTGGTCGGTAGTCTCCAACCATCATGATGGCTTGGTAAACATGGGATATCGTTCCGTCCGTGGCTGTGACTGCTACGATGTAATTTCCAACAGGTGTCAACATCGTTGTAGAAACTATGGCGGTGTACACGGCCGGAGTGCCTGCCGAGAGATCGACGATGCTCGGCAGGAAAGAGAATGCGGGAACGTTCGGGATGTTCGGTGTCACAGTCGCTGAAAGAGTCACTTGGCCTTTGAAACCGCCTACGCTGACCAGCTGTTCCTGTATCGATATGTCCCAATCTTGGAGGGTCGAATATGATCCCCAAAGCCGAGTGGTAAAATCGGGACCCGAAACAGGTAACACCGTGACCGGTATCACAAGGAAATGAGACACGGAACCGACGGTCGCCGTGACGTTCAGATCATAGTTGCCCGGCGTGGTTCCAGGGGTCAGCTGGAGGTCCGTGTTTACACTACCGTCAGGGTTCAGCGTCATCCCGGTCGAGAATCCTGCTCCAGCAAGACCCGTGCGACCTCCAACCGGTGCGCTGAGTCGGATTGTGCCGGTGAAACCATTCAAGCTAGTAATGGTGAACATGGTCTCAGCCCAGTATCCTAACGGAATAACGACGCTACTCGGGTTAGCGGACACCGCGAAATCAGGGTTTGTTGCAAGAACCGGTCTGGTTAGACCAATGCTCCCGAACAATGTGAGCGACATCACTAAGACGATAACCGTTCTGGACCCCGCACCGGTTCGGAAGACGCTCTACCTCCTCGCCTTGATTATACTAGAAGGCCTCTACTTGGACACTTAAGCGCACTGTACACAAGTGGACGTGAACATGGGTTCTCAACCCGTGAAGAACGATCGCCTATGCCGCTTCGATCGGGGGATGACTCCGCACAGGGAGGAAGAGATGCAGCTCGGCTTGACTTCGATAGAACTCTAATGATAGACGCTCCGGGTCTCCGTCAAGGGTTCGAGCCATTTCTTCGAAGAGACTGGGTAGCTTGGAGAGGTTCTTCTCCCAATCCATGAGTTTGCCGTGCGCGTACCATCCGCCCGGAATTACTCCTGTCTCCAACTGCATCTTCCCGGGATCGTCAGAATCGATTCGCGCGACACATGCATAATATTCTTCTCCGTCGGGCTTGAACTGGAATGTGCCGTAGAACTTGCGACCCTTCAGAGACGGAAGCCTAGACTCGAGCAAGTCAAACGCGGCCGAGGGACCTTTTCCCTTCATGTCGGCCTTGACGCGTAGGACGGGTATCACTTGAAGCTCGACGTAGGAGTTCTCCATTGGTTTACTGGTTCTTCTGACGGACGCTGCTTATGAATTGAAGAGGTCAACAGATACGTGGAGGTCGTCGATAGTCCAGATCGCTCTGAATTTGGCCATGGATTCTAGGGGTTTCGTGGAGAGCGGTCAATGAATTAGCTCGATTGTGGGCTTCGGCCTATTCCTCAACGTTCGGCAGTAGCTCGGGACCTAGGGGCTTACGCTTGCTCCTGTTTCGTCTGGTATCTTCGTATCGAGATTCTACCCAGCCGACCACCTTCTCCTCTGTCATCTTCTCTGCCTCGAGTTGTTTGTTCATGTTCTCCGCCACAACCTTGAGGAACGTCTCAGGGTTCACGGGCTTGATGATGTACGCGTCGGCCTGCAAGTTCACAGAATCAACAGCATTCTCCAACGACGGGTACCCGGTGATCATGATCTTCCTCGCGCGAGGAAGAATCTCGTGGACACGCGCCAGCAAATCCGTTCCTTCAACATCCCTCAGCTTAATGTCGATAATAGCGAGGTTGTACGGGCGAGCATTGCATTTCTCAACGGCCTCCACCGCCGTCTCCGCGGTATCGACGCTGTAGCCCTCTGGCTCAAGAAGTTCTTTGAAGCTTTTCAGAATCCCCCGATCATCATCAACGATCAGAATATTCTTTCCCATTTCAGATTCTCACCTCTTCAGGTCAAGCGGTATCTCGACCGTCAAAGTCGTCCCCTCTCCTACCCTAGAGAAGACTTTGATCTCGCCTTTGTGCGATTCTACCAGACGCTTGGTCACGGCCAGGCCAAGTCCCACGCCCTTCTCTCTCGTTGTGAAGAGAGGGTTGAACATCCTGGCCTTGACATCCTCGGGAATGCCTATCCCTGTGTCCTGGAAGCTCACCGCGGCCAGGTTCTGGCTCGTCCAGGCTCTAATCTTCAGCTTCCCTCCATCAGGCATCGCCTGAAGGGCATTGGTGATTATGTTGGTGAAAGCTCGGCGGAGCAAGCCTGGGTCGACGTTCAGTTTCGGAAAGCCTGTCTCAACGCTGGTGGAGACCTCTACGGTCGTAGGTACCTGGACCGAGGAGAGAGTGTCATTGATCAGTCTTCCCATGTCATACTCGACAAAGGTCGGTCTCGCCTGCTTCGCGTAGTCCTGGAGGTCGGAGACGATCTTGTTCATGAAATCAGCCTGCTCCCGAATAGTCTCCAACGCGCTCTCAACACGGACATCTTTTCCCGGCGTCGACGCCCCAGTCGCCTTCATAGCATCCTTCGCCAGATGAATCGTGTTAACTATAGTCTGCAAGGGGTTGCGGAGGTCATGGCCCACCATCCCCGCGGTCTCTCCAATAGCCGCCAACCGGGTTGTGTTACTTAGCATCCTAGTCCTCTCCTCAACCAGGTCCTCGAGGCGTTCGGAGCGTAGCCTAAGCTTCGCTTCCCCCTGTTTCAACCGCTCGATATCGACAAAGGCCAACACTGCCCCCTCGATCTTGTTATCCCCTGTCCGGTACGGTCCTATCCGCACAAGAAACCAGCGTCCCTGTGGT
The DNA here is from genome assembly GCA_005881615.1 of Candidatus Bathyarchaeota archaeon. GTDB lineage: Archaea > Thermoproteota > Bathyarchaeia > 40CM-2-53-6 > 40CM-2-53-6 > 40CM-2-53-6. The sequence continues at coordinate 8,818 of VBBR01000186.1, forward strand.
CCCTTGGCCTCCAGCTCCTTGTTGATGCCGTTGGTGACGACCTCGTTTATTGTCTCTTTGAGCTCCGGTATCTGGAAACTGAGGTTAACGTCAAAGATGAATCTGCCGAGATCGCTGGCTTTCAGATTAAACAAATTTTCAGAGAGTGGTCCCCAGAGACGCAGTCGCAGGTCGCTCCCCAGCATGAGGACTGGCACGTTCGCGCTTGCGTTCAGGTTTGTTATGTCATTGTTGACCTGGGTCAGCTCCAGGTTTCGGTTCTGAAGCTCTTCGTTGACGGTGGTCAGCTCTTCATTCGTTGACTGCAGCTCCTCTTTGGCCGTTTCAAGCTCCTCGTTGGTGCTCTGCAACTCTTCGTTACTAGACTGTATCTCCTCGTTAGCAGCTTTCAGCTCCTGATTGACCGCCTCCTTGTCCTCAATGATCGACTGAAGATAGTCCTTGTTCGCTGCGAGCTCCTGCTGGAGCCGAGTAACCTTGAGACCCTCCGCCTTCTGCTCTTTCTCTCGCTTTTCACCTCGGGCTTTTCTTAGCTTTACTGAAGAGGCAGGTTTTGGCACCGCTTCCTCGAACGTCACCAGAAAACTAGGCTGATCTAGCTGGCTCTTTAGCGGCACTACTTCCAGGTTCACGTCCAAGTACTTCCCATCCGACCTGATAGTAACCGCTTCCTTCCTAATTGTCTGGCGGCTTTTTTTCGCTCTATCTAACGCATTT
>VBBR01000187.1 GCA_005881615.1 Candidatus Bathyarchaeota archaeon
CTCCTGTCAAGGGAAGGGAGACCGGTTCTGCGAAGCCGTAATAGGTGAACCTGCGGAGATCACTAGACTCGCAGAACAGTCGAACAGAATATCCTGATTAATGGTTTGAATTCGAAGTCGACGTCTTTAGCAGTCTATCTATTCCTTGAAAAGATTGGTCGCGATACTTTTCGCCTTGGTCCGTAATTCTGTACACTCGTCTGCTTCTTCGTGTTGGTGACATCCATTCGCCTGCGACGAGACGGCGTTCTTCCAGCTCGTATAGCAGTGGGTAAAGCGTGCCCGCGCCGATGTGGGCGCCGGTCTTGACTTTCAGTTCTCGCATAATCTCGTATCCATGCTTTCCACCGTTGTCTAGGAGGGATAGCACGAAGAGGTCGAGGAAGCTCTTCACCATTCGTTCGTTGACCGCTCTTGTCATTCTTTCACGGGAACTATCGAGATTCGATATTATCGAGTTTCAATACAAGCGCCCCGCTTAAGAGGCTATCGCGCCACGGCTCTCACAGGACGCAGTTGAGTCAAAAGACCGCCTTTCAGGGACTACAGTGCACCGGATGCCACAGCTCCTATTCGAAGGGAGAAATTCTCCAAAAGTGCCGAAAGTGCGGTGGGCTGCTGGATACAATAATCAATCCAGAGATTCTCAGCGAGAAATCGAAAGACGAGATCGATAGTACTCGATCGATGTGGAGATTCAGGGACTTCCTTCCAGTTGACTCGGAGGACAAGATTGTCTCTGCTGGAGAAGGAGATACTCCTCTCAGAAAGCTGAGTTCTCTTCAGGGAAACGTGTGGGTAAAGGATGAGACGAGAAACCCAACAGGGACGTTCAAAGACCGAGGCGCTTCGTGTGCAATCACCGCTCTGACTCGATTGGGCGTCAAGAATCTCGTTTTGGCTTCCGAGGGCAACGCAGGCTGTTCGTTCGCCCTTTACTCGCAGATTGCGAAGGCGAGGTGTCGGGTATTTCTGCCTCGGCAGGTGAATTCTGCAAAGCAAGAGCTTTCCCGGAAAATGGGAGCAAGGGTTACCCTTGTTGAGGGTACGATTGCAGATGCAGGGCGAAGCGCAGAGGCCGTTGTCAAGAGTGAAAGGAGTTACAATGCCTCTACTTTTGTCACGCCCTACCGCCATGACGGCAAAGGAACGATGGCGTTGGAGATTTGTGAACAGCTCGGCTGGAGGACCCCTGACTGGATCGTTTACCCGCTGGGAGGCGGAGTGGGACTCGTTGGGATGTGGAAGATGTTCTCTATTCTGGAAAAAATCGGATGGATCAAAAAGAGACCAAGACTTGTAGCGGTCCAACCTGCAGGCTGCGCGCCAGTCGTCACGGCCTACAACTCGAAGAGAGAAGACGTGGACGAATGGAAGAATCCCGAAACAATCGCCTTCGGCCTAAAAATACCCAAGCCACTGGCGGGAAAGTGGATCCTTCGCAGCCTCAGAGAATCAGGCGGCATAGCCTTGTCCGTCACAGACGAGGAGATCCGCAAGTCAATGGGGCAGGCTCTCAAGGATGAGGGTCTACTGCTCGAACCCTCCAGCGCAGCAACGATCGCTGCACTGCCCCATCTTTACGGGGAGAAGATGATCGATAGGTCAGAAGAGGTCGTTGTGATAGCGACCGGGTCCGGGCTTAAGACCCTTGAGCAATTATAGCCACGGTCGGTGATTCGGGTGCTACTTGGACAGTGTTGTTAACCGTTCTGTTATTGTTCTGATCTTGTCCGCGTACGGTTCTAGTTTTGATCGGTCAGTTCTTATCAAGTCTTCGAAATAGGATATGTAGCCGATGATCTCGTCCAGCATTGCGTCGACTGATCGAGGGCCGGTGAAGTGGGACCTGAAGGGAAACTCGTCTTCCTCCTTCGCCTTGGAGGTCAGTTCGTATCTACCGTCTTCTCTCTCTTTAAGCAGCCCATCCTGGACCATTCCTTTCAGCATCGGGTAAATGGAACCCGGTGATGGTCTCCACCATCCCTGGCTCATGTTTTCTATCTCGTCGATTATCTCAGCCCCTGTCTTAGGGGATTTTCTGAGTATGTTGAGGACCCATGGTCTGAGTCCGCGTTTTCTGAACATTCCAAATCCACGAAACATTCGATATCGCTTTTCCGATATTGGGTATCCGATATCGACATATAAAGACTCCTATCGCTTTCCATCCGTTCGAAAAATAAGGCTGCCTTCTCGACCCCCAATGGTGTCTCTTTCCTGCGCCGCCCTTCGTGAATCACCCAGAAAGCATCCTCAAATCGTACCTGCCCCATTAGTCTGACAAGGTTGACCGTTCAGATAGACGACGCGGGCGTCGGTGACCTCCTCCATGGAGTCGTCGTCGGGGTGCATCGAAAGGAGACTGGAGAGTTTCACTACGATATGATACCGGTTTCTTTCTTCCAGAGCCCGAGCTTTGCGGAAAAGGTGTATCAGAAACAGGCCACCGAGCTCGCGCTGAATCTCCTTTACCAGATGAAGCTTGGAGAGGATGAAGAGATCGAGATTTGCAGTAGCTTCCTCTTCGATGAGACACGACCCCATCTCGCCGAGAAATATGGAAAGACGAGAGTGAAGACGTCGGTGATTACCGGAGATGCCCAGAACAATGTGGAAACAGCTTACCTGGACGAGATCCGGAACTTGGGCTATGAGCCGATCGCTGAGCGCGATGACAAGCGTGCGAGGAGCTTCTTTCACATGCTCAGATGGGTCAAGAACAACCCGGAACGGCTCAGATACGCAAAGACAGGCTGGCCACGACTCAGGAGATACATCAACCTACCAAGAAAGCCTGACGGTCCCGGCTCGACACGTTAGACCATATTGGTTTAGAAAGAAATAAGTCGGCTCTACCGCCATCACATTACGGACCATGAGCTTGCTGGATATGATTACTGGAGAGATGCTTCTCGTCCCAGGCGTTGAGATGAAGGACCATGGAGATGAAGAAGTCGAGCTGCACGTCGGCGGCAAATCATTCGCGCACATCCACAGCCCCGACAGGATAGAACTCCGGTTACCACCCGACCTCAAGGAGGTCATGATCCACCAAGGCACTGTCTCCCGATCCCCGGAAGTTCACGATCGCGAAGGATGGGTCATCCTCAAACTGGGACCCAGACCAGATCTCCGCCACATCATGAGAATCCTGCAACAATCCTACCAGTTCGCCTCTGCCACAATATAGCCAGAAGCGCATAACCGTCCTCTCAACGCTTATACTGTAACCATTCTTTACATCGTCTCATGCCGCTTGATCGTGGCAAGGTCTTCGCCCATATCGACAAGAACCAGCCTCAACACATAGCCAAAGTCCAGGAACTAATCCGCCAACCCTCCATATCCCCAGAGAACAAGGGAGTCAGAGAATGCGCGAATCTCGTCATGCAGTATCTCACAAGCCTAGGTTGCACAGGCGGCGTCGAAGAGACGGCAGGAAATCCTGTGGTCTATGCCCGTTATGATGCGGGAGCCGAGAAGACTATCGTTGTCTACATGATGTATGATACGATGCCTGTTGACGAGCCAGGATGGCGTGTAGATCCACTAGCAGGTACGCTGGAGGATATTGCTCCTTTCGGTCGATGCCTGGTTGCTAGAGGCGCGGTTAACACGAAGGGAGAACTGCGCGGGTTCCTGAATGCCTGCGAGTCGATCAAAGCAACCCGCCAAAAGCTGCCAGTCAACCTTCTATTCGTCGTTGAAGGAGAAGAAGAGCTCGGAAGCCGCCACCTCCCCGAGTTCATCACAAAGCACGAGAAGGAATTGCAACAAGCCAAAGCTGTCCTCTTTCCATTCTGCTCACAAGACCGGACTGGCAAAGTCGTAATGTATCTGGGCGTCAAGGGAATCGTCTACTTCGAACTCGAACTCGACGGCGCAACTTGGGGAAAAGGCCCCAAAGAGTTCGGAATACATGGGAGCAACAAGGCCTGGGTCGACAGCCCAGCTTGGAGAATGATCCAGGCACTAGCCACGATGACGGGTCCTGATGGCAACAAAGTAGCCATCCAAGACTTCTATCGCCACGCTCAGGTTCCCAACAAGGAGGACCGTGAGCTTCTCCCGAAGCTGGAGAAGACCTTCAACGATGCTGCCGTCAGAGAGGAGATGAAGGTCGATAGGTTCATCGGCGACACTCATGGTATCGAGGCGTTGAAGAAGTATCTTTTTGATCCCACACTCAACATCAACGGCCTAGTGAGTGGCTACACGGGACCGGAGACAAAGACTCTTCTCCCCCACAAGATTACGGTCAAAATGGATGTTCGCCTCGTACCGAACATGAGGAAAGACGACGTGATGCCAATGATCAGAAACCATCTGGACGCGTACGGCTTCAAAGACATCCAGATACGCGTACTAGAATCAGGATACGGTTGGTCGCGGACAAGCTATCAAAGCCCGCCCGCCCAAGCGGTCATCAAATCCTACAAGGAGATGGGAAAAGATCCGGAGTTGTGGCCCACGATCGCGGGAAGCGCACCCTTTGCATTGTTTAACCGTAAACCCCTCAACCTCCCTGTAGTGATCGGAGGGCTCGGCCATGGAGCTCTGCAACATTCTCCTAACGAGTACATCGTCATAGACGAGAAGGGGCCGACCGGTGGCTTGGCCTCGATGGAGAAGTCCTTCGTTACGATGCTGGACAACTTTAGCAAGATGGCCAGCTAGCACGTTCGAATCCGTCTCGCCAAGGGAATGATTCTTCGGCTAATGTGTGCTCTTGAGTTTGCTCTTGAAAGGGTTGCTTATCTTTCGACTGGAACCAGTGCGCTTTCTAGACCTGTTCTTCTTCTTCTGCCGATTCCTAATGCGAAAAGTCCTTGACTGACGCGGCAATCCTGTTCAGTGCGGTCTTGCGTCTGAACTAGTATATCTACGTTCGACCCCTGATCGAGTTAGACGGCGAAGCGCCTAGATGGTCAAAGTCGCATCAGAACCAATTCCCCATTTTGCTATCAATATCATCGGTAACCTTCTTAGCTTGAGAGCTAACCGGTTGAGGAGACGAACTTGGAACTAGGACCAGAAGCCGAAGAAGAAGAAATCGACGTAATATGGGACGAAAACGGGACAGCAAGATACAGACTACTGAAAGACCATAGAATTGTAGACTTTGATGGTCACAACATCGCCTGGATGGACGATGACGGGTTCATCTACGATTACAACGGACACTACAAGGCCTTCTACGAGAACGGTATCATGCGCGATCCCGCAGGCGCTGTCATCGGACAGGGCCAAAACCCAGCAGGCCCCAAACCTGTCCTCCCTAACAAGGGCCTGATTCCGGAAGCATCAAGACCGGAGAAACCTCCCGCTAAGCCCAAGGTGAAAAAAGACAAGGATTCCCCGAAGAAACCGGAGGCTTCACTCCTCTGGTCCCAGAAGATGCTCGAAGAACTATAGGACATCAGAGGGCAGAGCGAGGCCGGCCTGAAAAGAGCCTAGATCTGAATCTCACCTCGCCTACAGAGAGTCTGGATTGATGAGAAATTCGTAATTCCTCCACACAGTCTAGACTGGAAGGAATCACTTCGGACCTCAGTACAAGTTGACCCTGTACTATCTTCCAATCGCTATCTTCGTAGCGGTTTACGTCCTGATAATTCTACGAAACCTCCGATGGTTTCGCATCCCGGTCTGGACCATTATGCTGGCAGGAGCCGTTGCAATGATCTTCTCAGGGGCCATCCCGCTAGGAGACGCCTACGCAGCAATCAATCTCAACGTGATCTTCTTCCTGCTCGGAATGTTCTCCGTGGTTGCCGCGATGGATCTCTCGGGTCTCCTAGAATACCTTACTCTGAGACTGCTCCGCGTGGCAAAGTCGCCGCAGAAAGCATTTGGGCTGGTTCTCGTTGGAATAAGCATGATGTCAGCGTTCTTGGTAAACGACACATTGGCTCTAATGGCCACGCCGATCATGTTGAGTGTAGCCAAGCAGCTGCGTATCAGACCCAGGGTCTTCCTCATCACCTTAGCCTTGGGCGTGACCATTGGTAGCACGATGACGGCCATTGGTAATCCCCAGAATCTCTTGATTGCACTATCCACAGGAATCCCAAACCCCATGCTGGATTTTCTGTACTATCTTGCCCCTCCAACACTCGCAGGGCTTGGAGTAACATACCTAATTCTCAGATGGTACTATAGGAAAGAATTCGCAAACTCGACACTAGCAGAACTCCAAGTTAATCCTAGAGAAGCGATCAAAGATCGAAAGTTAGCAAAGCTCTCAGGATGGGCAGCCGCAATAGTTGTGCTCGGCTTCTTCCTAGTCGGCATCGCCGGACTGTTCGGTGTTCAGGGAAATTTCAACCTTGGAACCATCTCACTCCTCGGCGCAACTATCGTATTCTTGGGAAGCGGGAGACGAAGAGATATTCTGAGATCGGTCGACTGGGGGATCATACTCTTCTTCATTTCTCTCTTCATCGTAATGCAAGCGTTCTGGGAATCAAACGCTCTCCAAAGCCTCATGACCTACTTGCCCGTTCTCAACAGATCAGACCCTGGGCTTTCGATCGTCACGATAATTCTGGCAAGCGCATTCTTCAGCCAACTCCTAAGCAATGTTCCATTTGTCGCAGTCTACATCAAAGCGATGCAAGCAGCAGGATTCACCGGCGCCGATGTCAAACCGTGGATGGCTCTAGCCGGTGCCAGCACACTCGCTGGAGGGATCAGTCTCCTGGGCGCGGCCAGCAACGTCATCGTACTAGAAGAGGCCGAGAGCCGGGGGTCGGGATTTGGATTCGTTGAGTTCTCAAAAATCGGGCTTCTCGTAACGATTCCCAACCTTCTCATCTTGTACCTCTTTCTTCGAGTGCTATAGCTCGAAATCCCACACTCTCAAACACTCCAAGATCAATCGGGGGCAACAAGGTCGATTTGACACCTTTCTGGCTGTTCAAATCGTTGTATCATATACTCGGCCCTCTCAAACCGGGGATTCAACTCCAAGAAAAGGGAGAAAGGAAAAACAAGAATGGATTCATCGGCAAAACGCAAAGTGGGCGCTATCGCCCTAATCGTCGCAGGAATCGGCGCTTTCCTCGTACCGTTCCTCCTACACGGGCCTGCGTTACAAGCTTCAAGCAGCAACGGCGGCACAAACAGCAATAACAACAACGGCGGGACCACGACGACGACACCCTCAGCAACGTGCACTTCTGACCCAACGAGCACTGACCCCGGCAGCCATAGTAACGAAGGCAAGCACCTTGCAAAGGGACACGACAAACAAGACAAACCGGACACGGATCTTGTAGGCAAAGCGCAAGGGTTCATGGCGGCTCTAGGCAAACACAACCCGCAACACGACGCAACTCACTCCACCAAGACCGACAACGACACCACCAACACTCCGGGGCTTCACTCGAATGACCACGACACCGACGACACTGGGGCTTGCGCGGACAACAAGGATAACGACAGCTCCGAAGATCAAGGCACCGACGATTAGTGGGCCTAGAAAACACTGCTAGGCTCCCCAACCTTATTTTTTACAACTCACGCGACCCTCTCGTTCTTTTCAGACCTCGTTTTCTCGTCACAGGCCTGTAAGGTTTAGAAACATCCGAAGAACACTTGCCCAGCGCGACTGAGAATGATAAACCAGGGCGAAAAAGCTCCGAACTTCACACTCCCAGATACTGACCGAAAACCTCGCGGCCTTCACGAGCTTTTGAAACCTAATGGCGCAACAATACTTGCCTTCTTCCCTGGAGCATTCACCAGCGTATGCACCCGTGAAATGTGCACTTTGCGTGATAACATGCAGGAGCTGAACAAGATCAACGCGCAGGTTGTGGGAATAAGCGTCAACGATCCATTCACCAACAAGGCTTTTGCACAGAATAACAACCTCAACTTCCCAATTCTCAGCGACTACAACAGAGAAGTTGTCAAGCTCTACAATGTCTACCACGAAAACTTCGGCAACCTCAAAGGATACACCGTTGCAAAGAGGTCTGTCTTCATACTGGATCACAATGGAGTCGTTGTCTACAAATGGGTCAGCGACGACCCGACCAAGGAACCGAACTACGAAGAGCTGAAGAAAGCAGCGGCAAAAACGACTTAGGCCTATCATTAATCGCCGATTGTGTCGAACGACCGTGATTTTTTTTTCTCATGCCAACGATTCTAGAATCTTCAATGCCCTAGTGGCATTGTCTCCGTTCTCGTCGTGGCGCAAATAGACGTAGATAGACTCGCTTCCCTTGCTAATTTCTTTGATCTTCCCCGTCCAGTCATCAATCATTTTGTCATCGTATGTTTCTCTTCGCAACCTGAAATACGGAGTTTTTCCAGTCACTTTGAAAACTGGTTTCATATCTTCTGCTTCTGCTATGCAGAAGTTCGCGTCATGTTTTTCTAAAGTTGAATATGTAAGATCGTTAAGCCAGGATTCGTGTCTGAATTCGAATACTCTTTCTACGATCTTGGAGGTGTTCGCGAGGAAATCTTCCAGGAGTTTCACGTCCTGTTTCGAATAGGGTGGAAGCTGGAAGAGTACTGGACCATTTTTCTCTCCAAGAAACCTCAAAGTCACTCCAAGTCTCTCGGTCGCTTCAACCGATCCCTTCCCAAGTTTCAGGATGTGCGTGATCTGTCTTGGTGCTTTGAATGAGAACTTGAAATTGTCACCGGTCTTGCCTGCCCATGATTTTACCACTGCAAGGCTCGGAGGGGCGTAGAAGGAACTGTTGATTTCCACACTGTTGAGCCGCTGAGAATAATAGGAAATGAATTCTTCGCTCTTCAGATTCTCCGGGTAGAAGTTTCCTTTCCATCCAACATAGCTGAAGCCTGAGACGCCTACCATCGCTTTTGTATTCAATAGGAATCGGTCCCCTAGGGAGTCGGATCTGGAAAGGTTTCTAAGGCCTTCCTCACGTTAACTTGACTTATGCCTACGTCACCGACAACCCTAGACTCGGTTGGACTCCCACTCGGATCATCCGCGGTCGATTTTCAACTAAAAGGAGTAGATGACAAGACTCACAAACTGAACAGCTTCGCTGACCGGAAAGCATTGGTAGTTGTATTCAGTTGCAACCACTGCCCTTACGTTCAAGCCTACGAAGACCGTATGATCCAGCTCCAGAAGGATTACTCGGCAAAAGGAGTAACGTTAGTGGCGATAAACAGCAACGACGACACCGGCTATCCGGAAGACAGCTATCCAAACATGATCAAGAGGGCAAAGGAACGCGGCTTCAACTTTCCCTACCTCAGAGATGACACTCAGGAAATCGCCAGAAAATATGGCGCAATCTGCACGCCACACGTCTTTGCGTTCGATCAGCAGCGCCGACTTCAATACAAGGGCAGAATCGATGACAACCGAAATCCAGAATTGGTGAGGATTAAAGATCTCAGAGACGCATTGGACGCGATGCTCGCCGGCCAAAAGCCTTCAGTCCAGGAGACAAGACCCTTCGGTTGCTCTGTCAAGTGGAAAAACTAGGACGTCTTAGGATTACGGTTCTGCATTTTGAGCTTTAATATTACCGCTATCCTCTAGTAGGATGATAGTATGGGTAAGCGAAAGGTCCTCAGCGAGGCCAACCTCAGTGAGATGCTCACGCCTGGTCCAGGCCAGCTTTACGGGACCGTCAAGAATCTTCTTGGCTACGACAGGGTGCTGGTCGAGTGCGCCGACGGGGTCACAAGGGTGTGTCGAATTCGAGGAAAAATGAAACGCCGCGTTTGGATCAAGATGGGCGACACGGTCCTAGTCGCTCCCTGGGATTTCCAGCCAGAGCGCGGGGACATTATGTTCCGGTACACCCAGGGACAAGTTGAGTCTCTCCGAAGATCAGGCCAACTCAAGGTCTAACCCCTAGACTAGAGCTCGCAAATCCCTTTTCTTCTGAGATTTACGGCCGGCATTCCATGAGTGCTGAAGAACTAAGACTCCAAGAAAAATGGGCACTTTCGGGGAAAAATACGACCCGGAAGTCTGGTGGAGCGTTTGTATGTTGAAGAGAAAGGATTGACAGAATTACATTCCGTGCTTGTCTTTAGTATGCTGGTTTAGAGCGGCTTCAGAGCCGAACTTGGCACCGCACTTTGCGCAGGTGAACTGTCCCGTCGTGGTGGCCCCTACGCTCGTTGTCTTCGTCATTACACCTAGGGCTGCGATGATGATGCCGACGACTGCGACGCCTATGGCACCGTATACTCGAGTTCTTGGTACGAATCCGTAGTATGCGGCTCCCGCTATTCCTGCTATCAGCAGTATTACTCCGAGTATCACTATGTACATTTTCATTTTTTCTATCAGACGGGACTCGTGTTATTGGATGGCATTTAAGCCATACCAATCGCGCTGTGACATGGGCCAATCCATCCGTGGAAGGCTTAACTAAGATCAGAGTAGTGTTCAGAAGACGGCCACTGACCCATGCCCCTTGAAAAAAAGCAGCTTTCCATGAAAGACGTCCAGAAGTTCGATCCAACCCCTCTCTATCTCTACACCGCAAAGGACGCGCTGAACCGTGTCACGGTTCTGAAAGAAGCGAATAAGGACTCGTATCTCATAGCCGGCCGATACTCAAGCTCCACCAGCGACCATCGGCTCTATACTCCCCTCAACGAGGAGGAGAGTAAAGAGATTGAAAAACTAGTCCGAATCGGCAGGAAGGACGCCACGATCAGCTTCCTCTGAGCGCTTGCAGAATAGATGTTTTTACATGATCACGGAGTTCCGGCCAGCATGACACCCCTCGAAGAACTGTCGCATCTCATCTCCCAAAAAGGACGACGAATACTCGTCGCACAAAACCCCGTCGACCTAAAGACACTGCAAGGAGAAAATTCCGTTTACATTCTCCAGCTGCCTGAAGAGGGCCATGCCGCTGGAGGGAGAGCTGGTGGATTTGGAGAGAGACGCATCGAGAAAATCTACTGCTTTCACTACGAGAATGGAGCCTGCCGCAAGCTCTTCGAAGTAGAAGCTCCCGAGAAGCTGGAAAAATTTGAGCTCCCATACCACGCTGCAGGCACGCCTGTAATACTCCCTGACGGTTCTGAGAAAGTTATCTCGGGAGTAATAGATCCAGAATTCATCGAATCCTATCGACAAATCGTCTAGGCTTTCTGCCCTAGGACAACGTCGCTAGAGCTGCGGTAGTCCTTCGACTTTCGACAACATAATGTAGATTGTAGACTGTGTTGACGGACGGGTTAGTCTCTTCTCCAAGGCCTCTTTCTCCTCAGGAAGCAAGTCCCTTGCAACGTAGATCTCGATCGTCTCATGCTTCGCCTCGGCAAATTGTTTCAAGCGGGTTTCCAAGTAGCCGACAGCAGATCGAAAGAAGTTGTCCGGAAGCTCGGGGAGTTCGACGTCGACCAGAGTCGTCGGGTCAGCTCTAGCACGGAGCATTTCATAGAGCTCGGAAGTATCAGGCATCTCGATCCTCAAGTGCTCGTGGCGAAATTCTTCGAGGTTGAAGCTCATTCGTCCCCACCTCTGCTTCTTCCATAGCTTCTGATGGTCACTAGGCGAGATGCCGCTACCAAAATCTGCATACTCAAGTGTCACGTTTGCGTTTTCGAAGTACTCTGAGCGAACCACTCTTCCCCGGTGAACGTACCGTGCTGTCCCGGCAATTTCAGAGGATTTCCCAGAATCATCTGTCGGCGAGATATCGCTTGTTATCTGATAGATGCTGATGGATTTGTCGCCAATAGTTTTCGGGAGGAGGTATCGTCGAGCGGTGTTCCTCTGGTCCTCGAAGATGGAAGGGTCGGCGAATAGGCGCTTGAATCGAAGTCGGACACTGTAGAAATCGGCTTCAATTACCATGTTGCGATCGGCCCAGCCTACCTCAGCTTAGAACGGGCATACGCTCGCGCATTCTTTAACTGATTCCAACATCATTATCTGCAATCATGTCGCGTCGGGTCAAGGAATACTTCGATCAAGTCTCATCCCAATGGGACAATATGAGAAAGAGCTTCTACGGCGAGGAGGTTCGGGACGCCGTCTTGAACGCGGCCCGGATTAGTCCCGACGACACCGTCCTGGACGTTGGCGCTGGAACAGGGTTTCTGACTCAAGGGGCTGCTATGATCGCGCGCAAAGTAATCGCGCTCGACTTCTCCAGGGGTATGAGCGATGAATCAATTGCGAAACTGGGAAAGGGGAAGGTCGAGTTCCGGATTGGAAACGTCGAACACATGCAGTTGCCAGATTCATCTGTCAATGTTGTAATCGGCAACATGGTATTGCACCACTGCCCCCATCCAGACATGGCGATTGCAGAGATGGCTAGAGTGCTCAAGCCTGGGGGAAGAATCGCAATCGCCGACCTGCAAGAACACAGCTACGAATGGTTACGGAAGGAACACGCGGATCTGTGGCTTGGGTTCAAAATGGAGGATGTTCTTGGGATGATGAAAAAGAACCGGTTAGAAGACGTGAAAGTTGACGAGTTATGCTCTTGCTGCACAAGCACGCAAGAAGAACAACGGGTGAAGATCCCAATGTTCCTAGCGTCCGCCCGGAAACAAGTTTGATCTGGCGAGAGATTTCGATGGACTATCAGACGATTCTAGTGGGCTAGTTTTCGTGAGTGGGCTAGCGCTCTTGGAGCATGGGTAAGAGGTTTGAACCGGTTTTTCTCGTCGACAAAGACGATCTTCGGACTCCACTGTTGAGCTTCCTTCTCGTTCACCGATACGAAGGCTGTGATGATGATCTCGTCCCCCGGCTGTACTTTCCTGGCAGCCGCTCCGTTGAGCGCGATTATTCCGCTTCGCGGGTCCGCCGGGAGTGCGTAGGTGGAGAACCTTTCGCCGGTCGTAATGCTCCAAATGCCAACTTCTTCGAAGGGGAGAATGCCAGCCGCTTCCATTAGAGACGAGTCTATCTCGATGCTTCCCTCATAGTTGAGATCCGAACCTGTCACTCGTGCTCTGTGAATCTTGCCCTTGAGCATTCTCAACTGCATTCTTGCTCTTTCCCGCCTTTTCCCCTACTAAGATGCTTGTGACTCGCTAGATTTGAACCGGGGCTACTGTCTCTCTAGAGAACTGGGTAGGCACCGGATATATCTTTGGCAGCTTTGATGCACGGCTAGACCACCTAGCTAGTCGGTGTAATGGCCGCGCCTGTCTTTTGCTTCGGTTTAGTCCCTCGGGCGAGGAAAAGCAGGATGATTCCAATTACAACGAGGGCAATGCCAGAGAAGAACGAGGCGGTGCCCACCCACCAGTACCACGGTAACGGGACTGGGGGCATGGACCACAGGGGACCACCGATAAGACCGGCCATAAACAGAAAAATTCCCAACACGGTTAGCGCGAACCCTGACGTTTGAATGGTATACTTGTCAAATCGTTGCAACGCGCTCATCTTGTGAAAAGGAGCGGACGGACCTCAAAAGCTAGTCGGTTCGTCCGTATGCGATAATCGATCGAGGTTTCCACTTCTTTCTCTGCTCGGCTCGAAGGATAACTAGCTCGTTCGTCTCCGGATCGGCTCGAACGTTGAAAATCTGCTTCTGGTTCTTAGCCACGAACCTTCTTGAGCGGTCAATCCTTCCGCACTCAAGGGGCGAGCAAGTCGCTGCTTCACTCATAGTATTTGCTGATTCTAGTATCCCCTCTTACCCGATACTTGCCGATCATTGTGTCTTCGTCGGATTTGTAGGGGATTCTTGACGTAATCCCCAGCTTCCGAAGTTCATCCCTGATTCGCATCACGTCGGCAACGTCGGTCCAATCGTAGGTATAGATGCAAATGACGCGGTTCTCGGATGTGGCGTTGGAGTTGGGCTTCGTGGTGGCGACTTTGGAAAAACTTCCGAGCCTGCTCTTTCGCAACCTGGGTTCGGAGCATGAGTTCTCTCTCATAAAGCAGAGGGGTTACTGAATGTTGAAGTCCACGATTCGTCTAAGGACGGGGCTATGCCCAAGGCCCGCTTCGACAAAGACGAGGTCGCGAAGCTAATTGAAGAGAAGGCGAAGGAGCGAGAGGTGGACCTCTTCATACGGGAAATTCTAGAAGTAGAGCAAGAGATGTTCGAGATAGAGCATCCCGGTGATTCTGTTCCCGGTAAGTCAGCTTTCGACAAATTCACATCTACAGCTACGGTGCACGACAAGATAGTAGAACGGAAACTCTTGCTTCAGATGATAGAAGAAATCGGTGGACCCGAGGCAATCAAGAAGCTAGAAGAAGCTCGGAAACGCGAGTCAAAGACAGCCGAGAAAAGCTCTCAAGCTGGGAGCAGGCAGAATATAGAAGGCCCACTACTTCATATCTACGAATGCGCTGAGTGCGATTTCAAAAGCTCTCCGGGCAAGAAGTTCGAGCTTGACGAACACCAGATGGAAACCGGGCACTCTGGTTACAAAGAACTGTTTCTCTAAAGGAAAGAGCGACTAACGAGAAACCTGTATGAGGGCGAGACCTTGCTGCGTTTTCGTTAAGTATAGCTTGCCAAATTCATAGGAGAGTTTAGGCATTGAAGAAGCAGTCGGACCCCGCGGACGCTGTCCTCAAAGAAATCGAGGCGATTGGACAACGTTCATTCATCCCATCTATCGGCCCCGTCAAGGGGAGGATTCTCGCGGAAATCGTGAAGAAGACTCGGCCCAGACAGATTCTGGAGGTCGGAGCTCTCTATGGCTATTCCGCCATACTGATGGCCAAGAACTCGCCTCTCGGAATTGAGATCGTATCGGTCGAGAAGAACCCGGAACATGTTCGCATCAGCAAGGAGAACATCAAGCGGGCAAACATGGAACGGAGCATCAGGATGGTAGAAGGAGATGGAAGGACAGAATTGGGGAAGCTCACGGGAAGCTTTGACCTGGTCTTCCTGGACGCAGAAAAAACACAATATCTCGCCTATCTGAAAGCTGTCGAAAGGAATCTTCACAAAGGCAGCGTCGTCGTTGCAGACAATGTGGGCATATTCAAGGATCAGATGCAGGACTATCTGGACTATGTCAGGAACAAGGGTCCGTACAAGAGTCGGACGGTTGAAACCCTCCTAGAATTCTCAGACAGTACCAAGGACGCTATGGAGATAAGCGAGAAACTAGAATAGTCTACCAGGGACTAGGAGCGTGAAGAGCTAACGGGATTTGTCTTCTCGTTCAGCTGGGCGCTATTCATCGTATATGAAAAAGTGACCTTGCGGATGCCATGGCCCCTCAAGCATTTTCTGCTCGGTCAGTTCCCTGGCGAGTTTGAGGCTCAACGTCAAGTCATGAGAGTGAGAAGCAACGAGGCGTTGGTTTGACGGGAGTCGGCGGCCGCGGAGAAGTTCTAGAATCGTTCTATGTCTCGGAGGACGTTGCAGTATCCCGACACGAACCTGCCTATCTCTCCGGTAACAGGGTCGTAGCTGTGTCGTTCCGCGTGGCCGATATCACGGCCGTAGACGTGAATGCTTGTTGTTGGTTTTCCGGAAATATTGTCGACTCTATGGATGCCGCGGTGACCTAGAACGGTTACGTGTCCTTTGGTGTTGATCTTCTCGCTAACCTTCTCGATCTTCGCAATCTTGGAATTCGATCCATCATCGGTTCTGCGGAACAGTGCTTCCCGCTCTTCCCCATCATAGACCCCAATAAGTGCCCATGTCAAGTGGTCGTGGATTGGAGTTGTCTGGCCGGGATGCCAGACTCCTCCGATTATCGAGAACATCTCGTCCCTCGGCATATGGATAAGGTTCATCGCGAACCTATCCTTTCTCGGCGTGAAAGCTTCGGATGGAACCGATCCGGGGCTCTTGATGAGTTTCTCGAGGAGCGGTTCTATCTGTCTCAGAACTTCTGACTCGTTTGGGTATTTCCGGACGCACTTGTCGACGTCCATGGCGAACTGGCTGGTCGAGTACTGCCCTGTTTGCATCGGGATCCATTTCAGAGTCCAGCACTAATAGC
>VBBR01000041.1 GCA_005881615.1 Candidatus Bathyarchaeota archaeon
TGAATACAGGATATGGACCGGGTCCGATGCCTGCGGGCTATGGCCCGAACCCTGGCTATCAGCCAAACCCCGGATATGGAATGCCGCCCTACCAAGGGTATGGTCAGCCAGGCTACGGTGTTCCACCGCCACAACAGCAAGCGCCATCTGTGAGGGTCCGCTGCAAATACTGCACCGGACTAATGGACTCGAATGCCACTAACTGTCCTACCTGCGGCGCCCACCAGTAAAATCCCAGCGTCTCGTTCTAAGACGAGGACGATACTAGTAGGACACCGATGAGTATGAGGACTGCGCCCGTTCCTGAGTAGAGATTGAACGGGTCCCCGAATATTATCACTGAAAGAGCGACAGCAACGATCACTTCAATCGGGAGAACGATCGAGGAGACCGTCGGAGACACCGTTTCTAATCCTTTCATGAGAAAATAGTAAGCTCCTATTGTCGCAACGACCGATAGAAACACGACATAGAAGACAGATTCCCAGCTGAGGTTGACGGAAGTGCTTTGGTCTAAGGGAATCGCGAGAACAAGTAGAAGACTTGTGACGAGAATCATTCCTCCCGTGACCGCACGGCCGCCTTTCTGGATAACGAGATCCTTGGAATAGATGAAAACCAGTGCTATCGTAACTGCCGTTCCAAGTATCAGAAGGTCGCCTAGAAACTGGGCCTGACCCAAGCTCACAGCCTGACCCCGGGTCACTACCAGGCTTGCTCCAAGGAACCCTGACAATACTCCGAGACCCTTCTTCGCCGCTATCTTTTCGCTCCCGCGGGCCCAAGATAGGACCGGAATAATCAACGCCGCGGTGCCAATGATCAAGGCCGCATCCGAGGAGGTTGTGAACTTCTGCCCCTGAAATTGAAGCACATATCCAAAAGCGTTAACGAACCCTACAATCCAGATAGGTCTTGATCGGAGAAGGGACCAACCAACCCATCCCTTCCGCCGAAGAAGCAACAAAACCAGAACAGAGGCTAGTGAAAATCGAAGAGCGGCGAAGAGATCGGGGGGAAGGAGGGCTAGCCCGAGCTTAATCACGGGCACGCTCGTGCCGAATAGTATCCCGGAGAACATGGTGGCAAGGATTCCAGTTCTGGGAGCCGATTCCTCTCACCTCTACAGGGGCGCAGTCTTGTACTCTGGCTTTAGAGTATAGCGCTGTCATGAGGAGGACGAGGATGATGAGATTCAGCTAGGCTTATCTTCTGGCGAGACCCTAATTCTAGCCTCGATATGAGCACCGCAAGTCTCTTGGAGAGGGAGCAGGTCGAGTGCGCGTACTGTAAGGACTCCAAACCAGCTTCAGAGACGACCTGGTTCATGGCTGAGCCAGGCGAGAAATCTGTACGGTTGTGCGACTTCTGCTACGAGGAAGCGCGGAAACAACTACGCCTCCTCCGTATCGTCAGAAACCGCGGAGACTATCCCATAGAAGCAGCATCCTAGCGAAAGAGCGACTTCCTCGAAACACGAACCTGTACGCGTATGATAGCGTAGCCTACAGTCGAGGCCCTCAACGTGTTCCTTCACAAAGGGTTATTGCGGTTCAAATCGCGATGCTTTGATAGCCAAATTTGTCATCTAACGATAGAGTCGTCGTTCTGGGCTGCGGAATGGGAGGTCTGGCAGTCTCAAGCCTCCTGGCCGAGCGCGCTCCCAAAGCATCGATTACGATCGTGGAGCAAAAGAAGATCTTCGAGTTCCCGCCTTCCTTCCCATTGTTGGCGATGGGTCGGCGCGAACCCGGAAAAGTCCGCCGCACCCTCTCGATTCCGAAGAAACGGAAGGTCCGGTTGATCAATGATCGGGTCAGTTCGATTGAGACTTCATCGAAGACGGTTAAGACGGGATCGGAAGAGTTGCATTATGATCATCTAGTCGTTTCGATGGGAGTTGACTACTCGCCTGGTGAAGTTCCAGGTCTAGAGAAATACGCTTACCAGTTTTACGATTTTGAATCGGCAATGAAATTGCGCGACGCGCTAGAGAATCTTGAAGATGGGAGATTGGTAATCGGGATTTCGCGATTGCCTATCAAGTGTCCGGTCGCGCCTTATGGTTTGGCTTTGCTCTTGCAGGATCACTTCGCAAGAGCGAAAAGGAAAGTGTCGCTGGAGTTTTTCACTCCGGAGCCTCATCCCGCACCGGCTGCTGGTCCTGTAATAGGTAAACAGGTGGAGAGACTTCTATCGGCCAAAGGAATCGCGTTTCGCCCAAAAGTCAAGCTTTCGAAAGTGGAAAAAGACAAGGTGGTGTTTGAGGGAAAGACAGAGCTCCCATACGATCTGTTGATCGTTGTTCCCCCTCACAAGTGTCCAAGCGCTGTTGTCGAGGCCAGGCTGACCGACTCGTCCGGCTGGGTCCCTGTTAGCCCGCAAACCCTAGCCACCAGGTTCGAAAGGGTCTACGCGATTGGAGATGTAACCGCCATCGAGACGCCGCATGCTCATGTTCCGTTTCTGCCAAAGTCAGGATCATTCGCACTTGGTCAGGCTGATGTTGTCGCGAATAACATCGCATTGTCGATCACAGGAAAAGGGGAACGAAAGATCTGGGACGGAACCGGGTCTTGTTTTCTCGAAGTCAACAAGGGAGAAAGCGCCATGCTTCGGGGAGAATTCCTCTCGAACCCTCCACGCCTAGAGTTTCACCCGCCACGCAAGAAATGGCAGATGGAGAAGACGAAGCTTGAAGAATACTGGATGACCCATCGATTTTGAGAGATGCCTACCCGGGGAAATCGCCCATTATCTGCCCTGATCTCGGATCTGGGAGGTGGTCTCTAGACTGCCTGAGAAATCGTTCGTGAACCGGTTAAGATCTCCCGACTTTTCGCCATCCGATCCAAGCCCAGATCGCGCCCGAATTAGCCCTTCTACCCCGGTATCAACGCCAGACAGGAAATATCCTCGAGAAAAAGGGGGGTATGGTTTGAGCATCTTACGATGCAAGAGTGAGAGAAGTGGAGGGCACTGAATGTATCACCGGGAACGAGCTACGTGCTAAACGACGAGCTTTCGACGTCAGACTAAACCCAACCAAGCGGGAAGGAAAGAGATCTAGTTTAGCCGGAGAGTGTGTCTCCGGGTTCGGTTTCGGACGAGCTCCTAACCGCTTTTCGCCATTCGCGCGCCTTGTCCCCAAGTCTGTGGAGTAACCTGTCCTCTTCGTGTGTGAGAAGTTCGCCTTTGGCTACCTTACTCCTTAACGCGGATATTGTCATCTCGTCCTCTTCTATCGGGTATCCTGACTCTTCGATAGAGCGCAGAAGCAGTCTGGCCGGATTCTCTCCCGGCCCTACATCCCGTCTCTCTACCTTTCCGGCTTCAGCCACCATCTGGCTCGGCCCTGTTGAGACCGGTTTGAACGCGCGAATATCGGTGATATTGCCAGTGCGTTCTGACTGGTTCTTGAGAGATGGCGTTACTTTCATCCCGATTGATACTTGATCAGGATCCGCGTCAAGAAAGTGGACTATTCCTCCGCTAACGCCTTCAAATTTCACAAGGCCTACCGTTATCGGCGAATCAGTCTCAGCACCTGATCTGTCCCTGTTAACTGAGGTGAAGCTGTAGACGTAGCCCGGCTTGTCGATTGGAAACTGATCCTTCGACTCAATGAAGCAGCTGGGACAGTACATTCTAGCTGGAATGTATGTGCTCTTACACTTGGAACATTTCGAGACCAGGAAACGGCCGTTGTCCCTGAGCTCGCGCCGAAATTCTTCGCCCGCGACACCCGCAGTGTAGTGGTATTCGAGAGGTATGCTGTCGGTCCAGTGACGAGCTTGGCCCGGTTGTACTAGTTTCTCTAAGATTGGCATATCCCTACTCCTCTCCCATCGGTTTGAAGTAGCGGATGTCCGTTATCGCGCCTTGGCGCTCGCTGGATGATTTCCATACCGCCTTGACCTTCATGCCGACTTTGACCTTTGAGGGCTCGACCTCTCCCAGGTTGTGGAGGATTCCCATTCCAGGAGTCGCCCCGTCGAGATCGACGACCGCAACTAGTATTGGCGTTTTCAATCGTCTGGCGTCTGTGCCCACGTGTGAAATCGAGTAGGTGTTGATGGTTCCCGTGTCTTTGATCTGGACCCATTCGTCTGTAGGTCGGAAGCATTGCTCGCAGTACATTCTCGGTGGTACAAGGATCCGCTTGCAGTTCATACATTTTCTTGCGATGATCTTTCTCTCTCTCAGCTCGGACAGGAAGCGGCTGATAGCCACGCCTGCGGCCCAGCTATATTTGGGTTCAAACTTGTAGACAACATCGAGATATTTTCCCTCCTTCACATCCTCCGGAGTAATTTCGTGGCCCGGATAGCTTGTGATCTTCTGGGACACCTTCATCTTCTCCCTTATGACCTCATTACGGCGACCGTTCCGACCTGCATCAAGTCGCCCCAGGCCTGAGCTAGACCGGTGCGAGCGTCCTTCTTCACTTGTCGTTTCCCTGCTTCGCCTCGAAGTTGCCAGAAGACCTCGCAGATCTTCATCATTCCAGCGGCTGCGATAGGATTACCAACACCCAGTAGTCCGCCTGACGGGCAGACAGGTAGATCACCGTCTCGCTGCGTTACTCCGTCGACGGCCATCTTGGCCGCTTCTCCCTTGCCTGCCAGCTGGAGTCCTTCCATGTGATGGAGTTCCTTGTAGTCGAATGGGTCGTAGACTTCTGCGATATCGATCTCTTTTCTCGGCTTCTTGATCCCGGCCATCTTGTAGGCCATCCATGCAGCTTTCTCAACATACTCTGGATAGGCCAAGTCACGGTTTGTCCAGTGTGTGCTATCAAGGGTCCAGCCTACACCGTCAAGCCAGACAGGCTGGTCCGTTAGTTTCTTCGCAACTTTCTCCGAAGCAAGTACGACAGCAGCGGCTCCGTCGCTAGGAGGACTCACGTCTAATCTCTTGACGGGCCAACAAATGGGCTCGGAGTTCATGACGTCATCGACAGTTATCTTAGCGCCTAGTTGTGCGCAAGGATGATCCACAGCGTTTCCCTTGTTCTTCACGGCGACGCTCGCGATCTCCTCCTCCTTGATCCCGTACTTGTGCATGTACCGCCTCATCTCCAACGAGAAAATCCACAGCAATGTTGTGCCAAGAGGTCTCTCGAGGATCTGGTCGAAGATGCTCCAGAAGGCGTACTGAGGATGAGGATGCAACGGTGACATTTTCTCCTCGGCAACACAGAGGCAGGTATCGTACATTCCCGAGGCAACGTTCCAGAATCCGCCGATAGGTGTGAAGACTCCAGTTCCGCCTCCGACATAGACGCGCTGGTTGGGCTTGCCTATCCCTCCCATCCCGTCTAGGAGGTATTCTCCTTTCATGTGCATGCCGTCGAAAGCGTCAGGTGCTGAGCCTGATACAACTGACTGGATGTCTTTCAGTTCAAGCCCTGCCGAGTCGAGGGCCATTCTCGTCGCCTCGAAGGAGAGTTCCTTCGGGCTTTCTAGCATTCGTCGTCTGAATAGTGTCATGCCTGCTCCAACGATTGCTACACGATTTTTCATTTCCAGACTTCTCCTAGTTTCCCAGCACCGCTACTGCCCCGGTCGCTGTCGGTATTCCTCTCCAACTCTGAACGACCGCTTTCTTCGCTCTTGGAATCTGTAGGCGTCCCGATTGTCCTCTGAGTTGTAGAACTGCTTCGAGCATTCTGTGAAGACCGGTCGCCTCTAACAAGTGTCCAACCCCAAGCGAGCCGCCTGACGCGTTCACAGGCAACCGGCCGTCTCTATCAAAAGCGCCGGATTCAACCATCTTGCCCGCCTTACCTTTAGCGGCGAGCTTGAGAGCTTCGAGGCTCTGAAGCTCCTTGTAGGAATAGGTATCGTCTACTTCGGCGAAGTCAAAATAGGTTGGAGGGTTCCGCACGCCTGCCATTTTGTACGCGCGAGCCGCCGATTGTTCTGCATAAGCCGCCCTGGCCATGTCTCGATCCTCTAGCCATGGCGTGTCAGAGCTCCAGCCGATGCCGTTTATCCAGACAGTGTGGTTGCCGAGTTTCTTGGCCTTCTGGGCGGAGGCAAGTACGAAGACGATGCTTCCGTCGATGGTCTTGCTCGATTCCAGTTCGGTGAGAGGGGAGGAGGCAACTTTCGAGTTTAGCACCGCGTCCTTGTCCAGATTCGCCCCGTGAACTCCGCGAGGATTCAGGAGCGCGTTCTTCTTGTTCTTGACGGCAACCTGCGCGCAGTAATCTCTCTTTGTCGCGGTCTCTTTGAGGTATCGGGCCATTTCCAGCCCGGCTACAAATCTCGGGTCCGCGTTAACGTGGTGCTCGTAGATCGGGTCGAGGGCGAAGCTTGAGATCTCATCAGGGTTTACAACATCCGATATCTTACTATGAGACTCCACGACCGCTACATCCGCTATTCCGGACTTGATGTGCATGCACGCCGTTGCGATCCCGACAATTCCGTCTGACGATATGGTGCATAACGGCTTGAGGACAGCCCCTAGCTGGTCGGGCATGTACTCGTCAGTAATGCTAATTCCTTCCCAGAAATCCTCGGTACAACAGATGAAACTCTGAACATCTTTTCGAGGGTCTACCCCGGCATCCTCGTAGGCGCGAGTAGCGGCTTCAAACATTAGCTCCCGGGTTGAGAGACCGGGAGTCATGGAGTCGAAGCCTGAATATCCGACGCCCACTATCCCGATTCGTAGAGGCAAGAATCTATCGGAAGCGACGGCGCTAGCGCGTTTACTATAAGACTTCCGCGGGTTCTGTTAACTCTTCGTCGGATGAGTTAGCTTCGGGGCATCGACTCGGGGGATTACCGTAGGCGTCGGGTTCCACTTCACTGCTTCAACTGCCCTGCCTTGCGCCTCGATGATGGGAAGCCGGGAACGTGCGAACCTCACCTGTCCCCGCCGAGGCCCGACGATAAGCTAGCAGAGCCTCCGCGAATAAGACGCTCATTGTGGTGGTGGAGGTGGGGCCGATGATGGTGGTGGAGGCAATTGCTGTCGGGGTGGAGGCTGTGGCGACCCAGCTCTGGGAGTTCCGCATGTCATACAGAAGAATTCTGCCGGACCCAGAGGTTTTCCACAAACACCACAGTAGGCTGCAGGGACTGGAATTGGATAAGGAGAAGTAATTGGCATGGCGGCCCGTCGAGCTTGTTCTCTCCTCAACGCCACGACAACCACAGCAATGGCGACTGCGATTGGCGGCATGATTACTGTGAGAAGTTCTGCGATGCTGAAGACAGGGATTGAGATATTGACTGGTCCTAGCACACTCGTCCTGAAAACGGATTGCACTCCATATGGTACCATAACGCGCAGGCTGTAGTTGCCCGGAGGTAATTGTGCAAGAGTTGCATTTCCTTCAGAGTCCGTTCTTACGGTCTGATTGGTCGAGTCAGGAAGGAATGTGAGAACAGTTGCCCCGCTAACAGGAAGGGAGTAGAATCGACCAACTACACGGACGGGAATCGAGTAGACATTTCCCTGAATTGTCTGGCTTGATGCTGAGCTGGAGACCAGAGAATCATTCACAACATTGACGCCGTGCCAGTATGCATGGTTGATTTTGAAAGTACTGGATTGAGGGATGCTCTGGGACTGGTAGCTAGTGTAGTATAGGGCGTTGCCGCTGCTCTGGTCCTGCAGCGAAATCCAGTCTGGTGTGAAAGAGCTTCCACTATGGTCGATGAAGTTGAAAGTAAGCTGAGTGGGGAACAGTACGGACGTTGGCCAAAGGGTTGTGGCGGACGCGGGTTGGCGAATGTTGCTTCCCGCGAGGAAATCATCGTCGTGGCCTTCAACTTCCCAGACGCCGTACAAGTTAGGCAAGCTTGTCTGGCTACTGTAACCGTAGCAACAATGGCTTACCCCCGTTGTCATTTGGTGCCAGGGACCAGCCTGACGTATTTCCAGATCTTTGAACTCGGCAGGACCGATTATGTCTTTGTTGTCAGTAGCTTGAGCTACTTCTGCGATTCCGGCCGGTGCCTGGTTTCCTGAACTAGTTGCTCCAGCGCCAAGATAGTTCTTGTCTCCAGGCAAAGGCGATTTTCCGAGAAGATTGCCATCCATGTAGAAAGACCAGACGCCACTGCCCGTGTGGACCATTGAGTATGTGTGCCAGGACCCGATAGGCCCGGCTGATCCCTCGGGGCCGATTACGGGTGGACAATTGCAGTTTGGAGTGTAGAACGTTTCGAAGAACCAGGCGCAACAATAGGTTTGGCCCGTAGTGCTTAGCCCGTTCAGATACCCAACTTGGACGAAACCGCCTGTCGATAGCAGGGTTCCTACCCAATATGAGTGGGCATCATTCTGGACCTGATCATAGACCGTGCGAATTGTGATATTTGATCCGTCAACATTGTAGCTGTTGCTGTCGCCAATGGCTCCGATCTGGAACCAGTAATAGCCTCCAAGAGCGTAGGTAGTTTGGAGCGGTCCTTGTCTAATCGGCTGGGGGATGAGGCCCAGGTTGGAAGTAATTGCAAGCGAGCCATACCCGAGGGCGATGAAAGACTGTACACCCGCCACGACGCTGAGAATGACTAGGGCAATCCTAAGGGTCCGTGTCCTCATCGCCTAGATCCTTCATTGGTAGTGATAGAGGCGTTCCAATTTTAGGAGTATGGAACCGTCCTCCGTTGCTCAATCAAGATTTGGCTCTTGGCTAAAGTATAAACCGGAGCTTCCAAAAAAGGAATTTCCTAGAGGTTAATCGCATGGGTTTCTTCGGGAACGAACAGAAAGAACTCATCCAGATGATATATGGGTCCAGCGCCGAGGACCACCTTCTCCTCCTAGACTCACTCGGGGATTTCATAGAGAAAGAGATCGCGCCCACCGCCCGAGAGATCGACGTAAACGCTCAGTTTCCACGCGAGAACATTACCAAGATGTTCGAACAAGGCTTCACGAGCATGGGCTTTCCTAAAGAGTATGGGGGTCTTGAACTTCCCTGGCCGGTCTATGTCGCGGCTATGGAGATGGTCGGCAAAGCATGTGCCAGCACTGCTCTCTCACTCGCAATTCACGGAACCTGTTGCGAAGGAGTACGGCAATTTAGTAATCCAGAGCAGAAGAGACAGTATCTTCCCGGAATGATCATTGGAAAATCCTTTGCCGCGTTCTCTCTAACCGAGCCGGGTGCGGGTTCGGACGCGCGAAACATGCAAACCCAGGCCCGATTGGACGGGAGCGAATGGATAGTAAACGGAACGAAAATGTTTACGACAAACGGCGGTTACTGCGACCTGTATTTTCTCTTCGCCAAGACCCCGAAGGGCCCGTCCGCGTTTCTGGTGGATTCGAAAAAAGCAAAATCGAGCAAAGACATTGAAAAGCTCGGCGTGAGAGGATCAGTCACTTCAGAGGTAGTGTTCGAAAACGCAAAGGTCCCGAAGGAAAACCTGGTAGGAACTGAGGGAGAAGGTTTCGAGTACGCTAAGAGAATGCTCTGGGGCGGCCGCGTAACGATCGGAGCCCTCACAACAGGAATTGCACAAGCGGCCTTCGAAAAAGCCGTGAAGTACAGCAAGGAGAGGACGGCGTTTGGAAAGACACTGTCCGAGTTCGAAATGACTCAGGCCAAACTCGCAGACATGTTAACGATGATTAACGCGTCACGCATGATGGTCTACCGCGCAGCGCACCTGAAGAGTCAGGGAAAACCGTTCGAGTCAGAAGCCGCCCAAGGCAAACTTCTGGCAACGGAAAACGCGCTCAAAGTGTGTGATGAGGCAATTCAGCTCTACGGAGGATACGGGTACGCGGACGAATTTGACGTTCATCGTCACTGGCGGGACGCGAGACTAATGACCGTGGGAGAAGGCACATCGGAGATTATGAGACTAATTATCTCGAAGAACATCCTCCATCCTTCATAGAGGTCAGAGTTTCTTCTCGTAGAGACTGGCCTTCCAACCAGGCGCCAGAGTATCTCTAACGTGAGTGAATCCTACTCTCTCGTAGTATTGGCGAATCGTCTTGTTGCTAGCGAGACAGTCGAGCCTCAGGTAACTCTTGCCTTCTGCTCTGGCTTTGGCCTCAGCCCAGTTTAGCAATCTGAGGCCGAGATGTTGGCCTGCATGAGAGCGCGTAATCGCAAGTTTGTGGATGTACCCTGCATCTTGTCTGATGTCGCCCCAGAACTTTTTGTCGTTCCACTGTAAGGTGATGGTGCCGAAGGTGCCTTCTAGGCCCTTCGCTACGTAGACATCACCGCGTTCAATATTGTCCTTGATGGTCTGGCGGAAAGCCGGGCTAGGCCGCCACTGGGTCTCAAGCCCCTTTGAGGACAACCATCGAGAGGCTTCCTCCAGAATTTCCAGAACCCTATCAAGATCACCTATTTCGGCTCGGATGATTCTGATATCGGACCCGAGGTCGACCAAACCGCTGCCTTCGCTACAAAGCCTGTCCTCGTGAGATTTGGACATTGCCAGCGCTTCGGCTGCGACGAGAAATCTATGGCTTGTGCTCGGGAGGAGTGGACTTGTGTTACCTGATTCACATCATCAGGGTTAGACATTGGCTATCATTAGCCCAGCCAACGGTCCTAGCGACCCAACAATGAAAGCGAAGAGAAAAGCCAAGGCGAAGACAAGAACGAAAGCTAAGACCAGAGCCAAATCAAAGAAGAGCCGAGCGACTCGGGCAAGCCCAATCACAAAACCTAGTTCAATTACAGCGCCAAACCTGAGCCCCGATTTCAAGACCTGTGAAGAGGTCGAAGTGGGAGACATCGGCGGCTTCGGAATCACGAGCGAGGAACGAATGGAACGGGAGACTCGCTGCACTCAACGGGCAACTCAATTCTGCAAGAGTTGTGCTAGAAACCTATGCAACACTCATTACGACATACTTCACAAAGACCACGACAATCCGATCGGCCACGATTCTGGGCCAAGCCCAGTTCAGTTGTAGACACTAATGGGACCCAGCGTCCCATATTCTCCCTTTTTTTCGGACCGCACCTCAATGCTCATGTTTCAAGCTAAACTATGCAAATAAAAGGGAATTATGCCCGAAATATGCTTAGCTAGGGCCAGAATCACTTGAATCGGCGTGTATCTCCGACTTGCTTCCCACATCCTTCCGAGATGGGCCAAATGGGGCTTCAACCGCGAAAAAGGGACTGTTTCAAGCGAATTGAGGGTAGGCCTTGAGGGTGCCGATGCTCCGAGGTATCTTTTAGGGAACGGAACCTTATTACTCGGTCCGACCAACCGGCCCTCAACTATTACCTAGATTTACCGGAAAAAGAGGTAGAGACCAGTCTATGAGAACGCTTATTGTCGGTGCGGGACGAATAGGAATGCACCTCATAGGATACCTGTCCTCAAGCGATGAGAACCAACTTACCGTTATCGAGAAGAAGGGCGAACGATGCAAGGATGTTTCCGACAAATACGACGCTATCATACTCAATGAAGACGGCTCCAAGCTGGATATTTTGAAGAAAGCCGACGCGTCTCAGGCTGACCTGCTGCTTGCTGCCACTGACGACGACAGAGTAAACCTTGCAACTACTAGAGCTGCAAAGAAGGACTTCGGCATTCCTCGAGTCATCGCAGTCGCAAACAGTCCCAAGAATAAGGTACGGCTTATGCAAGCAGGAGCCGACGTGGTAATCTGCCCTGTTGACTTGGCCCTCCGCGACTTTGAGAACGTCCTATCGAAGGATCAGTCCATTACCCTCATGTACCGGTCCGCCGAGAACCTGCGAGTGGCAGAAGCCGTTATTCCGTTAAACGCGTCGCTCATAGGCAAGAAAATTCACGAGATACAGCTACCTGAAAGGTGCCGGGTCGGCCTCGTCTGCCGGGACGACGCTTTCGTCTTCCCCGAACCCGAACTCGAGTTGAAATCAGGCGACAAAGTCTTGCTCTTAGGTGACGCCCCATCTGTGGCGCGAACCGTCGAACTCTTAAGATCAAGTGATTCTGCCTAGCTCAATCATAACGAAGGTCTTGCCGCGCTAGTATGGCACTTCCAACTATCTACGACCTTTTGACGAGCAGCTTCGCCATCAGCATCTTCCAAGTTGTCCTAACCCTCCTCTTCACCTTCCTTGTCGTCCGTCTTTACCGGAGCATCATCCATAGAGCTGCAGGGTCCGTTCCTTCTGGGCTCGTGGCCAGTCTTCAACAGATCGGGTCTTGGGCTATCTGGATCTTTGGAATAATCATCGTCCTGAACCAACTCGACGTCGCGATCAACGTCCTCCTCCTGATTCTCTTCCTGGGAGGAGTTGCGATAATCGTTGCTTACAGAAACATTCTCACAGATATGGCCGCGTCCCAGTTCATTTCCACCTACCAACCTTTCAAGGTGGGAGAATGGATAGAGGTCCAAGACTATTATGGAAGAGTCATCGAGAGGAACCTGATACAAACGAAGATTCTAACCTCTGACAACGAGATAGTTATTGTCCCAAATTCTACCTTATTGAAGAGATCCGTCATAAACAGAAGCCGGTCCGGCGGCTTGCGGGTCCAGATTCCAGTCACCGTTGACAGCAAGTACGACTTGAAAAACGTAGAGAAAAACCTGCTGGAAATTGGCCAGGAGATGAAGACGGACCTTGTGCCTGACGCCCCTCCCCAAGTAAGGGTCACGCAGGTGACCTCCCAGCAAGCGCACCTTGTCCTTATGCTCCGCATAACCAATCCGGCCAAGCGGGACCAGCTCATTTCAGATGTTCAAGAGAAATTCTACGAGCTTCTCCCCGAACTCGACGCTCGAAAGTAATACTAGAAACGTCAAGCCATATTAGCGCGGGGATTCGGGAACCCGCTTCTATCATTCACGAAATCGTATAGGAAACTCTTCCTTGACCCAGCCCCCCAAGAAACCCGCGCGACGAAGGGGTCTGAAGAGAACCATCGGAATCGGGGGATTGTTCTCCATTGGATATGCGGATGTCGGGGCCGGCATCTATCTCGCGCTGAGCCTGGTTGCTCTGCATGCAGGCTATGCGACTCCGATAGCGATTGGAATAGCGGCTATCGCCTATTTTCTTACTGGGCTCACGTACGCGGAGCTATCCTCAACATACCCCATGGCAGGAGGGTCCGCAGCCTTCGGCCAAGCAGCATTCGGAGACACTGTGAGCTTTCTCGCAGGATGGATGCTTTGCCTCGACTACGTTGTCACGGCCGCGATCTTCTCTATCCCGGCTATTGGCTATCTATCCTACTTCACGCCGATCCTCAAGGAGCCCCTCTGGCTAGGAACCGGAGCGATCGTCCTACTTGTCGGTCTCCTTCTCCTCAACGTTGTCGGAATCAAAGAGTCCGCGAACTTCACATTCGGCCTCAGCATTCTCAGCCTAATCGGCGAGATCGCCCTCATCATTCTCGGACTTGCACTTGTGATACCCAATGGCAGCCTCTTCCACTGGCCCCAGACATTCAACCTCGGCACTATGCCCTCCTGGCCCCAGCTCGTTCAGGGCATAACCCTAGCAATGGTGTCTTATCTCGGAATCGAAGCACTGGCGCAAGCTGCCGAGGAGACGAAGATTGCAGGGAAGACCATTCCTCGAGCAACAATGCTGACCCTCGTAATTGTAATCGCACTCTATCTCGCAATTTCCTTGGTCGCAGTCAATGTGGTTCCGCCCACCATTCTGTCGAGTACATGGAAGAATGACCCTCTTTCCGGAGTTGCAAGTAATCTTCCCGGAACGGGGGTACTCATTGTTGGATGGATCGCGCTGCTGGGAAGTGCCATCAGCATTATCGGGGCGAACGCTGGAATAATCGGGTCTTCCCGAACGCTCTTCGCACTCTCGCGATACAGGCTGCTTCCAAGACGATTCGGCCAGATACATCCCAAGTTCCGGACCCCGCACATTGCCGTGGTGACGTTCGGTGTCGGAAGCATCCTTCTAGTCGTATTCAGTACGTTCGTCTATCTTACAGGTGGTGAAGACCCGTTGGTCTTGCTGGGAAGTCTCTACAATGTGGGAGCCCTTGTCGCATACGTCTCCGCGCACGCGAGCCTCATTGTCACACGCAACACTGACAGATCGAGGTTCAGGCCCTTCAGGGTTCCGCTAACCCTCCGTTTCAAGAGGAAAACAGGAGTTCTGGAGCTTCCTCTCCTGCCTCTCCTCGGCTTACTCGCCACCAGCGCGATATGGGTGGCTGTGATCGTAACCCATGAACTAGGAAGAGAACTAGGCATTGTTTGGGTCGTAATGGGAATGGGATTGTACATCTACTTCAGACGTAAGAATCGTCTGCCTCTCCGTGGGCGCGCCCCTCCTGAGCCTCGAGAAGCATCAAGCCCTGGAAAGGGAGAAGGACCTATTCTGTCTGCTTGAGCCTCTTCTCTATGAAGTCTACCTGTTTGGTAAGGAATTTCTTGTATGTTCTGAGGAGCTTTGCCTGTTGAGGCTTGGTCTGCTTGTCGATTGTAGTCATGGTACGACGAAAGGTCTCCATAGTCTCCTCTAGTCCGGCTGACACCTTGGGACCTGTGTCTTGTACAAACTTCTCCGTTGAAGTTTTCAGTGTCTTGCTCGCGACAACCAAGTCCTTGCTCAATTGTTGGAGATCTTTTCGCATGGCTTCGAGGGCTTCCTTAGCCTCGCGCCGCACTTCATCTCGCATATTCTTCTTTTCTGACATCTCTGGCTCTCAGAGAAACGTCATCTCAAGATAAAGCTTCGAATTTGAACGGCTTCATCTGAATTCATATTAGACCCGTGCCTAAACTGGCGAAGACATGAAAGGGGTCGGAGACAAAGTCTACTCAGCATGGAAGGCGGGCAAGCCACCTAGCCCGGCAATAGGAACGCTCGGGATCAGAGTTCGTAGCATAGAGGAGAGCCGATCGGTTCTCGAAATGGACGTAGACGAGCACCTGCACAATCTGTCGGGAACGATGCATGGGGGAGTAATGGTGGATATTGCAGATGCGGCAATGGGGATCGCAGTCGCATCCACCCTCAAGCCTGATGAAGACATGACCACGATAGAATTGAAGATGAGCTTCATGCGCCCCCATGTCAAAGGACGACTAGTGGCAGAGGGGACGATTGCAAAGAGAGGCCGACGTATCGCTTTCACCGAGGCGGTGCTAACCAATACCAAGAAAGAGGTATTGGCGAAGTGCAGCGGTACGTGGCTCATAATGCCCGCGTAGACTGGCTTTGTCATGTCGTCTAAGCGGCCGGTTGAACTTGGCAGAGAAGCGCGGCTCTTCCTACTCTTCCTGTCAGAAACAAACCTAGTTTTGGGCGCGCTCTTCTTTGTGTATCCGAACTTGGTGATCGGCGCATGGACATGGCCTGTGATGGCATTGGCAGTCCGTTTCATCGGGGCCATATTTCTTGCGATAGCCTTTGGCTGCTGGTCTGCGCTGCGAGCCAAGATCTGGCAGAGAGCAAAGATTCTCGTGCTAGTTGGAGGAACATTCTTTGGAATCACATCGATCGTTTCGATCGTCTTTGCGGCTTCGCACGGTATTGGATATGTCATCTCCACGTGGATAGGATACTTCCTCGTTGCGAGTCTAGGGAATTTCTACCTCATGTACCGGTATGGTTGGTCTCGGAAGCCTCAGGATAGGCTGGGTGGAGGCCAACCTTGGAAGATTGCCTGTTGGTTCTTCCGAATCCAAACCGTTGTCGTTGGGGTGTTTGGCATCATGATGCTCTTGTTGCCTGATATTGCGCAGAGAGAGTTCTGGCCTTGGCTCGTGGCGACTCCTACCTTGCAAATGTTCGCGGGCTTGTTTTTGGCGACATGTCTTGCGACTGGGTGGGCATCTTTGCAGACTGATATTGGTAGAATCAGGGTTCTACTGCCGCTCGACATGATCTTTCCAAGCCTTGCACTGCTGGCTGTGGGAGTTCACTGGGATGTAATATCAAGTCAAAGCCCAAGCGCCCTGGTAACTGCCGTATGGGTCTTCATCTACGCTTTCGTAGCAGTGGGATCCGCTTACCTTTATTTTTCCCCTAGAAAAAAGGTGGTGATCTGATTTTGAAGATTCCCCGTTGCGGGAAATGAACTCGGAGCACAACTAAATCTACTCAAGACAGATATTTTCTGACACCACGATATGGAGAGTCGCGTGGATAGCCCTCTCCCGTTCAAACTCTTGATCTAAATAGTCCGACCGCCATCGAATCAACAGTTGGAAAATGGCATCGCAAGTACCATTACTTACGCTAGCAAGACTCCTAGTCTTGATTGGTGGCATCGTTCTCCTCGTCAGTGGAATATTGGAGGCAGCAAACGTGGGAGGGCTAATGGATTTGGGTATCAATTTGGCCCGATTGGGAAGTCTCACCGGCATCGTCGTAGGAATCCTCGTAGGAATCCTGGCACTGGTAGGATCAAGAGAAGTTGATAATCCCGCATGGAGCCTTATCCTCCTAATCCTCGGCCTGTTCGTCGGAAGCCTCGGCGGGATACTGGTCTTCATCGGGGGCCTAATCGGCCTCGTCTCTCACTACGTGAAGGTCTAACTAACCGATAGATTAGAAACGAGGTGATCTATTGGAAATAGAAGTATACAATTGCGGTTGCAAGATCCGCATTTACGAGGTGGAATTTGGGGAGTCGAAGAGCGACCTTACAGAACGACCTAGCCTCATTTCCGACTGCAGCCCTTGTTCCAAGCATAGGTATGCTCGCAAGATTCCGCCAAGAGAGGCTCGTCTCCTAAAGGTCCGAGGCGAACACGAGGCCTTTCTGAATGAGTAAAAGCTGACTATCATCAAGTGTTGACAATATCGTTCGATAGAGAACGCAGTATCTAGTTCTTCTTCCTATGTCGGAGATACAATGCTCCGAGCAGAACGGATACTGAAACAGCCCCGAAAAGGATCGGGCTAGAAGATACTAGTTGGGCTCCCACCTGAACTTCAGGGCTTTCTGAAACCCCTCTTAAGTACGGTATCTCGTAGGCTCCCGTAGCGTATCCGTATAGCCAAACAGCGAGAAAGCCGCCGAGAAAGACCACTAGTGCACCGCGAGCGGAACCGCGGTTTCGAGTTCTGGCCGGAATAGCTCTCTGATCATAGTCCGGGACCTGAACTGGGTCTTGAATCTCAACAGCCTCTCTTACTTGTCCTTCTTGAGGATGCGCATATTTCGTCAAGCTGTTCAGAATATCATTCCTTGTGACGTTGGCCTCGCGAGGCTTGGCAGGACCTTCAGGTTGCTTGGTCTGACCGGAAAAACTGAATCGGTGCCTTGGCCTCGGGGGTTTTTTCGAATCCGACCCCAAATTTACCTGTCCCCCATACTATCTAGGCTCCGCTTCGATTTGGGCGTAGACGTACTGTCGAGCCCTCGGATTCGGACAGACGCAACCTGTCGTCTCATGCCACCTTCGGACTGTCCGTTTCGGGACCCAAAGTCCATAGAAATCGACGTTTCCACGCCCCTTCATCTTTCCTGTTCAATAATGAAGAACATGAAACCCGTTAAATCCATGGTCAGCTAGGCTGAGCCCCAATAATGTCCAAACGAGACTCGGTCAAATTTCCAAGGATCAACCTGATCTCCCTCCTAGCTGGAGCTCTCGCACTTGCCAGCCTATTTCTCCCATGGTGGGGCCTGGACGCGTCGGGCTTCGGTTCCTCTGTATCTCCCCGCTGGACCCTCTGGAACGGGCCCTCAACGGATAGTATCTTCAGAGGCTCAACACAGCCCTACCCGACACTGACCTCAGCAGGCCCGATAATCGGGGCCC
>VBBR01000188.1 GCA_005881615.1 Candidatus Bathyarchaeota archaeon
AACCATTACGTCGCCGATACGGGTGTAGAGGTAGAGGTAGAGGATGCCGGGGAGGATGCCGCCGAGTATGAATCCGAGGATAGCGGTGGTGAAGGTGCTGCTGCGGGCTTTCTTGAACTGTCTCTCAGCGATCTCTTCTCTTATCCGGCCGCCCTTGCGTGAGATGATTACGGAGCCGATTGCGAGTAGGAGTAGGGCTAGTGGTATGGTCTGGTAGGCGAGGACTCCTGGGACCCACGTGGGGAGAGTGGCTATGATTAGGGTTGTGAACAGTATTCCGAGGCCACGGGTAGACGAGCTGGAGATCTGAGCGACCGTGGCTGCACGGCGGATCTCGACCGGCGCATCCTTCAAGGCCATGTAGGGCAGAGGCTGGGCCACGCGCTCCTCATCTCGGGAAGAACGACTTCCTGGAGGGGCGAAGAAAGGGGTTCTGATACCGAGGTTGGGCGTTCGGAAGCGCAGGGCCAAGGCAGTTTTCGGAAAGTTGTTTCAGAAGATGGTTTCAGAAACCGTTTCTGATAGCTGATTCAAGCGTGGAAAGCGGGGTTCTAGAAACCTCGAGCTTGGATTCGCGATCGGGGCTGATTGTGGCCGATTTTCCCGTGGAGATTTTGCAGCTATCTCGAGACTTTATTCTCTTCTAGTTCGAGCTGGTTGCTTCTTTCCAGGTGGATCCGCAGTAGCGGCAGTCGTGGTACCTGAAAGCAGCGTTAGATTCGGGTCCTGGGAAGATGCAGGGGCTGATACTTCCGCAAACCGGACAGGTATGGCTCATTACTACTGCCTCACTGTTGGGATACTTGTTTCCGAGCGTCTAGGTTTTATTGCATGATCTATCCGTTGCCTGTAGGCGGAAGCGGGATAAGCGCCAATGAGGCTGTCCTTGACTGATCCATTCTCGAACAGCATGCTCGTTGGTATGCTCATGATATCATATTTCATAGCTAGTTGCTGGTTATTGTCGACGTTGATCTTGACGAACTTGACCTTGCCCGCATACTCTTCTGATAGGGCTTCGATGGTCGGCGCGATCATATTGCAGGGTCCACACCAGTCAGCGTAGAAATCGACGAACACTGGAACTTCTGATTGGAGGACCGTTGAATCGAAATCGGTCTCGTTGACCGGAATGACTTTCTCGCTACTTACTGCTTGTTTGTTCATGCACGTATGATCAGGCTGGTCTGTATATAAACGTATTGATAAACATCTATATGATTGGGCGGACAGGTTCATCTAACGAGAACGTCTATTCTGAGCGCATAGATGCATATCGACACGTTAATACGCACGGAGGGCACTAGGCATAGCTAATGAAGCTCGCAACCGAAGAATTTGACAGGATCAGCAAAGCCCTAGCGGACCCTCAGCGCCGAGAGATTCTCCAGAAACTTGTCGCAAGGCGGATGAACTGCTCAGACGTTCATGCAATGTTCAACGTTTCACAGCCCACCGTGTCACACCATCTGAAAGAACTCGCTATCGCAGGAATCTTGGATAAGGAGAAACAAGGCCAATTCTGCTTCTACCAGGTGAAGGCGGAGGTCTTGTCCGCATACGTAACAGAGCTGCAGAAACGCTTAGGCGTGGGAGCAATAGCGGTCGCTCCAAGAGTGAAGTAACAGTGTGCATAGACGTTCATCAATACGTTTATATGTTTACGGCATACCATAGCCAGTATGTCTGAACATTCAGAGCCTCACGAATCATTACACCTGACAGTCGTGCAGGAATCAGCCAAGAACTACCACTCTTTTCTCCACAAGAGAAACGATCTAACGGAGAAGAGGTCAATCATATCCAAACTCAGAAGAATTCTAACTGAAGAGGATCCAGCTGAGCAGAGTCCACGTCCAGCGGACACTGCAGGTTTCAACTAAGACTACAGAACTTATTCAGTGAAACATGATGCAACAAAGAGCCATTGAGAAGAGCGAAGACGCTCCAGCTCAAACAACCGATCCTATCAAAACTCGCACTCGACTAATTCTCGCGCTAATCATCACCGCAGGGTTTCTCGACGTCATAGACTTCTCCATCGTCCAAGTGGCTCTACCGACCATACAGACGGAGCTAGTCGTCTCGCTAGCAGAAAGTCAGTGGATCATAGGAGCATACGGACTCACTCTGGCAGGCTTCCTACTCCTCAGCGGCAGAGCAGGAGACATCTACGGTCAAAAGAAACTGTTCGTGTTTGGAATAGTCCTGTTCACTGTCGCGTCCTTCACCGGAGGACTGGCCCCATCCCTTCTCTCGCTGATCATATCCAGGGCTATTCAGGGTATAGGAGCAGCAATCTCAACCGCCACAGCTTTCGCAATCCTCGTAACGACCTTCCCCGAAGGAAGACAAAGAAACCGCGCGCTCGGCATCTTCGTCTCTGTACTGTCCGCGGGCTTCGCCGCTGGGTCCATCTCCGGAGGCATTCTCACAAGCGCTTTCGGCTGGAGATCAGTCCTCTTCGTCAATGTCCCCATAGGCACAGTTGCAGCCATACTCTCCCAGAAATATCTAGCAAATAATCCCGGACGAGCCATGGACAAACACCTAGATCTACCAGGGGCCCTGTCCGTGACCAGCGGGCTAATACTCCTCGTGTACGCACTGACAAACGCCGCAAACGCTGGCTTCACGTCCATCCAGACGATCCTAGCACTTGGGTTCGGTGCTTTAGTTCTGGCGGGGTTCGTGGCAATAGAATATCGATCAAAGTCACCATTGATGCCCCTAGCGTTCTTGCGCCGCGGCACAGTCTTTAACGCGAACGTTCTCGCTTCGATACTAACATCGTCAGCTGGAGGAGTAATCTTCCTACTGACGATCTATCTTCAGAGAGTATCGGGCTACTTGCCCTTGGCTGCAGGACTTGAATTCGTCCCGGCTGCACTGATATTCTTCTTTGTGGGAGGCTGGGGCTCATCGTGGCTCGTGAACCGTCTTGGCTTAAAACAGGTCTTGGTGATCTCAATGGGGCTCATTACGTTGGGGTCTGCTCTGCTCACTCAGATCTCTGTTACTAGCGGCTACTTCGGAATATTGCCTGGGATGCTCCTCTGGTCGCTTGGCGCGAGTATTGGTTTTCCGGCACTGAACATTGCCGCACTGGCCGGGACAAAGCGCGGCGAAGAGGGACTGGCCTCAGGGATAATCGGCACATCTCAGCGGGTCGGCTTCCCACTCGGCCTTGCCATACTGCTAACCATAGCAACTGTCACGGACCCCCCGCCAGCTGGAGCCGCAAGCCAACTAGGATCATTGACAGGCGTGGTCACCGGGTTCCAGTACGCATTCCTGGCATCCACCATCATAAGCGCAATAGGACTGTTGATCGCTCTGCGCGTCAAGACTCCGAGAGCGAGGCTCGAGCAACCGCTCTTTAGCTAAAGGGCGATATTCCTGCTTAGTTAGGAAAGTTCGATCATACTTCTTGTGTCAGCTTTTGCCGTTCAGAATGTTGGAGACATAGTCCATGAACGGCTTGTCGTACATTCCTTCCGAGCTTCGATGAACATCCTTGAACATTGGATGTTTCGCGATGGCCTCTAGGAAAGCGGACCATTGATTCCATGTGTCTCTGTCAATCCACTTTCTCCTATAGAGGAGATGTGTTCTCTCGAAAAGTCCGTACAGTAGAACCAGGTAGTTTCGAACTGTCATATCGTCTGCGGAGAGTGATGCCATGGTCGAGCTTGGATTGATGGCCCTCGCCATATCGATTTGTAACTTGCTCAGTTCAGGCTTTTCCAAAACCAATCTTATGGCGTCTGTATAATCATCCAGGATCTTCTGATACGCAGCTTCTTTAGTGGCTTTGTTTTGGGTTCGAAACGACATTATGAAAATAACCAGCGTGAGCGTCAGAACGGCGGTTTGTGCGATAGTACTGAACACTATCGGGTCAGTTATGTCAGTGGTCAAAGCTAAGGGTCCCTCGGTCCCGCCACTTTTGAATCAGTTCCTTGAGCCCTCGGGACCAAAGCAGTCTTGTCATATGAAGGCATCCGTTGCAAATGTTGCTCCTCTCTAATGGAGCAATCATAGTGATAGCATCACTTCACTCACTCAGGGTGGGTTTACGCGGGTCTAAAACTGGGTTTCAACACGCATATGAGCCGCGAAAGGAGCCGGCTTTCTTTCGGGTTCAAGGTTCGCAGGGGGTCTAGCCAGTGTCAGAGAAACCAGGCGAGAATATTTCTAAATTCTACTCTGCCCTCGGCAACCCCATCCGTCGACAGATTGTTCAGCTTCTCGTAGAGAAGAGTCTTGCGCGCAGGCTCGGTGGTATTGATGGTCAAGGCATACAATACAACCCACACTATGACCGTCAACGGACAGGCTGTTACGGTCGGCACAGCGGAATTGAAATTCGACGTTGTCATCAACAGCTGGCCATTCCAGAACGCGACCAACATTCTCGCGCTACAGGTGAACATGCACAGTTCAAGTGAGCACTATGACCTTGGAGAGGACTCTGGAACTTAGACTGTTGACGGTTCCCATGACGAGGGAACTCCGGTAGCTGAGCACCAATTTCATGAGACCTCCGGCGTAGAGCAGGAAACAAAACTCTCCACAGGAGCGATCACCACAAGCAGCACCTTGGGCTTCTTCCGCTTCGTGAACACCTGAGTCTCTGAGTTCTTTCTGCGGAAACGTCGGGTCAATCAGGAGGTACTCGGTCGCACGGGTGCAGGTGGCGAGTTGCTGAAATCGGGCAGAGCTGATCTCTAGGATTCTATGCAGTTCCCTAGTTATTCCGCGTTCCGAGGTTTGAAAGCTGGAGCGATAGGCGGCATCGTAGGCGCCTTGGTTCTTGGCATTCTGGCAGGCCTCAGTGCGTTCGTTCTCGATCAGGAAGTTTTCTACGTGACGATAGCCGGGAAACTAGGCTTTCCTTCTCCTTTCCTCACTGGCTGGGCACTACACTTCATTGTTGGTGTAGTTGCCGGGGGAATATTCATTGCAACGACTGCTTTGTTCAAACGGTTCGCCCTTGATACAACCCGGAAGAGCTTCTGGGTTGGTCTGCTAGGAGGGATAGCTATCTGGATACTTGTATACGTACCGATTACAGATCTTCTCGCTCCCGCGGACCTATCAAACCTGATGTTTGACGGAGGCAGTTTCATCTTTCACTTGGTCTACGGGGTTGTAACAGCTCTCGTCTCCCTTTCTCTGATACGGCGGAGCGTCAGGACGAAAACCACCATGGTCAGTCGATAGGCCCGGCTCTGCCTAGTTTGCCATCCGAGTTCTGACTTGCTTAAGTAGCGCAGACCAGAAAACAAGAGGATCCGTACTCAATCGGGGTCTAACCGCGTTTTGTCCAAAGGCTTCAGCAAATGGGTCTACCGACTAACACTAGCCCGATGGTACTACAACTATGCATGGGGTTGGGTCATAGGATACTTCCTCAGCACCTTCACGATGATCGTGACGATCTACTATCTGATACCCGGTTTGCGCGATCTGATCCCGTTTCCACTATTTCTCGGGGGCTCAGGAATTTTCCTAGTCGGTGGAGGTTGGGTTTTAGGGAAGGTGTTGGTGAAACGGTTCAAGATACAACCGATCGAGAACTACATATCAAGTGAGGTTAACCCGTTTACGAATGCTGCGTTAACGGCGAAAGAGCAAGTGTACTGGAATGCCATGGCGGTCTTGCTGAAGAAGGAAATGGCGCGAACACCAGACACTGAAGTGCAGAAGTGTGTCGAACAGATGAACCTGTACATCCATGGTCAGGTCCCGTTCAACTTTGACGAGCTTGACAATTTCCAGCTAGGCGAACAACAAGACCTTGGCGAACCGTTATCGAAGAACGTGACGAAATTAACCCTGGCTGCAGAGCTTGACGAAGGCCCAGAGACTGCAGTTTCAAGCTGAAAATATCCCATCATCGCTGCTGACTGGTTCTAGCGAACCGATAATCCCGAGAAAGACCTAAGTCATCAATTCAAGTTGAACTGCTTGTCGTCTTATGCTCAAGACAAAGTTCACGGAGTTAACCGGTTGCAAAGTGCCGATACAAATGGCGGCCATCGGGTCGCTGGCAAGACCGCCATTAGCTGCAGCGGTTTCGAATGCTGGTGGTCTCGGCATGATCCAATTATCTGGGTTCACTCCAGCGCAAGCAACCAGGTCCTTGGAAGAAGTTCGTAAGCGCACCCGGAACGCGTTTGGAGCTAACTTCATCGTTACAGAGGCTTGGTATCCTGATCTGGAAGAGCTTAGAGAGGTTGTAGAGACCGCTTCAAAGGTTGCAAGGGTTGTCGAGTTTTTCTATCGCCAGCCGGATTCGTCGCTTGTCGAGCTCGTGCACAAGAACGGTGCGCTAGCCTCGTGGCAGGTTGGCTCGAACGCTGAGGCAGTGACCGCGGCCGAAGCGGGCTGTGATTTGATCGTCGCCCAGGGTATCGAAGCTGGTGGACATATTCGTGGAAAGATCGGGTTACTTGTTTTGCTCGAGCAAGTGTTGGATTCTGTCCATGTGCCCGTACTCGCGGCGGGAGGTATTGGTAGCGGCCGAGCAATGGCTGCCGCATTGGCCGCAGGCGCGTCCGGGGTCCGGGTTGGGACGCGGTTCATCGTTGCTGAAGAGGCGGAGGCTCATCCGCAGTACCAGAAAGCTTTGATCTATGCGGAGCCGGAGGATACCGTTGTTACTGAGGTCTTCTCGGAAAACTGGCCAAACGCACCGCACCGGGTTTTGAGGTCGAGCGTCGAGGCTGCTCAAGCGTTCAAGGGAGAGGTCGTTGGACAGCGAAGGCTGGCGTCGAGCGGGGAGATGGTGCCGGCGAAGCGTTTCGAGTCGATCACGATGACTCGGGACACTACTGGGACCCTTGAGGCAATGCCTCACTGGGCTGGAGAGTCAGTTGCTAGCGTCGAGAAGGTCCAGCCCGCGGCAGCAATCATAGACGAGCTGGTGTCCGAGGCAGAGAGACTTCTGCACACCTGGAAATAAGGACCGTTGCGGGCTCCGAGCCGACCAGAGTGGAAATAGTTCTTCTCCTAAACCCTATTATCGCAAACTAGTTGTCGCAGGTTCCGATAATGCTGCGAAGGCTTCGCATCGGCACATTCCGCCCAGCCTTGTCCTTCATCGGTCTATTATCATTCATAACCAGCTTCTTCGGGTCACGGCTTTTCGCAACACTCAACCCTACGATTGTGATCCAACAACAGGGAATCCACTTCCACCATTTCTGGTATGGGATAGCTTTGATGGGGATTGCAGGATGGCTTGCTATTACTTGGAAGAGTGAGCGGCTCGACCGGGCCTACGCGGTCATGTACGGTCTCGGAGCCGGATTCATCGGCGACGAGGTCGGACTCCTGCTCACCCTCGGCAACTACCAGTCTGAGCTAACCTATGATTTCTTCATCGGAGCCATCTCGTCTGCCACACTGCTTCTGTTGATCATCAGGTATCGTATTGTCCTGAAGAGAGAGGTGTCGTATCTGATGACCCGTGAAGGGCTGGCCCTTTTGGGCGTGTTCGTTACAGGATTCTCTCTCATTCTCTTTGCTTTCGGATCGTTGAGTTTTGGAACACCTCTCGCACTTGTCGGAATCGTCGTTATTCTGAGAGAGGTGTTAGTGAAGCACGACACTGTTCTTGAAGGTAGAATGCCTAGAGGTGTCTCGTTCATAGCGGCCTTGTCCATTCTCGGTGGAGCAAACCTCATACTTGCTGGAGTCGGAAACATTCTCTTCCCACCAGTCATCAATACGTCTGACCTTGCAGGAATAGGCCTCCCGGCTGGAACTGTTGCATTAATCTCAACAATCTTCTTGCTTCTTGCCTTCGTCGCATTGGCTCTCGGCTCTCTCAAGATTCTGGCGGGGCTCGTGCTCCGGACGGGCAAGAGCTGGGCTTGGAGTCTTGGAATAGCAACAAGCATATCCTCGATTTTCCTAGACGCATCCTCGCTGGGGGCAAGTCCTGAATTGCTTTCCGGATTACTCACAGGGAACGGTATCGAGTTTCCCACATCGATCATCGCGATTATCTATCTTACGAGACCTTACGTGAAAGTCTTCTACAGAAATGTTCCTGGCGCAGTCACACAAACGAAGGGCTTTGAGCCAGGGGTTGCCGAGGTCAGCCGTTGAAGAGAGGGATCAGGGGCGTCGCTAGCATGCTGAATAGAAGAATTGCTAGGACAGTTGCTGTGAGATAGACAAACATCCGATTCTTCTCGGCCGCAAATAGGAACAGGGAAAGCGCAACTCTAGCGATGGGGGTCGCGAGAAGGAC
Source organism: Candidatus Bathyarchaeota archaeon (assembly GCA_005881615.1). GTDB lineage: Archaea > Thermoproteota > Bathyarchaeia > 40CM-2-53-6 > 40CM-2-53-6 > 40CM-2-53-6. The sequence continues at coordinate 8,267 of VBBR01000188.1, forward strand.
GAGGAAGCCAAGCGCTATTATTGAAAAGGGGTCGAGAGATATGAGTCCCGAGGCTATGCTGGCGAGGCTGACTGGGAAGTTGCCGTGGGGGATAAAGCCTGGATTGTACTGGAGATATGAGGATGTATCGTCGAGGGAATGATCAGCTACGAACAGTGTTGTTCCGATGGCGATTACACCGCCGGAGAGTAGGACGCCAACCCTGAGCACTATTCCGAGGATGCGGTTCATCGATTTAGGGTCCTTCAGATTTATCGTCTTGCCCTCCGTTTTACCTGTGTCCGCATCTGAAATCAGAATCCTAGTGCTCTGATGATCAGTTCTATAGCTGATGCTGCTAGGACGAGTGCGAAGATCTTTCTGATGGCTGTGTTCTTCGCCCTCACTAAAAAGTGCGTTCCAATGGACGCACCGATGAGGATGCCTAGAGCGACTGGCGCAGTTATCAGCGGGTTGACGTCTCCCCGCGCAAAGTAGATTCCAGCACTCGCGGCCGCCGTGACTCCAATCATAAAGTTGGAGGTTGTCGTGGAGACTTTCATCGGAAGCTTCATCGCGAGGTCCATTGAGAGAACCTTGAAAGTTCCGCTTCCTATTCCGAGGAGCCCTGAGATTAATCCGGCTACGAGCATGCCTGCCAGACCTTTTCCGGGGTTTGTGGCATTGTACTCGATCTTCCTACCATCGGGCTCTGTGTAGTCGCCTCGCAGGCTCAGTTTCTTTGCAAGTCCTTGGAGCTGCTGTTTGGGGGGATATTCTTCACCGATCTTGCGCACGAGGGGCACGAGGGAGATGATCAGTATGGTTCCGAAGATAGCTTCGAGTACCACCGCGCTGAGGTATGCGGCTACGGCCGCGCCGATTATGGCTCCTGTGGTTGTTCCGGTTTCGAGGAACATGCCGATTCTCAGGTTTGTGATCCGATCCTTGACGTAGGTGGCTGCGGCGCCGCTGGAGGTTGCTATTATCGAGACGATGCTTGCTCCGATTGCATAGTGGATGTCTACCCCTAGGAAGAGTGTGAGAATCGGTATGACGATTAGTCCTCCACCTATTCCAACAATTGATCCAAGAGCGCCGGCCGCTATTGAGGCGAGGAACAATGTGAGGAAGAATAGGATCACAATCATTTGGCAAAGGTCGGGCGTATGGTTTCTTAATTAAGCCACGGCAAGGCTAGAGCTCGCGTCTTCTTGAAGGGTGGGCGCGGGAAGATTGACCACCCCGGGGGGTCGAGAAAAGCATGCTTATTTTTTGAAGGGGATAGGCATCGTTCACCATAGGGGTTTCTGAAGCGCTCTCCGAATCCGGGTTATGATTGTTGACTCCAACTGGAAGAACAGGTTCAAGCCTGCCCCGACCATAAGGAGTCCGGCAACGACAAGTACTGATCTGATGACTAGGGCCGCGCCAAATTGATCAAACCCAGCGTAGAGAAACAGAACTCTCATGATCGCGAGGATGAGCCCCATTGAGAACATGATTGATCCTAGAAACTTTCGGCGCTCGACGCTCTTTGGCAGAGCAATCCATGAACGACCTAGAAGTGATACGATGGTTCCAGCCCAAGCTAACCAGTAGCCCGGTCCGAAGACATAGGGAGGGCACCCGTTGGCTCCACAGAAAATCGGGGTCGAAGACCAATCCGCCAATCCGGCTATGGTAACTATCGCGCCAAACCTGGAGAAGCAAAAAGCGGGAAAAAGCGTGAACAGCTTTGCGATCGGATCCCTACCTAGGAGCCATGCCGGGAAAGCAAAAACCAAGAACGGAAGCAGAATCACTACTGCTAAGACGTGCTGTACAAGGACTCTCAATTACAGAAAATCCTGATCATTCGGACTAAAAAGCCAAGCGTCGTCTCTCTAAGCATGTGCTGCGTAGCAATTCGCTCAAATCATACATGTCCTCCCTCTTTGCAACTGAACGCTCCACTCAAGAGTAACACTTTACAGTGGTAGAACCCGGGTCATTGCAAGGGTGGTTGGGGATCGCAGTATCCGATGGAAGCGCGCCGAAAACCAAGCTTCCAGACCTTGACAGCTTCTGGGATTACGACCATCCAGATGCGACTGAGGGAAGGTTTCGCGAACTTCTCCCCGCGGCGTTGGACTCGAGAGACTTCCCGTATCTCACACAACTTCTCACCCAGATAGCAAGGGCAGAGGGCTTACAGAGAAAATTCCAGGACGCTCATAAGACTCTGGACCGGGTCGAAAAGGCCTTGCTGAAGGCAGAAGCGGACGATAAGACGAAGGTCCGATATCTACTTGAGCGCGGAAGGGTCTTCAATTCGTCGGGAAAACGGGACGAGGCTCGGCCCCTGTTCATTCTGGCATTAGATCTAGCTGTCAAGTCCAAAGACGACTTCAACGCTGTAGACGCGGCCCACATGATGGCGATAGTTGAACCAACCGAGAAGCAGTTGCAATGGAACTTGAAGGCGTTGGACCTTGCCGAGAATTCGGCGGATGAAAAGGCGAGGAAATGGAAAGGCAGTCTCTACAACAATCTCGGCTGGACCTATTTCGAGCAACGACAGTTCGAAGAAGCCCTGCTCATGTTCGAGAAAGCTCTAGAATTCCAGCAGCAACAAGGCGATCCAAACAAGATCATGATAGCAAAATGGTGCGTTGCCAAGACTCTCCGGATGATGAACCATACCGAGGAGGCTCTGGAAATGCAGCGAGACCTGTATGAGCAGTATCAGGCGGCTGGCA
>VBBR01000042.1 GCA_005881615.1 Candidatus Bathyarchaeota archaeon
GTCGCTGCCAACGATCGCGCCAACAACTATGTTGGTCAGGTCAAAAAGGGAAAGGTCCCTCTTCAGCTCCAAAGGCAAGGCCCGCCTAGAGGTCGGAGGCTCAGGAAGGGTTCCCTATAGAAAGATGATTCAACGGCCTCTAGAACTGGCTCCTGAAGCTACCGCAGATTAGGGCCCAAGACATAGACCAAGGCACGAAGGAGGGAGGGACAGGCATGGGCCGGTAAGCGTGGATTCCGAGCGTTTTCACGAAGGGCGCGGCGCGCGAAAAACAGACCCCCAGGGGAGTCGCATACTAGTTAACAGAAAAAAATAGTTAGCGCAAAACAATAGTTACAGAAAAAGGAAAGTTACAAGAAAAGAAATCTTTGAGAAAACGATGGTGTCTGGGTCAGACGCGATCCCTCGCCTCACATTTCCTTAAGGGTTGGACCCCATGAGCGTCTGATCATGGGCTGTCCCATAGCCTGTGCTAATCGAGGCTGCTGTGCTTGAGGAACTGGCTGACCGTGCAAGCTGACTAAGTAATTGGCTTCGAGGTTGAAACATCTTGTTATACCGTTAAACAGCAGGAGTCTCAGCGGGCGCTACTGTTTCTTGTAGCGTTCCTTCTTCATCGGCGGCGGCTGTCCCTCCCATTCACTAATGTCTGACGGTTTGCCCCAGCGTGGAAGGCCTCCCAAGCCTATGGACTCTGGGAGCATCGTTGGGCTGAGGGTTTCGTGTCGCTCGGTCCGTTTCTCTTCAGGTTTGAGACGAACTATCTCGAAGTTTCCTCCAATTTCGAGCACTCTGTAACCGCGAAGGTGTCGGGTGTAGAGGAACTTGTTGACTAAGAATTTGATCTTCGTGTTGGAGAGACCGGTGACTTCGACGAGCTTCTTGTGCTGAGCTATCTGACCGCTGGACACGGCCGTCACGTATTCAACTAGGGAGGAGACTTCCTCGTTCTGGAGGTCGTCAGCAACGATCTTGGTCAATCGCTCATCCAGCTGGATTCCGTGGTATACCGGTCCAGTTATGATGGATACTTTCTATGATAGATTCTGGCTCAACAATGCGTCGGCAATCGACTGCCAAGCTGCATATAAAACGGCTGGCGATTCATTGCCAAGCCGAACTCTGACTTCGTAACTGAGGAGCTAGAGTATCCAGACCCGAAAAGTCTAAGGAAAATCGTGTCTGTGCACGAGAGGGCCAGAAAGCTATATGTTTATGTTTACACGTAAACAGAGTAGCCATGGGCGTCAAAACCCTCACCATAACAGAGGAAGCCTATGAGCTCTTGGCCCGGGAGAAGAAGGGCAAGGAGAGCTTCTCAGAAGTGATTAAGAGACTGGCCAGAGAGCGCGGTGAACTCAAAGACTCATTCGGCACCTGGAAGATGACCGACGATGAGGAAGAAAGAATCTTTTCAAGCCTCAAAAAGAATTGGAAAAAGACCACCCTCGCAATTCGCGGCCGACGAGGAACAACCTCCTGAAATGCCTTGACACCAACCTCCTTGTCGCCATCCTCCGAGAAAAGGAGGAAGCCCAGAGGCATATGACCATGTTGGACACTGAAGGACGACAAGCCACAACCAGCGTCAACGCCTTCGAACTATTCTACGGAGCGCACAAGTCACGAGCAACCGAAGAAAACGTGAAGCAGACCCGAAAGCTGCTATCCCGCCTCCTGGTCCTCCCGCTCGCAACAGGGTCGGCAGAAAGAGCGGGCAATATCTTTGCTGCACTTGAGAAAAAGGGAGAACCCATAGAATTCAGAGATGCAATGATCGCCGGGATAGCACTTGAGAACAGACTGGCAGTTGTGACGAGAAATAAGTCTGACTTCGCAAGGATCCCAGGACTATCCGTTGAAGAATGGTAGATGGCAAATTCCTCTCCGACCCCTCAGCTTCTTGCTTCCTTCCTGTGCTCACGTTCCAGCTCACGTATGCCTTCCCTGACCGCCTTCTCCCGGTTTTTGAAAACGCCTCGAAGCTCGCTAAGGCTCTGGGCTCGGCTTAACTTAGCTCCAAACTTCTTCCGGAGATATGTCACAGCCGGCTCGTAGACACCTCTCATCTCGATGCAGTACTCCATGACTTTGACCAACGGAATCACTGGAACCCCATCCTTTGTCTCAGAACGGACTTCTCGAACAGGGTGAAGCAAGAACACGAGTCCAAACAATGTCTTGCGATCACCTTCGAAAGCGTAAGCAGCATGGTTGCCGCGAAAGAACTGTTCCCAGCGTCGGGCATCGGTTCTTCTTATCTCGATGTGAACGGGCTTGTATCCAGCGGTAAAGCCTGTCCAGTAATAGCTGTCCGTCCAGATTCTGACCGCGTCATCATGCGAGTAAGCGAAAGAGGCCGGAGCCGAGGCGAGCAGTTTCTCCTTCGACATACTCTGCTTGACCATCATTCGTGAGAAGTCGAGCGGCGAGGCTACCTTGTAGATCCCGGTTTGAAGACGGGTAATCAGGTTCAACTTGGCCAGGTCATGAACCACTTTCGCAGGGTCCGGGGCTGGGAAACTCGGCACGAAATTGGTCAATTGTGAAGGCTTGATCGCCAAAGACCTCGCACATCCAACCCCAGAGCTCCATGTACCGGTTCATGAATTCCGATTACCATTATGGTAATCAGCCCATAAATGGTTGTCCTCCGGAACACTTACATGTAGATGACATGTAATGTTGCATGGAAGTCTAATGGAGCGAAAGGTTGCTCAGACTGAGCTAGACGCTGAAGAGTACCGTGCCTTGGTCAGGATAGCGGAGAAGAAGGGTCTCACGATAAAGGATGCGCTACGGGAGGCGGCGCTCCGCTGGACCAGCGAGGAGTCAGGTATTGATCCGAAGGACCCGATTTTTGACATAGCGCTCGGTCGGCGCAAGGCTCAGGACTGGGGAAAGGGTACAGAAAGGGCTTCCAGAGAAGTTGACGAGACTCTGTACGGCAAGTAGCCTTTGAAACTCTTCCTCGACACGGGACCAATTGTGGCCTACTACAACAAGAGAGATAGCGACCATCTGACTGTGCTCGAATCCTTCGAGAAAATCTCCGAGAACAACACGGAATACACCAAGCTGTACACTTCAGATTACGTGTTGGATGAGGCGATCACTAATTGTCGAGCCCGAACAAGGAATCACAAACTCTCGGTTCAACTGGGAACTGATATCTTCTCTTCCAAGACTATCGTTCTCCTGAAGGTCGACGAGGAAACGTTGCAACGGTCTTGGGACCTTTACAAGCAGAGGAGCGATGTGGAATTCAGCTTCACGGACTGCACGATTGCAACCCTGTGTAGGGGGCATGGGATCAGTACTATTTTCACATTCGACGACAAGCACCTCGGAACACTTGGTTTCCACTCGCTAGCCAAGCTGTAGTACTTCTCGGCAGCGCTCTCAGTAATTAGAGACGGCATGAGTGACATGACTCCGACTTTTCCAGACATTTCTCTTTCCGTAACTATTTTTTTCGCTGACTAAAACGCGACCCCCCGGGCTGGTCTTTTTTTCGCGCGCCGCGCCCTTCGTGAAACGCTGAGAATTCCACGTTCACCTGCCCTTGCCTGGCCGTCCTTCCTTCGTGGCCAGCTCCGGGTCTCGAACCCTACCCTGTAGACCCTGTATCCGTCCTACTGGAAGATGGAAGCTTAGACGACTGCTCGTGAGCATCTACTAGCAACCCCTGAGAAACAGGTCCCCCAACGGGACAAGAGTAGGCTAGCCTGGGGTTTTCGGAAAAAGGGGAAAAAAGGGGGGAGTTGGGTCTGTTGTCCTGTTTTCCGTGCTATGGTGTTACTTCTACCCAGTAGGGTATGTTGAGGGGTATTGTTCCGCCTGAGAGGACGATGTCGCCGAAATAGTCTCCAGCAACAGTCTTCCCGTTAATCCCAACAGTCACCTCGAAGCCACTCGATCCACCTGCAGGCAGAGTCACGGTCCTGGTGGCAAGGGTCAAGAATGGCTGGTTGGTGCTCGAAAAGCCCGGCACAACCGAAAC
>VBBR01000190.1 GCA_005881615.1 Candidatus Bathyarchaeota archaeon
GTTTTTCGCGGGTTCTTGGGGATGCCCCGCGGGTTTGCTGGTCTTGTTAGCCATTACAGATATCAGGGTTCCGAGGAGTACGACTACCAGGTAGGCTGTCAGGGCCGGAAAGAAAAAGTATGAAAACGAAGCGAAGTAAAGAGCGAGGCCTCCCAAGATCGGAAAGGAGATATGATGGTGAATCATTCTGTTGGCCTCAAACCAAACAGAGTTCTCCTTTGCAATGAACCCGGCGAGACCGAAATAGGGTCCCAGAACAAGTCCCCCGACCCCTACGAGGACTAGCACAGTTCCTGGAAAGAAGCCGAAAGGAGAATAGCCATAGGCAAACACACCCTGCAGGAATAAAGAGAGAACAATTAGCCCAAGGCTCCCCCCGACTATCAGATACGAGGAGGCAACCACAGTCTTGTTCAAGGTCCGACTCGAGAACAAATAGTGTGCTCAAGGTCATAATATTTGTTGATAGAGACAATGGGTATCGAGGACCCTGCGGTAAACTGGCTTCTGGATACTGGAGACCCTTCGATCCGTTATCTGACTCTCGCGGAGGTGCTTGGTAGACCCTCGGACTCTTATGCTTGGTCTAGGGTGTCCTTAGAGACAGGGAGCCATGACCTTCAGAGCTTCCTCTGATTCGAAGCCTTAGAGGTCATGATTTGTCTAAGAGCTTAGGGTAGTCAAAGCATCTTTGCTACGCTTTGAAAGTAGCGAATTCCTCTTTTGCCGTTGAGGGCGTGGTCTAGTGCTTGGTCTACGGCGTCTTTGGGTGTTGGGGCGGCCATGACTTTCACTGTCTTTCTATCATCTAGGTAGCTGTCAGCAATCTTGTCGGCTGTTCCACCCGTCCCTTTCAGTGCGACTATCGGTTTTCCTTTCTGGTAGGCGACCAGTGCTTCCACGTAGGTTCCCGCTCCCCCGCCCACCACAATCGCAGAATCAGCCGAGTAAGCTGTCACGTAATTCCGTGAGAATCCCATTCCTGTTGGGACGATGATATCACAGTAGGGGTTCGCGTAGCTCATGTCTTCTTGTGGGAGAATTCCGACGACCATTCCGCCCCTCTCCTTCGCACCCCTACAAGCAGCTTCCATTACTCCACCGAGACCCCCGGTTACTAGGACTGCTCCCCGGGATGCTATCTCGGCGCCAACCTCCTTTGCCGCCGCGTAAGTGCTCTCGGGACAATGATCACCATCAGATCCAATCACTAGAATCTGTATGAGGCGTTTGAGGCTGGACAGTGGGGTTCTTGACGCTACTCCTCTAAACAATTCATCATCACTCTTTGAAAGGGAAAGATGCGACAACATGCGTTCAACCCTACCGTTGGCTATGAGGTTGGCGTAACCATTGGTGTAACGAGGAAGGTTATAATGACAACCGGCCGGAAACTCGACCTTCCACACTCATAGGTCCTGTTCATGCCTGAGTTCAAGCCTGGAAAGGTCGCACGGGTCGCAGGGCCCGTCATCGTCGCCGAGGGAATGCTCGGCGCCCAGATGTACGAAGTCGTCCGTGTTGGCGACCAGGGCCTCATCGGCGAAATCATCAAGATAGATGGAGAGAACGCTACAGTCCAGGTCTATGAGGAAACAGCCGGCCTCCGACCTGGAGAGAAAGTCGAGAGAACCGGCAAACCGCTATCAGTAGAACTCGGCCCGGGAATCCTAGGCCAGATCTACGACGGCATCCAACGACCACTGACAGTTCTCTTCGAAAAAACCGGCCCTTTCATCAAGAGAGGCCTCGCCCCATCAGCGATCGATCGATCCAAAAAGTGGCACTTCGTTCCCACCGCGGATAGAGGAGTAGAAGTTTCCGGTGGCGACGTTCTCGGTACCGTCAAAGAGACAACTCTAATCACTCAACGGATAATGGTCCCGCCCAACCAGTCCGGAAAAATCATCTCAATCGTCCCAGAGGGCGATTACACGATCACCGAGCCGATCGGCGAGATGGAAACCAAGACCGGCCCCGTCTCTTTGTTCATGATGCACACCTGGCCCGTACGAATAGCCAGGCCCTTCAAACGCAAACTCCCATCCGAAATCCCACTCATAACCGGCCAGCGCATCATCGACTTCTTCTTCCCAGTCGCCAAAGGAGGAACAGCAGCCGTCCCCGGACCCTTCGGCAGTGGCAAATGTCTCGACGGAGAAACCCCAGTTCTGCTTGCAGATGGCAGGATAAGGAGAATTCGAGAACTTGTGCACGATAAGGGAAACTCCCAATCCTTCGATGACAATGGAGATGAGACCCTTTATTCCTACTCCAACCCTCCGAGAGTTGTTTCGCTCTCCAACCCTGAGTTCACAAATGCTGAAGCGTCAATGGGCTACAAAGGATCCACCAACGAGCTACTTGAAATTCAAACCCGCAGCGGGCGCAGAGTCAGAGTCACTCCCGTTCACAAGCTCCAGCAACTACGCCGCGACGGCACAATCGAGGAAACGCCGGCCAAACTACTCCAACCTGGAGAGTATCTCCTAACACCGAGAAAGATCGCACTCAGTCTAGACCAGCAACCCATCGACCCCTACAAACTTCTCCCAGACGACATCAGAGTTGACGACGCAAAAACCATCGAAACCATGATCACAACAATAGAAAGCCTGAGGGAAGGCACTACTCTCAAAGCTCTCTCGAAGAACCTCGATGCGAGCTACAAGAGCCTCCAAAACTATCAGCAGAGAAGAGCGAGACCAACTCTCGGCTTTCTAAGACATCTGGCGAAGCTGACGGGCAAGAAGATTCCGGTCGGGTCGGTCAGGGCTCAACGACAAGGCTGGAGCATAAGACTTCCCAAGGAAATGACACTCGAACTTGCCGAGTTTCTCGGGCTAATCCTCTCTGATGGTATGCTCCGGGGACGCGGAAGTGTTATCCTGTTCAATAATGACGAGTGGGTACTCCGCAGATTCGCTCAGCTCGCAAACAAACTGTTCGGCTTGACACCTCAACGCGGGACGCACAGTGGAGGACTATTGGAGAGAATCGACAGCAGAGCTCTGGTCCATCTCCTTGTTGGCATGGGATTCCCCAAGAAGAGGAAATCTCGCACGCTGAGAGTTCCTGACCTTGTCTCAATGTCTCCGGACAAGGTGATCGGAGGATTTCTCACAGGCTACATCGCTGGAGATGGCTCGTTCAGCACTCGCACCCTAGAGATCGCAACGGCTAGCGAAGAGATGGCCTTGGGACTCTCATATCTGCTGACACGGTTGGGAGTGCTGCATAGAACAAGGCACAGAGAGATTGGCGGTCACACTTACCATCGCGTCACCGTTGAAGGGCGTCGGCCTATTTCGGAATTACACCGATTTCTGCGAAAGCAATTGCCGTATCGCTACCTCAAGAAGATAGATCGTTTTCTGAAACTTGAGAAGCGAGTGTACAGCGCTGTCGACGTCGTTCCCATAGACCCATCGGTCCTTTCGGAGGCCGCGAGCCTCGGTAAGACATCGAGAAAAAACCTGAGAAAATCTGGTTTCAACATGTACAACTATGCGACACGAGGAGAGAAACCGGGAATTACCGTAATCAGACGCCTCATATCTGCAATCAAAGAAAAATCCGCCCCAGGCTCGAACGACAATGTTGCGCTGAAGAAGCTAGAGAAGCTCTCGGAGCTATCCGACTTCTCCTTTTTCGACGAGATCTCCGACATCCGCCAAATCACGACCACTTCTGAGGTCTACGACATCACGGTCCCAGGATACGAGAATTTCATCGCTGGATGGGGACCCATGGTCTGCCACAATACAGTGCTCCAGCAGGCATTGGCAAAATTCGCCGATGCCCAAGTCATCGTCTATGTAGGCTGTGGTGAGAGAGGAAACGAGATGGCTGAAGTTCTCGAAACTTTCCCTACGCTCCTTGACCCTCGCACACAACAACCCCTGATGAATCGGACAACTCTAGTCGCGAATACTTCCAACATGCCAATTGCTGCACGGGAAGCCAGCGTCTACACCGGCATCACGATCGCAGAATACTTCCGGGACATGGGCTACGATACCGCGCTAATGGCGGATTCCACAAGCAGATGGGCCGAAGCTCTTCGAGAGATATCAGGACGTTTGGAAGAGATGCCAGGTGAAGAAGGCTATCCAGCATATCTCGCGTCCCGCCTCGCCGATTTCTACGAACGATCAGGCCGATTAGAGGTCCTAGGATCGGAATCAAAGCAGGGCTCCATCAGCGTAATTGGCGCCGTCTCTCCTCCTGGGGGCGACTTTTCCGAACCGATCACTCAGAACACTCTCCGCATTGTCAAGGTCTTCTGGGCTCTTGATTCCGAACTAGCCAAGCGACGCCACTTCCCAGCCATCAACTGGTTGACAAGCTACTCCCTCTACCTCGACACCCTCGAAACCTGGTATCCGAAAGAAGTTGGACCCGAATGGGTCGACCTGCGAAAAGTGGCAATGTATCTTCTCCAGCGCGACGAGGAACTGCGCGAGATCGTCATGCTCGTTGGTCCCGACGCCCTCTCTGAGGGACAACGGGTAATCTTGGAGGCCTCAAAGATGATTAAGGAAGACTTCCTCATGCAGCAATCCTACAACCCCGCCGACAGCTACTGTGACAAGACGAAGACGTACAATATGATACGGATAATTCTCCACTACTACAACCTGATGCAGAAAGCCGTCGACGAAAACATACCGCTCCAGAAAGTTCTCGAGCTGCCCGTCAAGAACGATATCAGCCGCATGAGACTCACGCCGGCAGACAAGTTCACCGACTACTCCCAATCTCTGAACGAGCGTCTGGATCAAGAATTCAAGATGCTGACAGCACCCGCTGTCAAGGCGAAATAGAATGGTCTCGCTCGCCGGTCTTGAATACAGAACGGTTCGAGAAATATCCGGACCCCTAATCTTCGTCGAACAAGTGAGAGGAGTAGGATACGGCGAGCTAGCGAGGATCAGGACTCCAAGCGGGGAAGAGAGAAGAGGACAGGTCCTAGAAGTCGGTGGTGGAGTCGCGGTCGTTCAGATCTTCGAAGGAACATCCGGACTAGACGTGTCCGCAACAAGTGTCCGTTTCACTGGTGAAACCGTCAAACTCCCCGTATCACAGGACATGCTCGGGCGGATCTTCGACGGCAGCGGCCGACCTACAGATGGCGGTCCAAGAATAATCCCAGATGATTATCTTGATGTAAACGGCAGTCCCATCAACCCCTTCGCCAGAGAATATCCGCGAGAGTTCATCCAAACCGGCGTCTCCGCGATCGACGGAATGAACACGCTCGTCCGTGGACAGAAGCTTCCGTTATTCTCCGCGTCCGGGCTCCCCCACAACCAGATCGCGGCCCAGATCGCCCGCCAAGCCAAGGTCCGTGGCACAGACGAGCCATTTACAACTGTCTTCGCAGCCATGGGTATCACTGCCGATGAAGCTCGATTCTTCAGGGACGACTTCGAGAAACAAGGCGCCTTCGACCACGTAACCATGTTCGTCAACCTCGCAGACGACCCCGCCATCGAACGAATCCTGACCC
>VBBR01000189.1 GCA_005881615.1 Candidatus Bathyarchaeota archaeon
GCCTCCGACTTGAGCCACGGGCTCGCTCAATGGGCATACCTTGTGGACCATTCTGTCCTCAGTCTTCCCTTTTCCAAGCTTTGTCCTGACTACGATGACTTCTTCCTCAGGTATCCGAATCGGCTTATGACACAGGGGACACAGGTTACTGCTCAATTCGAACCCTCGAACGACAAAACGGTTCTCGGAGCACGACCCCTCTTCAGAGCATCACCTTGATTCATCCGGGACAGGAAGAACCTTTCCTGGTCTTGCCTTGTATCCTGGGACTCCAACTCCGACGGCAATCATGGTACTCTTCTCCTTAGCATGAGGTGAGAAGAATTCTGTGACGGCATCGTCGAAGAATGTCGAGCCGGAGGCCCCGATTCCCACCGCATAAGAGGAGAGGTAGATCTTCCCTGCGCGAACGCCGGCTTCGAACTGCACTGCTCGATAGCCCCTGTTGCCAAGAGATTTCAGAGCGGAAGTCAAGTTGGTCATGAGGAAAAATACGACACTCGCGTCGCTGAAGAGCTGTTGTCCGAGGCAAAGGTAGCCCGACATGGAGCGGTTTCTGTGGAGCTTCAATTGCTCGACGGAGTTTTTGTCAACGTTGTAGAAGTAGGATCCCGCAGGGAGTCCTTGGACGTCGTTAGCTATGAAGTAGAAATCGATCAATGCCTGGTTGTCTGGAAGGAAGTCGAGAGGGATGTCGGTGGCAGAAGCACGGATAATCGTGGAGAGACGGTCGAAGGAGATGGGTTCACGGGCGAATTTTCGGGTGGACCCTCGAAGAAGAATCACCTCGTCTAAATGTGGAAACGGGTCTCTTTCTGAGTCTCGTAATGGAAACGCTGGCGTAGTTGATGGAACCGTTCGTTTGGATGGCCCTAGGCTCGTCTTCCAAGAATCGGTCTCCGACCTGCTTCCTAGTCCAGAAGACTCATTAGTTTCCCAAATTATCGGATAGTCAACTTCTCCCTTTGAGAGTGAGTTGACGTCTAAGGCGAGACTTGGAATCGGCTGATGTAATTTGGGAGCCTTTTCGGCACGACCAGCTCCGACAATCGCCAAAGCTACAGTTGCCTCTTTCTTTGCCTCTAAACCCAGAAGCCGGTCGACTTCCGAATCAACGAAGCCTAGTTCAAGTGTGGTTGCGAGGCCGGCCGAATTGGATGTGGCTAGAAGATTAGCCGCGATGACCCCCGAATCCCAGAACCAGTGACGATAGGATCTCGCTTCGTACTTCCATGAATTCCTCCACGCCAGTGACGTGAACGCCAATGTGAACGGTGCAGACTGGCTGTCCGGGCTGCCTGCGTCAGCTAGTGCGGATCGATAGTCTTCCTCGCGCAGTTTCACTAACGAGAAGTGTAGAGGGTTGAAGTGATACACTCCTGCCTCTAAGCCAGGGATTCGACCCGAGACCACGTAGATTTCAATGGGATACAGTGCACCCGTCGCGGAGGCTGCCCGCATGTAGTAGAGTTCCTTGCCAAATCTCACCTTTCGTGTGAGGCCGGCGGAGAAGAAGAGAAGCTCGGAAAGAACCCCTACGTCGATCTGGTCTAGGGCTGTTTTCTGCGGCTCGCCTGTTATCGCCTTGATAGAGTTCTCTTTAGGCAGAGGAAAATTGCGAGGAAGGGCAATGGAAGCGAGATTCATGTACCCCTTGAACTGTGCTGGTTTGTTGTCCCAGTCGAGATAGTGAGCGGACGCTCCAAGGCTGACTTCAGAGTGCTTCGTAGCCTCGTGATAGATCAGAGCTGAACCGAAGTCCTTGTCGGCCATTAAGGTGACTCCCGTGGTCTGTCGTAAATAGACTTCGCAGATTACAGGGAAGTACTCTCGAATCGAAAGAAGATTAGGTCGAGGGCGCAACGGATTTATTCGCGAAAGTAGATTCCTCATAGTAGGTTGAGAAACTGCCTTGGCCAAATACGCTGACATTGCTGTAAGGGGATCGGTAGAGAATATTCAGAATCTGGTTCTGCAAGCGTTCACATCGAACGGGTTCACGGTTCAGTGGGACGGTGCTCTGAAGGGGAAGGCGGACAAGGGTAGCAAGGGAGCAAACATAATCCTCGGGGCAGCGGCCCAACACCATGCTGTTACCTTCGAAATCTACCCTGCTACCGAAGGCGGGACGCTAAGGCTGTTGAAGGTTGGTTCAGGGGCCGCTGGAGGACTTCTGGGAATGAGGAGCGTCAACAAGCAATTCGACAAGCTGACAGACACTCTCTCTTCTTGGTTCAAGCAACAAGGCCTCTTACTCAATGTCAAGAAAGAATAGCCGAAAGAATCCGCTACTTCGCCACTCGCTTCCAGCTCTAGGATCGATCTCTGCCCATAAATAGAATTCGAGATCAGAGTCACCAATCGGACAGATATGCAGCGCAGGAAACGAGTCTCGTCTAGACATGTTGTAACTCAGCTTAACCAGTTGTACGACGATTACTGGGAATTCATCCTCAGAGAATACCCTCTCAGCGCAACCTACCTTGGAGACCATCGATATGATGGTGCCCTAGAGGACGCCTCGGAGGGCGCGTTTCTCCGTCGAGTCGCTCTGTCCAGAAAGTACCTCGCTCAGTTGAGAAGTATCGAGAAACCATCCTCGAAACCAGATCTGCTGAACTACGAACTCTTCGAGCGCGAACTAGAAGACAATCTAGAAGCTGCTAAGTTTCGTCCCTATCTCACACCCATGACCCAGCAGTCTGGGCTGCAGATCGATATTCCAGAGCTGGTCACCTACCATCCCTTCAGGTCACTCTTGGACTTCGAGAACTTTTCCAGCCGTCTTCGAGCCTTTCCCCGACTTGTAGACCAGGCTATCGAGAGCATGCGCATGGGAATACAGGCCGGAATTGTTCTCGCCAAAGTGACTACTGAGAAAATCATCCCCCAACTGGAAACGAACATTGTCCAAGATCCCAAAAAACTCGATCTCTACAAATCCGTCGAGAACATTCCACCAGAAATCAATGCGAGAGATGCCCTTCGCATAAGGAACGATATCGAGGAAGCGATTCGACAGTCAGTCGTTCCGGCTTTTGAGAAACTTCTTGCCTTCTTCAAAGAAGAATATCTGCCAGCATGTAGAAGCGATGTCGGCATTTGGTCTCTTCCCGATGGGAACGAACGATACGACTACACAGTTCGGCACTACACTACCACAAACCTGTCATCGGACGAAATTCATGATCTAGGTCTCGCCGAATTGTCACGCATTCACGCTGAAATGCGGGCAATTGTGGACCTCATCGGCTTCAAAGGTTCCCTACAAGATTTCATCTCGTCCCTCAGAAAGGACAGGTCACTCTACAACACTACTAGCGATGGACTCATGGCGGGATTCAAGAAGATTCTGGAGCAGATGGACGCCCAGCTCCCCTTATTGTTTGGACGATTGCCTAAGGCGAAATACGGATTCCGTGAAATTGAAGCGTTCAGAGCCGAGGCCGCCCCAGACGCCTACTACTACCGGCCGCCTGAAGATGGCTCTCGTCCAGCTTACTTCTATGTGAACACGTTCCGACCTGAGCAACGGCCCAAGTACACGATGGAGGTGCTTGCGTACCACGAGGCGGTGCCTGGACATCATCTACAGCTGGCAATTCAGCAGGAATTGACGGACCTGCCTAGGTTTCGGAGACATGGAGGTTATACTGCCTTCATTGAAGGCTGGGCGCTCTATTCGGAAGAACTCCCTAAGCTGGTTGGTTTCTACAAGGATGCACTTTCTGATTTTGGGAGGCTAAGCTTCGACGCCTGGCGTGCAGCCCGACTTGTCGTCGACACAGGAATACACCACAAACGCTGGACGCGTGAACGCGCCATCCAATTCTTCCTAGAAAGTACTGCGCTCTCAGAACTCAACATAGTATCCGAGGTAGACAGATACATTGCATGGCCAGGTCAAGCTCTCGCGTACAAAGTCGGCCAGCTTAGGATCAGTGAGCTACGGGCTAAAGCGGAAAAGGCGCTGGGACCACGATTCGACGTTCGCAGATTCCACGACGAGCTTCTCGGCGACGGAGCGCTTGCGCTGGATGTTTTGTCAAACAAAATGGAGCATTGGATTGCAAACGAGTCCAAGGTCAAATGCTGATGTTGATTCGCCTCTGACTCAATTCTCCTTGTAGACTACGCTGGTCCCTTTCTTCCTATTTTCCCACACTCGAATCTCATGTAGCTCCTTGATTGATGGTTTGAGCTTATTCCAGATCCATACTGAGATCCGTTCCATTGTTGGATTAGGAATTATCTCATTCAGATTTTTCTTGTCCAATTTCGCGATTATTTCTTGGTTGACGATTCTCTCGATAATGCGCGTGTCCAGAATGACCCCTCTTTCGTCGGGCGTTCCTTTGACGACGACTCTTAGCTCGTAGTTGTGGCCCTGCATCACCTTCTCGTCAACATCGAGCGAGGCAGCCGATGAGAACTGGAATTCTCGCATAGCAAACATTTCCATTTCTGGTCGCTCTAGTTCCTGTAGTTCATCAAGTATCGGAGAAAGATATGACTCCCTGAGACTCCTATGGACTCAAGCGCTGCGATTGGAGAGTCTTCCAGTCCGAAATGGACTCCAGTGACAAAGCCGGGTCTTCGTTTTCCCTCAGAATTGAGATCTCCCATGACCTGGGGGGAAAATGTTAGCCTGATCTCATCGACTAGCATGGCCTTGACAAGCTTGCCGGCCAGAATCGGGCCCCCCTGGATGTCCAGGAGATTCGCTTTGTAGTCCTCTCTTAGAATCCCTATAGCTTTGCCGAGGTCTACGTTCGTGTCTCCAATAGGGTACGTTTTGGTGAGCTCGAGAGTCCGATGCCCTTGAGCGCCAAGTTGTTTCGCCTGATCCTTCAGCCTCTCCTCTCCTTTCCTCGTGGTAAAAAGGACCGGCTGCCACTCCTCGTTCTTGGGGTTGAACACGGGGTGTTTCAAGTCGACCTCTCCACTGCCAGTTACAACTGCCCTGACGGGTATACCATTCATTTTCCTCAAGAGACCCGGCAAGTCCTTGTCTCTGGGGTACCAAGTCGCGTTTGGGTTGTCTCTGAGGATTCCGGCCCCTCCGAGAACGGCGTCGGCTGATGCCCACCCGTATTGGAGAGCTCTGTTATCGGTGAGACCCCCTGCCGCTATTGGATTGTTCTTTAGGTGTCGTAGGGCAATTTCGGATCCTCCGCGTTGACCGGGTTCGAGAGGAACGGCGATCCCATCGATCGTGGTCACGAACATGAGGTAGGTGTGGGGAGATCCCTCGACCTTGTAGAATTCTGATAGTTGACCCATGGATACGTTCGGGTCTTCAAATAATTGTACTGTTCTGACCATGGTCGAACGGCAATGCTAACGGATGTCTATATTGAGCTTCACGTCCCGGATTTCAAGAGAGCGATCGAGTTCTACTCTAGACTCGGTTTCAAACTCTCGTGGCGAACGGAGGACTATCTTGTTATGAAAAGAAAGCGAAGTGTGCTGAATTTCTATGGGGGCAGTCAGAAGGTGTACTCCCACTCTTACTTCGGTCGATTCAGGAAGACCACAAAATGCGGTTACGGGGTCGAGATAATCATTCCCGTTGATCGAGTGGAACGCTTCTACAACAGTGTCAGGAAATTCGCAAAGATCGTTCAACCCTTGCAGTTGAAAAAATGGGGCCGTCGCGACTTCAGAATGGTCGACCCCTTCGGCTTCTATCTGCGGATCACAGAGAGGTATGAGTGGATTGGCAAACTGGATACGAAACAAAAGAAATTGATCAATGATTACAAGATGAAGCGCAAGCGGTAGTATTCAAACAACGGAGCCGAAAATGAACCCCTCGCACAAGCAACCGAAAGGTTGAGAATTGATTAATCAACAATCCCCTATGTTCATTGACGTTGATGATCCTGGCAACAATCACAAGACCACCCGTAGCGAGACCTTCAAGCCCTCGACATCTTGACCGCATCTACAAAGCCATCGCAGTAATCTTCATGCCTCAAGTATCATCCGCCTACGCTTTTCTTGCCTTGTCGATTGCAAGTGGAATCGAAAAAACGTGGATGTACCTTCTGTTCTCTATCGTGTTTGCTAGCCTCATTCAGTTAGGCTCCCTTCTGGTCTATGTGCACTTCCTGAAAAGAGACGCGAATGTGCAAGATCGAAAAGATCGACCGACACTCTTCGCAATAGCAGTTTTTTCATACCTTGTCGGCTTCGCCTTGCTGAGATATCTCGAGGCTCCATTCATATTCAGTGCTTTGATGCTCGCTTACTTCGCCAACACTTCGTTGGCTGCTGTGATCACAAGATACCTAACGAAGGTAAGCATCCATACATGGGGCATAACGGGTCCTTCCGTTGCCATACTATATGGCCTCGGGGTCCTTGGTTTCCTGCTGATGCTGGCTGTTGCGGCCGTTGTTGGAAGCACAAGGGTAAAGCTAGGATACCATACTTGGAGACAAGTGGCTCTTTCATTCCTCACGTCGATTCCATTTACAACGTTCATTGTGTACATCGTTCCGGGGCTTCTTCCGGCTGTTTTCTGAACCGATCAAGAACATTGAATCAGTTCAGGACAGGAGAAACTGATGTTGGCAGGGGTAGTCGCGTCAGCTAGCCATAGTCTTGATCATGGGGGTACGCTGCTAGATCGTCGCGCTGTTCTATGTCTAGTATGTGGCCGAGCTTCTTCCTCTTCGTCTCTAGGTAGAATTTGTTGAACTGATTCGGTGGCATCACGACCGGTATCCTCTCGGACACTTTGATTCCATGAAGCTGCAGATCCTTCAATTTATCCGGATTGTTCGTGAGAAGCTTCACCGATCTTACGTGAAGCGACATCAACATGTGAGCCGCAATGTCGTAGTCTCGTTCGTCAGGTCTGAACCCCAGCTTCTTGTTCGCCTCAACGGTGTCGAAGCCCGCATCCTGTAGTTGGTAGGCCTTGATCTTGTTTACGAAACCGATCCCACGTCCTTCCTGCCTCAAATAGAGAACGATTCCACGCTCCATTTTCCCTATTCGTGCGAGGGACTCCTGAAGCTGCTCCCTGCAGTCGCAACGGAGCGATCCGATTGCATCTCCCGTAAGGCACTCGGAATGGAGTCTTACGGGGACGTCTTCCTTCTCGAAAATATCACCATGGACAAAGGCGGCGTGCTCCTTCTTGTCGAAATTATTCCAGAACGCGACGGCCTGATAGTCACCGGATAGCGTCGGGAGGTTCGCGATAGCCATGACCTTGACACAGATCTCAGGCGCTTCCCGGCATGAGTGGTCTTCGCTCTCCTTCAACAACTGATCTACAACTGATTTCGGGATGCCCATCAAGGCCGACGCGAAAAACGCGAATAGTTCCTTTTGAGGCTTGCTTTCCCAGAGACCCCTCTCTCGCTCGCGTTCCGTGTAAGGACACACATGGCCCCCTCCAGATACCGAGTCTCTAATTTCTCGCATAGTCTTTTGTTGTGACAACATCGTTGAGATTTCAGGACAATTATGGTTCGGATAGCTGTTGATGAAAGGGAGAAGCCTTCAGGTGTTCCTGATGAGCTCCGCTCGAAGGGAGTCTCGGTTGAATATAGGGTCCTTGAGGTAGCAGATTACATAGTTGGTGAGTATGCAGTCGAGCGAAAATCTGCGCGGGACTTCGTCTCCTCTTTGTTTAGCGGGAGGCTTTTCGATCAAGCCTATAGGATAGGGGAGTCGTACAGAGACAAGATTCTGGTCGTTGAGGGAAGTCTCGACGACGAACTCAAGAGATCTCGGAACCCCCGTTCTCTCTGGGGTGCCCTGATTTCCGCGGTTTTAGATTTCGGCTTGCACTGTTTCTTCACTCGTAATGCGAAAGAGACAGCTGAGTTTTTGATCACTCTTGGAAAGGGTGGACGGTATAAGGGCCATCGGGGGCCGCCTCCTCTTATGGTCCGGAAGCCGAGGTCGGTCGACATTAACAGGCTTCAGGAATCCATTGTTAGTTCGGTTCCCGGCATAGGACCTCGCACAGCCGAACAATTGCTGTCCCATTTTGGATCGTTAAGACGGACATTCAGTGCTTCTGTGACAGAGATGGCAGTCGGAGCTGGAATCGGCAAAGCCAAGGCCTTGAGCATTAGGGCCCTTCTGGATGCCGCCTACAAGCCTTCAAAAGGGATCCACTCTCAAACCCAGCTTCGCGCAGAGGCCTAGATCCATGGGATTGTTCCTGAAAGATTGCGACTGGGTGATAACGCAGAACCCTGATCGAGAGGTTCTGCGGAACTCCTCTGTCAGCATTGATGACGGCGGAACGATTCGTGACATGGGCATAACTCAAGGTTCTGGGAAGGATGAGGTGATCGATTGTAGAGGTAAAGTGCTGATTCCCGGCTTGATCAACACTCACACTCATCTTTCAATGACTCTCTTCAGAGGATACGCTGACGACCTCGAGCTTCAACAGTGGCTGGAGAAGAAGATCTGGCCTCTTGAGAAACGACTCACAAGCGAAATGTGCTATTTTGGCGCACTTCTTGGGACAATGGAGATGACGAGAACCGGAACCACGTGTTTCGTTGACATGTACTTTCACATGGAAGATGTCGCCCGGGCAACCGAGGAGGCCGGGCTCAGAGGAATACTCTCCTACGGAATGATCGATCCCCCAACCCATGAGGGCAAAGAAAAAGAGCGGAAAAGCTCCCTGAAATTGCTCCAACACATCCGCGAGATGAAATCGCCCAGAATCTCGTTTGCGTTCGGGCCTCATTCTCCCTATACTTGCGGCGAGAAAACTCTTCTCTGGTGTAGAAAGGAAGCTGAAAAGGAAAACGTCCTAGTAAACATTCACATCGCTGAGACCCGGGGAGAGCAGGCGAAGTTTGAGCGAGACAAGAAATCTCGCGAAGTAGACTATCTTGACAAGATAGGCTTTCTGGGTGATAGAGTGCTTGCCGCCCACTCGGTCTGGCTGACAAAATCGGAGGTCAAGTTGTATGGAAAGCGCGGCGTCAGAGTCGCTCACTGTCCGGTATCAAATATGAAACTGGCAGGAGGGAGCGTAGCGCCGTTGCCGGAGATGTGGGAGGCAGGAGTTCGAGTCGGGCTTGGAACAGATGGACCTGCGAGCAATAACAGCCTTGACATGTTCGACACGATGAAGATTTGCGCCCTATCGCAGAAAGCGCACCGGTGGGATGCAACAATCGCTAACGCTCAGAAGGTACTCGACATGGCCACAATCGATGGAGCCCGCGCGATTGGCAAGGAGAAGGAGATAGGCAGCATAGAGAAGGGCAAACGGGCTGACCTAATTCTTGTCGATCTGAAAGAGCCGAGCATGATGCCTATTCACGGAAAAGAAACAGTAGTTTCAGATCTCGTCTACTCGGCGAGCGGCTACAACGTCGATACAACAATAGTAGACGGGAGGGTCCTGATGAAAAACAGAAAGTATACTATGTTGGATCCTGCGAAGATCGACGAAGGAGTCAGCGCCTCAGTTCGCAGACTTATGCAGTAACGAAGCCTTTTCGACAACCAGGTACCCGCTCTGTCCATCCCATCGATTAGTCGTCTCGTCGACACTAACCCGACTTTTGAACTGCGGCGTGTCAAGCACGAAGGTCTCGTACTCACCACCCTCACCGGTCAAATGTATTCCGTGTTTCCTTGACAGTTTCTCCAGCATAGCCCACCGCTCGTCTGTCATTTCTTTTCCTAACCAGGTCTCGTCAAACCCGGCAGCTCCGACTCCTGAGACAATAATCTTGAATCCAGCGGCTTTCAAATCGTTTACTAGTGTCTTGGGGTTTTTGTGCCAGAGAGGGGCGAAACTCTTCAGCCCCAGAACGTCACAGATTTGGTCGATCCGGGTCTTTTGATAGTCACTTGCGACAGCTCCAGTCACAATCCCTTGGACCCCAAGCTCCTGTCGTATCTGTTCTAGTCCTTCCCGAAGGCTCAACAGTTCGTCCTGACCGGCATTGATAGTCCGATGTGGAAGGCCCATTGCCTCGGCCTGAAGGTTAGTCCATCGCATGTTGGGAAAGTGAAACATGAATGACTCGATTCCCCTTGGCAGTACGCTCACGAGAGCCTCTACATCCCAGCCTTGGTGTTGAGCAATCCATGTGGCGTACGTGCTGTCCTTGCCTCCGCTGAAAAGAACGGCTACCTTCAAGGGACTTCCTTTAGCAATCGTCCCTTGTTTTCAAACTGTTTCTCGTATAGCTGGCGTAGCCTTTGAATCGTGTCGGCTTCTTCAGGCGCCTTGTCGTCTCTGAACTTCGCGATTCTCGCAAACCGCAGCGCAAATCCCGATTTGTATCTGGGGCTCTTCTGAACCTCGTTGTGAGCAACCTCGACGACGATTTCTGGTTTCACATGAACGGTCCATTTGGATTCTCTGGTCTTGAGGGCTTGAAGCCGTTTGGTTATCATGTCAAACTCTGCATCTGTCAAACCCTTGAACGTCTTCCCAACGACGAGGTACTCGCCGGTCTCATCGTCCCTGACTGCTAGATGGTAGTTGCTCAGCCAGCCCACCCTTCTGCCACTACCCCAATCTGCGGCAACGATGACTACGTCGAGCCTGTCAGCCGGCTTGATCTTGAACCACTTCTTGCCACGAGCACCAGGAGAGTAATCGCTCGTGAGCGACTTGGCCATTAGCCCCTCATGCCCCTCTTTCAGAGCTGACTGCAAGAAATCCTCCACGACCCCAGGGTCACGGGTCACGACTCTTGGCGCGAGAGATTCGGTTGGAACGAGGCTAGCGAGAATCTCCCAGCGTTCGGTATACGGCTGGTCAATCAGGGTCTTCCCTTCGGATTGGAGGATATCGAAGAGATAGAGGCGCAAGGGGATTCTCTCGACCATGTCTTGGATCCCGTGGACTCGGCGGAACCTGCGCATCAGGTCCTGAAACGGTACCGGCTTTCCTCTTTCTCCGAGAGCGACAACCTCCCCTTCGATCAAGAATTCTGATGCGTTCACCTTCGTCTTGGCATAATCCACCATTTCCGGAATACTATCTGTGACATCGGTTAGTCGCCGGCTGAAGATTCTGACATGACCTTTTTTTCTGTGGATCTGGATTCTGGCGCCGTCGAACTTGTACTCGAACGAGCTGCCATCTTTGTGCTCGGAAAGGACTTGAGGGATGTCTTCTGCCATCTCCGCGAGCATTGGCTTTACGGGGACGAATAGCCGTAGTCCTATGTTCTCAAGCGCTGCCGTCCCATCAGTCATAGCCATCTTTGCGACGTCGCCGATGTCTCCGTGTAGCATGTGTGCACGCCTAACGAGTTGTCGGGAGACGCCTGAGGCTTCTGCGATCGCGTCCAGCAAAACTCCCTCAACAACGCCGATCCGCATCTCTCCAAGTAACATTCGACTGAGATATTCTGTCTCTAACGGCGTTGTCCGGTTGAGCAAGGAACCTAGGAGTGTCAGCCTTTTCTCCTTGGACCCCGCCCCTTTCACCTCGGCAAGTTTCTCTAGGGTACCGAAGATCTCAGCAATCGTTAGCGACTCCGTGTTTCCTGTGAGAAGTGCCTGGCTCATGGTCCTTCCTGCCGCTGATAGGGTGGAGTAGCTTATCTCTAGGACGCGAGGATCAGCTTCAGGGAACGCCTTCCCGGCCAAAAATAACGTTACAGAAGCCACATCCTCTGGTCTGATTTTTCTAAGGACCTCGCTCATGAGCCGGATCTTCTCGTTTCTTTTATTCGTCTCTTCAAGAGACCGGCACAATTGCGCAACGATCGAGAATCGAGCTGGGTGTTTCTCTAGTTGAGCCACTGTCCCAACCCAGCGTCCATGTTCTCTCTTGTCCTCGTCAGCCGCCTCGCTAGCCGCTCAACTCTTTCTCTGGTGAAGCCACGTTCCCCCGACAGGAACTCGACAAGTCCATCACGATCAGGCGGAGACCTACTCAGCGCATATTTTTCGAGAACCCTTGGTTTCAGGAATATTTGACGGACAATGTTGAGATCTTCTGTCATTTTTGACCTGATCTCGTCAGGCATCCGTTCTATTGAACCGTACTCGCGGACTAGTTTCAAGGCTTTCTTGGGGCCTATTCCCTTCACGCCTTGGTTGAAGTCCGTCCCGACGAGA
>VBBR01000191.1 GCA_005881615.1 Candidatus Bathyarchaeota archaeon
CGGTTGTTAAGAAATCATGATGGCTGAAGCAAAATGGTTGATACTGTTTGGAATCGCGTGTTACGGGTTTGGGGCACTTTCTGTTACTGCGGACGAGCTTTATGGAATCGCCCGATTTTACGGGACCAATGGTGTCTACTATTTCCCAATCATCGGAGCAAGAGGGCTGTGGGACGCGTGGGTCTACGTGTTCACAGGGTTAGGAATTTGCTTTTTTTTGTGTGTATTCTCGGTTTTGATGCTTCAGCGGACAAAGCCCCCAATAAAGAGGCGCCCCCAGTCAGAAACAAGGACAGAATAGAGAAAAGCCTCTGCGTAGCGTTTAAGGTGCTTAGCAGGTAGGAGTTGACCGTCTTGGCCGACGTTGTGAAAGAGTTTCTTTCGAGCTACTCTGAGGAAGTACGGAGGATAAGCGACGATCTGCGCAAGATGGCAAGGAGCGCGATGCCTGGAGCGCACGAGTTTCTTTACTATGACGCCATCAACTACTCCCTCAGTGATTCTCCGCTTGGTCGTATCTGCTACATTTCGCCGATGGAGAAACATGTCACAATCGGATTCTTGTTCGGAGCGCGACTCGACGACCCGCGTCACCTGCTCGAAGGCAGCGGCAAACGAGCACGCCACGTCAAGATCAGGACATTAGAGGAAGGGAAGAATCCAGCTCTCAAAGAATTGGTCAAGGCGGCGTGGATCCACGGGGCCGATCCAGTCCCAAAGGTGAAGAGTAGTACCAAGCGGGCTCCTCGATCGCAGCGCAGAAGACGATAGCCGTAAGTAATTCAGACCCAAAACCGCTAAGAAGATAGTTTGCGGAAAAGAAAACCATGAAAAAGAATGATTACAGCAGCTAGAATCGGGAAACGTTAGTCTTGAACTATCAAGTAGTCTTTCTTGCTTGTCACCCTACCGGGGGCGGCCGGGTTGAACTCGACTATTATCAGCGAGAATTGACTCTTCTATGTTCAATCAAGTCTTAGGAAGGTAGCGTATCGCTGGTGGATTTCAAAGAAGCTTCTTTCATCCAGGGGAAGCTTATCCGTATTACAAAGAAGAAGATGGAGATACTACTGGACGACGAGGAGACAGGTGAGCCTTCCATTGCCACTGTCAAACTGGCCGATGATGTGACAGTCGACCTTGATACCGTAGGGGAAGAAGTGAAAGCGATCATAGTGGACGGTAAGGTTGCCAGAATAACTGCTCTAGCCCCGAACCCAGCGGCCCGCCCTGGAAAAGTAAGCACATAGGACGACGCCGTCTACTTCCCGAAGATCTGTCGGCGATTTCATGCGTAAGTGATATTTTGATCCTCATAACTGAGGCACATTCTTGAGATGGCTAGTAATAGACTGATTGTGAACCGGTGGATTCGTAACTACGCGAAGGCCTGGCTCAAGAAAGATGCAAAAGTTATTGCTTCGCTCTTTGCCGAGGACGCCACCTACCACTCTCATCCGTTCCGACCTTTGAACCAGGGCAGAAAGAGTATCCTGGATTACTCGCTCGGGGCGTTGGATGTTGGACATGTGTACGAGGTTCGTTTTGGAAAGCCAGTCGTGGAAGGCTCCAGAGCCAGTGTTGAATACTGGACCACGATGAAAGAGAAATTGGAAGACGTAACTCTTGCCGGCTGCATAATGCTCCACTTCGCGAAGAACGGGCTGTGTAAGGAACTGCACGACTACTGGGTCCTGCAAACAGGGAGGCAACAAGCTCCACCCAACTGGGGCCACTGAAAATGATTTAGAAGGTCCCTAGAACGGATGCTCAAAGCGTAGGAAACTTGGCAATCCTCAAAGTCTCTTGATCGAGACTCGAATTCTACAGATATTCAAGAAAAAACAAGCGTGCAAATGTTGCGATTTATATCGCGCGACAGCCCGTTCTGCCTTTTTATAGTGGCCAGAAGCAATGGCTAAATGGCCTCGGGTCCCGCCCCGTTTCCATGTTGAAAGTAACGATCCATCTGGGATCTCCAAAACTAAAGCTAGGAGATAGAGAATGCTGACGGTAGTTCGGTTTTCACGGATCACCGCAATTATCACGCTAACCCTTCTTCTCATTCCTATTATCCAAATCGCATTACCCGTCTTCGCATCGCCAGCGACGACGCAAGCCCCCCTTGTCGGCTCGTGGAATTCGAATGTCAATTGCACACCTACGACGGTGAGAATCACTGACATTACCGCGAATCAAACTGGAACAACATCTTTCAACGCTAGCCCATTCAGCCCCGGGATCACTACGACTGTTAGCGGGGGTGACGCGAAGAGATGGTTGACGTCTGGGCCAACTCCATCAGGCTGGCATTCGCCGGGTCCTGCCTGTACCATCACCAATAATTTCGGAAATCAACAGGGAGTCTTTGTTGAGATCGATGGTGTCCAAAGGGCGAGTGCGGTTTTTGAGGACTCTTCTACTAGTTATGATCCAACCAACGGCGGTGGGTCGTATGGCGGTGCGACTGTCAATGATTTTACCTTCAACATGTATGATCCTGCTATTGTCTCCAACTATGGTACGTCCTGCACAACAGCCAAAGACCCTACTTGTTATGGCCGGATTCATCTCGAGATCGACCACGACTGGCAAGCCGCGAAGTACTGCGCGTCTAGTACAGCCTGTGACCCCAATGCACTGAACAGCCAGACCACCGCAGGCGTTACGCTGATCGATTTTCAGGGCTTCGTCTACTGGGATGGTAATAATGCAAACTCTGCAAGTCACTCCTTCTCAGGATGGGAACTCCACCCTCTTACCGGTTGGAGGATTCACCAGGCCTCATCACTAAACGTGGGTATCAGTTTCACTCCTTCCTCACCTGCGACCGGGCAAGTCGTGACCTTTACTGGAACAGCTTCCGGTGGAACCGCACCTTACACCTTTTCCTGGACCTTCGGTGATGGGGCAACTGGCAACGGAAACCCTGTAACCCACACCTACACAACCTCAGGCAGTTACACCGCAACACTTTCTGTCACAGACTCCAAAGGAGCGACCGGGGCGGCCTCGACCGCAGTCACGGTTACCGGGACACAACCCACATCCGTCATCGTCGCCTCCGATTCTGCGCCAGGGCCATCATCACTGGCCACAGTTGGTGGCGAAAAACTGACCCAGGATCCCGCAGGTAAGATGATCGCCGTCTACACTGACAGTTCGGGAAGGATCGGGCTGGTTTATGCCGATTCTGACCCGATGCTAGGAGGATGGTCAGCTCCGGCCAAGTCATCAGTCCCCATCGCTCCCTACGAGTGGCCTGCCGCGGTTCTCGTGTCTTTGACGTCACTCCGAATCATTGTCGAAGGCGGATCCGGCACAGGAATAATCAGTGATATTCCGGTTGTGATACAACGAGACTCTCAGAACAATATTACGGGATTCACCATCGGAACGCCTAGGGTCCTTGACCCATCTGGTCTAGGCAGATATCCTGCGGCTAGTCTCCTTCACAACGGGGACATTCTGGCAGCATGGGCCTGGCAGAATTCCACCCGGACTATGGTCAAAAGCCTCCGCTGGGACTCTTCAACGGGCTGGACTAATCTTGCAGGCTCTTCATCAACTCCTGATATCGTCTTGCTGGACTCGGGCAGCATCACCTGGTTTGTCCCAAGCATTATCGAGAGACTGGATAACAACAACGTCTACCTCATGGCCAACAGGTTCACTGGACCTCCAGAAACCATAGCGCTCAACAAAGCAACCTGGAACGGATCCAGCTGGTCCTGGGGATCCCAGAACATTACCTATGAAACAAACTGCTCCGACGCGGATGATGATGCCGTCAGCCTTGCCTGGGACCCTGTCCAATCAATGGTGGTCGTCGCTTACGGCATAACTGGAACTCTGAGCTATGGGGTGTTCACATTGAATGCTCAGGACGTGAAGACTCACATCGACACGCCTTCACTAGCGGTAACCAACCGAGGCTGGGCCGGAATAGCCATCCACATCACCACCGGCGACTACTACCTCTTTCTCATGAATGTCAACACCGACGGTGGGAGCGGGCCTCTCGGCTATGTCCGACTGCCTGCTGGCGGGGCCTGGAATCCGACCGTCAACTATCTCGACTCCGCGACTGCCGATCAGGTGCTGAGCCTCAGACCAACAGGCACCAGTCCGACAATTGACCTGTTGTATGCCACGGGAACCTCCTCACCTTCTACACTCAAGTTCACCAGCGTCCGTCCCTCTAACCCGTCAAGCTTCAGCCTCTCCGCCAACCCTACCACCCTGACAACTCAATCAGGTTCCTCCGCTATCTCCACCATTACTTTGACAAGTCTCAACGGTTTCGCGGGAACTATCTCCCTCTCCAGGAATGTCTCTCCTTCGGGTCTCACCACATCCCTGAATCCCTCCAGCATCACCCTAACTGGTGGCGGAACGGGGACATCAACCCTGACGGTAAGCTCCACCACGAGCGCCACATACACTGTGACCGTCTTGGCGACCAGCGGCTCGACATCTCAATCCATCCAGGTGACGGTAAAAGTAACCGACTTCGCTGTCTCAACCCCATCAAGTCTCACCGTCACTGCAGGCTCGTCCACGCAATCAACTGCAACCCTGACCAGCCTCAACGGGTTCACAGGAACAGTCAACCTTGCAACATCTGCCTCTCCCTCGGGCGCGACCGCTTCTCTGAGCCCAACCAGCTTAACCCTCTCATCCGGAGGTACAGGCACCTCGGCCCTGACCGTCAGCTCAAATACAGCAGGAACCTATACTGTCACAGTCACCGGGACGAGCGGCTCGTTATCCCACGCGGTCATTATCAACGTCAATGTAGTCGCATCATCGGGATTCAGTGTCACCGCTAACCCATCCACGGTGGGCTTCCAATCAGGCTCTAACGCCTCATCAACCATCAGCATAACCAGCCTAGGAAACTTCTCAGGCAACGTGAATCTCGCAGAATCGGTCACTCCATCCACGGGCCTACTTGTCTCATGCAATCCGACAAGCGTCTCCCTATCGTCCGGAAGCTCCGCCAGCTCCACCTGCACGTTCACCTCGTCCACCCAGAACACCTATACAGTCACCATCGCCGCGACCAGCGGTTCTTTGTCTCACACCGCAACGATAACAGTCCAAGTTGGAGACTTCACAATCTCCGCCAGCCCGACCACCGTAAACGTTCAGGCGGGCAGCTCCGGCACCTCGTCTATAACGGTCCTCAGCGTTGCCGGTTTCACGGGCATAGTCAACCTCTCCACATCCGTGACTCCTACCGGCCTAACTACCTCCACCAGTCCGGCCAGTATCAGTTTGAACTCCGGAGGATCAGGCTCCTCCACTCTCACCATCAGCTCCAGCACGGTGGGAACATACACGGTGACCCTCACCGGGACGAGCGGCTCATCTTCTCACTCAGTCACGATTGCCGTCAATGTTCAAGACTTTACTCTTAGTGTGAATCCATCATCTCTCAGCTTGGCTGCTGGTGCCAGCGGGACAGTTACTGTCAGCATAGCCAGCATAGCAGGGTTCACTGGCACAGTATCTCTCTCTGCAGTCTGCTCGCCTAGCGGACCCCGGCTCAGCTTTAGTTCCAACAGCGTCTCGTTGAGTTCAGGAGGGTCCGGAACATCCACCCTAACTATTCGCGCATTACACAAGACTCCACCTGGAACCTATACAATTACAATAACCGCGACAAGCGGGAGCCTAACCCACACGGTCGCAGTGATCTTGACAGTCACCTAGAACTGAACCAGTCCTAAGCGAGAGGAGCTAAAAGTCCCAGAAAGATACCGTAGACAATGTGGGCTGCCAACGCGACCGATAAACTGCGGTCTGAAATTCGCGTGCCCCCTGCAGATTCGAACGCTCTCCTAGGTGCAAGCATGAAGAGAATCCAGAGTGCAACGCTATAGACAACAGCATCTAGAAGAGCCGAAAGGTTTCCAGCCGGTAGAAGCGTCAAGTAGGGTAGAAGGAGTTCGAACACGATCCCGGCGGCGACTCCATGCCACAAGTGAAGACTGATCGTCCACGAAATTCTTGGTTCCCAGACCTTGCTTGAGTTTCCTCGGGTGAGCTTAGAGATGATTATCCAATTTGATTGCCACTCAGCCACGCCGTTCATTCCCCATATTCTCCAAAAAGGGAACTCGAACAAAGTCATGAAAACAGCACTTGCTAGACCAGCAAGAGCTGCCCCCAGAAGCGTCGACGAGGCCAAAAGCCCCGATTCACACTTGCACTAGCACACGATAAATCCTTGTAAGCGACAGTTCTTATCGGCTAAAACCAAGACCTATCCCAACAAGAATCTTCACCGGGAACATCCTGCCCAATTGCCGGGAAAGCGGCGCTTATCCGCGGACAGCTCTTGCAATGGAAGCTACAGTGGTACTGGAAGAACCGGGTTGTGGTCATGATTATCGCGCTTCCCGCATCTGCCCGCATCTTGGATGCATATTGAGAGTATGACAATTCGAACACACTGGTTGTGTGCCCTGGTTGCAACCGCTGGAAACACTGTTTCTTGATCACTATGCCATTCAGAACAACACGAGTCAGAAGCCGAGCCTGCTTACGATCTGGTTCGCTGGAATGGGTCCAGCAGGCAACAGCCTGATCCCGCAAGCGCTCCTACATTGCAAATGGGCCAACGAATACCCTGGTTGCCATTG
>VBBR01000005.1 GCA_005881615.1 Candidatus Bathyarchaeota archaeon
TCGGTAATGGTGAGGATCTGGGCAAGGTGATGGCTCGTGAGGTCAATCTCGTGCTTCAATTTTCTCCTGGAGGCTGCATTGCAAACTTTCGGGCATGAAGCTCAGGACCATCTCGTGGAAGCCAATTTAGTCTTTCTGTAATGGAAAGACTAATGATTCATGGTCAATTTCAGGCGAAACAGCACGTTTGTTGGTACACCACAGCACTTCAACTGATACGTGCCAGAGATGCAACGAGGTCTCACGCTAGTGCTCCAGGAAGGGCCCCGTTTCAGAGAGTTAGGACCATACATGTTTGTCCATCATATCGACAAGAATCGTCGCAATAATTCTCTTGAGAACACCTCAAGCTCGTTTGCCCAACGTGTCACGTCAAAGAACATGGCAAAGAATGGGGAAATACTGGGGAAGGGGAAGGAACGGGAACGAGTCCCAGATGCGAACAAGTAGAAACGCACGGGGAGAAATCTGGCTAAGTGATGGGAGAAGAACCGTATTCTTAAGTTGGCCAAGATGGTTCTTAGAGACGACTGCTTTCAGGGCTTCAACTCGAACGTGGTTGGCGTATCGGTAACATTGTTGGTTGCCATAACAGAATAACATACACTAGAAAGAGGAGCGGGGGGAGACGGTCGTGTGCATTTGTTGATCTTCTAGGAATGAGAAAGGAGGACGTGAGCCTGAGGACCATAATGGTTCACTTCAAGGGTGGAAAGACAGAGGAAGATTACCCTGGGAAGAAATGGCTCTTGCGAAGAAACTAGCTTCGAGGGTTCGGAAGGGCGAGAGAATCATCGCTCTTAGCGAACAGCATTCAAAGAACATGCTGCGAAAATATCCGAGACTCGCTGGGGTTCCAAATTGGGACCGTTTGCATAATCACCGTCAACACGCAAATTTCGGGACCTTCTGGGCTAGAAAGACCGGTAGCGAACCCTTGGAAAGTTCAGAGCCTTATCGGACACAAAGACTTGAGGGCAACAGCCGTGTATGTTGAACAGCTCTCCCTGGAAGAGACGAAAAAGCTCCTAGACGAGTCCTAGACAACGTCAGAGGTCCTCTGTGATTCGGGTAGAACTCATGGAACCTTACAGCAAATCGAAGATCTACACATTTGTCCTCTCATAGAGTTACGCAAGAATTTAGGAGGATAAATGAAGGGGGATTCATTGAAGGATTTACGTGAGAAATGTCTCAACCAACAATCCATCTTTTTCTCTCAGCTTACAGATTATTCTTCAACCATAAGGATTAAACGAGAGATGAAATTGGCGGTTGTCGGACGTGAAACACCTGCCGCGAAGAGCCGTTCGAAGACCAGCCAAACAAAAGACAACGATCTTGTTTAAAGCTGGAAACCTACCCAGTACTCCCGAAGAACTCTTTCGTCGAGTTTTCTGGAAAAGCGATTTTCTTGCGGGCGAAGCTCACAACTTCTGGAGAGAAGTCAAGAAGGCGGAACCTAGTGGTCTACCAATTCAGGCATGGAAGGACTGGATCTCGAAGCGCGGGATGAGCGTCGGACAATTTTACAATATGATACACGGACTTGTGGGAGCAGGTTTCATAGAAAAGCGCGATTCCAAATGGCACATGAGTGAGGGGTTCATGCAGGAGCTCGAGCAGATGATGAAGGTCTATTCTTCGGAAAGCGGTTATGAGGGTAAAATGAAATAGCCATCCAAAAAACTGGACCATTGGCATACATCCAATAAATTGAAGCCCTAACGGCGAGTTTTCAAAGCTCGCCCTTGAAGATCGATTTCTCCATTCCTAACCCTAGTGGTTGAGATCGGTTTCCCATCGGCAGCCCTGAGCATATCGACGACGTGCAGATCTAATGGCCGAAGATCATTCTGTCTTCTGAGACGGTGCAGCCGACGACCACTTGCAAGAGTACTCTTGCTGACGATTAGTGCTTGCAGCTTCTTTCGCCTAGCAGCTGGTCCGTAAGGTTCGCGAAGCATACTTACTCTTGCCCGCGACGACCAGCGCCGAGTCCTCAGAAACCTGCGCAAGTCACGAACCCGACTTGAAAACGGGCGAACTTTGTGTTTCTTATGGAGAGTCCCAACAAATCGGTCGCTCGTGACTCCGATCAAAACTATGTCTCCAAGCTTGAAAGCCTCAGCGAGTAAATGTCGGTGGCCGGCGTGAAAGACGTCAAAGGTTCCTCCGAGAGCCACAAGTCGGTAGCGGCGGGTCGATCGGGACAAGTCGCGCCACTTCAGCCTAGATTTTAAGAATAAAGTTTGGGCTGCCATAGCCAATTCCTTCGGTTTTCTGGAGAACAGAGCCAAAACGACCGCACCATTCCTTCGTCAGACGGTGTTGGGGAGATTGGGCAGTCCTCAGTCCAGCACTGGCGAGTACTCTCATGCTCAAATTCACGACCGCCCAATAGCATCGTGAGGGGAGAGAAGGTTGGGTTCGGATTCTAGATCTCCCCGAGCACGCCATCGATTCGGGTTCTCGGGTCCTTTGACGAGACAGAAGAAAGAGGGAGTCACTACCGACGACTTTCTTGATAGTCTAACCAGGCAGGCTGAGATCAGACAGAAACTCGGGGAAGACGATCGGGTAGGACTTGAGGAAATTGCAGGAACAGAAGAACTCATCCCGTTACAAGGGTTCAATCCTGAACCTGAGTTCCCCTCTGTAGGGGCGAAGAAAAGAAGCTTGGGACATCTTGCATTCGTCCTCATGCTTCTAACCGGGCTGACAGTAGTATGGCTGTACAGTTCAATCTCTAAGCCGTTTGATCTGGCATCATTGACCAGCATTATTCAGAAATCTGGCATTCAGTCGATCTTCGCCAACAAGGCTCAATTGGGAATAATTGCAGTGGCCGCCTTCATGGGTGCTCTGTGGATTCGGCACAGAAGGCGAGGATCAAGCATGCGGCTTCTTTCCAGCTAAACTCGCAGGTCCATCCAGGAAGGAATCGCTCTTAGATTGACTGTGACACTAGAACTAGAGATCTGCACGGAGATGGGCCTAGGTTTCTAGCCCCGCCTGCTCCTTGCAGGTTATATCATGGCAAGGGACGAGAGTGCCTTGTGCCAGAAGGCTTCCAGGAGTCCGGGGAGAGTTCGTCAAACCCATATCTGACCTCTCCGACGCTTATCTTCTCCCTCGTACTCATCGCTGTCTACGTGGCCATTGGAGTCCTTGGAGGGGATCTCGTCAACCCTTTCCTTCCTCTTGCACTGACGCAATGCGATGATCCCCTGCCCATCTATCCCTGGACCCTGGTTTCGTCCATCTTTCTACACGTAGGCATCATCCATATCGCCAGTAATGTTCTATTCCTGTTGATATTCGGGTTTATCCTCGAGGAACAGGTCACTAAGACTCGTTGGGTTACAACGTTCTTTCTGACGGGGGTCGCAGGCAACGTAACCTTTGTTGGAGCGGATCTAGCGGGCTTTTTTCTCACCGGGGTCCCTAACATGAACCCCTTAACATGGAGCTGCGGAGTCGGTGCATCAGGGGCGGTCTATGGCATTATGGGGGCTGCAACAGGGCCACGAGGCGTCGTACTAATCATATTCATCGCTGGTTTGGACCTCTTCGCCGGGGGAGGTTTCTTCGCACATATCGGAGGCCTGATCACTGGGCTCCTTCTTCGAAGGTTCTGGAGCTCCGAGCTGAAAACCCTCTAAGTCTCGACCTTGCTGGGAAACCCGTCCAGTTATCCGATTATCGTGGTAGCCCGGGGGAGATTCGAACTCCCGTCAGCAGGTTGCTCCAACTCCTCCGTTCGAGGGGATCCAGAGCCGACTAGGGGACGCTTTCGTGTTTCTGGCCCGAAATGCCCATGCTATGCTAGACCACTACACCACCGGGCTACGAAGTTCTCGGTTGCCCCTTGACTAGCCATAATAGGTTTCGTCGAACTGGATGGAGCGAGAATTCGAGAGTTGTATGATTGATCAGGTCGCGCTTGGATGCGAGTAAGAACGGCAAATTGAAATTGCGATAG
>VBBR01000044.1 GCA_005881615.1 Candidatus Bathyarchaeota archaeon
TGGGCATCGGAGTCTCGTGCCGCAATTACTGCAGAACCTCCAACCAGCGGACTGCACATGACCACATACCGGGCAAGTCTCCTGCGGCTGAGGAGGCACTAGGAGTAGCAGACCCATTGTGGATGCCGACTGCACCGCTTGTCCGAGAGGAATCTGTGCTGCTGCTGGAGTCAGCTGGTGGGCGTGCATTCCTATGATAGATTACTGCGTCCTGGCTCAAATAGATTCTTGATCCTCTCGGGGCGCTTTCTACGGAATGGTTCAATGAAGAGATTCGCTCAAAGGCAGTCGCCCACTGCCGATGAGAGTAACACGAGACTTACGATTGACGAATGAACCGTGAGCAAAGGGTCGTGCCTTGCTCTGAGTTCGGAGGATGATGTGTCTTTTGAGGACCGATTCTCTGATCAGGCACGCAAGAAGGCGGTGGAAATGTTTGAGCACCAGCCCAAGCCAGCGGCAGAAGACTTTGACTTTGGAGAACTGTTCACCAGGATACTTTGGGAAAAAGACTGGACCGACAAGCTAGAGTCAATTCTTGTCAAGATCCGAAACCGGTTCCATATCCGCAACACGGATACAAAACTCTCGAAGGAACTCAAGGTGCTCATCCCCGACATGAGAGAGGTCGCGAAGGCGTATGATGAGATGGCAACCGGCTACAAGGAATTCATCCAGACCATACTCGATGCGAAGAAATCCCCGTCTAGCCAGACAAGAAAGAAGATTGAGTCGGGCGATAGCGCGAACTTACCAAAGCATTCTGTTCGTCACAAGTAAGCTATCACCAAATAATATGCCTCGCATTTCTCTGGCGAACCAGCCTTTATCCAACCCGGATTCGAATCCGGACCTTGCTTGATGGCTGTGCCAGAAGGTACCCCGGGTCTTCGCAAAGCTGTGACGATGCGTTATGCTGTCGCGTTATACATGAGCTCAGTCCTCGGCTCAGGGGTCCTAGTCCTGCCCGGGCTGGCGGCCCAGATTGCGGGACCGGCTTCGCTGATCGCATGGCTCATACTCTCATTAGCCAGTTACCCGCTCGCTTACACCTTCGCAAGCCTGTCAGCGCGCAAGCCGGAGTCTGGAGGAGTCTACGCATTCGCTCGCGAAAGCTTCGGACAGCGTTGGGCTGACGCGGTGGGCTGGCTGTTCATCGTCTGGTACGTGACCGGTGCTCCGGTCGTAACCGTCATCGCTGCTTCCTATCTTTCGTACGCGATTCCGTTGAGTAAAGAGATGATTTACGTTGTTGCGGCTCTGATAATACTAGGAACCTTCCTGATCAACTATCGAGGCATTGTAATTAGCGGAAAAGTTCAGCTCGCAGTCATAGTCGCGATCGTTGGATTACTGCTCACTGCGGTGATCGCGTCTGCTCCGCTTGTTCGACTCGAGAATTTCTCTCCATTCTTCCCGAACGGAGTTCTCCCAATAGGCACTGCAGCCGCTCTCATCTTCTGGTCCTACCTTGGTTATGAGAACGTGTCCAATGTGGCGGAGGAGTTCAAGAACCCAGAACGCGACTTCCACCGTAGCATCATCCTCAGCGTCATCGTGATTAGCGCTTTGTATTTCTCAGTCGCCTTTGCGACGGTTGGAACTCAGGCGTACAAAGCTGAAGGCAGTGTCGCTCCATTCGCCGCGATTCTCTCGAACGCTCTAGGCGTTTACGGTGCTGTTAGCACTGGGGTTCTTGCGGTTTTCATCATCTTCGGAACAGTCAACGCTTACACGACCGGGATGTCCCGTGTCATCTATTCTGTCGCGAAGGAGGGAGGCCTTCCAGGAGCGATAGCTCGAATCGACAGCATGACCGGTGTTCCTAATCTTTCGCTCGCGTTACTGACCGCCTTGGGAATGATCACTCTGGCCGTGTCGTATTTTCTGAGCGTCGATTTGCAGACGGCGCTCTTGATTCCGAGTGGCGCGGCAATTCTCGTCTATGTGATCGGTTCCGCGTCGGGGATCAAACTGCTCAAGGGAGGCCGTGCAAAGTTGTTTCCATGGATCTCACTCGCAGTCTCGGTTATCATGTTGCCCTTCGTAGGGCCGGTGCTCGTTGTCAGTGTCGCAGTTGCGTTGCTCGGTTTGTACTATCGAAGGCTCCGGGGATTACGCCGATAAATACCAAGACAAAGCGTTCCTGAACTCTGAGAAACATCCTTGAAGTTTGGTGTTCAGATCGAGAATCACTTAGGGATAGGCTACAACGGCGTCCGGAAGGTAGCGTTGGAGGCCGAGAAATCCGGGTTTGACGGTCTCTTCATCTGCGACCATCTCATGGGCAGGAACGAGGAGACGTATCGACAACCGTGCCTGGACCCGTGGGTGACGCTAGGCGCTCTGGCTCAAGCTACCAGGAAGATTAGCCTCGGGACACTGGTAAGCGCCGTCGGGTTCCGAAATCCATCCTTGCTGGCGAAGATGGCCGCAACTCTCGACCATGTTAGCGGAGGAAGAATACAGTTGACTGTAGGGGCCGGTTGGCACGAGCCGGAGTACAAGGCGTACGGTATCCCGTTTCCGCCGGTTGTGGAACGGATGCAGCAGCTGCGGGAAGCAGTCCAGATAATACGATCAATGTGGACCGAAGACCAGGCAACATTCCGGGGCAAGTACTTCGAGATCGAAGGAGCCTGGAGCTATCCAAGACCAGCCTCGTCCAAGATCTGGGTAGGCGGGGGCGGGGAGAAAACGTTGTTGCGAATTGTAGCGGATCTCGCGGACGGGTGGAATGCTGTCGGGTTGGGGGTTGACGAGTACGCGCGGAAGCTAGAGATTCTACGATTGTACTGTGAGAAGGCCGGTAGGAAGTTGAATAGCATTGAGCGGTCCTACTATGGCACGTGCGTCGTCGGAAGCACCGAGGGCGAGTTCCGCGAGTCCTTCAACAAACAATACGGGCAGTATCGGAAGGCCGAGGAATCGACGGGAGTATTTCTCGAACGAATGCGATCTACCAGGCCCCTCATTGGGACGATAGCTGAGGTCGCGGAGAAGCTGAAGGGTTTCCAGGAGCTTGGTGTTTCGTACTTTATCCTCTACTTCCCCGACAAAGATGGATTGGGCTTGCTGCGCAGATTCACGGATCTAGTGATGCCCCGAGTCCGTGTTTCGTAGAAAATCGAGCGGGCTTAGGAGAATTGGAGGTGGACGAGCAGTAATCCGAGGAGGAACAAGCCCATCGCCAGTGTAACGAGTCCGCGCGAGAGACACTCGTCTCCTAGCGACAGTAATCGTAGAGTCACATCGAGTCGGGCTTGGAAGGACGGGGACTTATTCGGAATATTTCTAGAAAGGGGGGAGCTTGGGTTGGACATCGACATCGTCTCAGCTGGTGAGAGGTACGATCAGTGCTTGTGCGCGCATCGTGGTGGTGAGCGAGCCTGTGCCTGTGAGCGTTAGTGTTACGGTTGTTGGGCTGGCCCATCCGGAGGCGATGGTGGTGCTGCCGCTGAGTCCAGGAGCGAGACCGACGACCGTGATTGCCGGTGCGCTGCCGGTGCCGTGATATGCGATGGTGATGGTGAAGTGTGTGCCGTCAGTGATGGCGAAGCCTGTTGCGGTGACATTTGTGACGGTGCTGATTGCTCTGAAGCTTAGCGAGGATCCGCCGTCACGGTCCCAGCCGGGAGGTCCGGCGCCCTTCAAACCGGACCACTGGCCGTTTGTCGTTGTGGTTTGTGATGGGTTTGTAGCTGCAAAGGCGTTGTTGAGCCCGTAGCCCACTGCTCCCGCGCCGAGTCCGACGAGCAATATCACCAGCACTATCGAGCGTGTTGAGATTGCCCTATGTGTTGTCGATTGAATGTCTGGATACGTCATCTTCTCTTCGATATACTCGATGCGCGAGGTGGAGATGGCGGTTCTCCTAGGAATTTGTTTAAGTGCTCAGAAACCAGCGCTTGCGTGCAGACCGTTCCCGATTCAGGGAAGTTGGAATACATTCAGGCTCCTCTGCCCGTCATATTCCCTCAACCCACGCTACAATGCATGTCCAATATGACGATTCAAGGGGCAGCAGTCGGCGCAGAAGCTGGCAAACTGCAAGCGGACCTCCGGAACGTATTCAGCAGACTACTGAGCCATGCGCGGACGATCGACATGACTATGACCCTGGGAGATAGCACCGAGGCACTGGGACAGATCAGGGAACTTGAAGCATATCTTGAGAGAGGCCTCGAAGTACTGAGTAAACCGTTAACCTATGAATCCTAGAAGTGTCGAGATAGGTAGCCGGACTTACAAAATCTCTATTTCCAGTCTTTCTCCCAAACGATTTAGTCTCTAGATTCTCCTTATCTCTCATGACTGAGAACAGAGTAGTTCTCATCACCGGAGCTTCCTCAGGATTCGGCAGAGAAACCGCGCGTCTGCTGTTGGCTCGCGGCTTCAAGGTGTACGGTACCAGTCGGAACCCTTCAGCAAAGCCTCAGGAGACAGGTGTCGGTATGATAGCTCTTGATGTGGACTCTGACGACTCAGTTCGGCACGGCGTGAAAGAGCTCTTTGACGAAACCGGACGTCTGGATGTTCTTGTGAACAATGCTGGCTATGTGCTGACAGGAGGTGCTGAGGAGACGTCGATCGCGGAGGCCAAGGCGCAGCTTGATACAGATTTTTTCGGTCCGGTCAGAATGGCGAAAGCTGTGCTGCCCGCAATGAGGAAGCAAGGCTCGGGCCAGATCATCAACATATCATCGATGGCAGCTTTTCTGCCGGTTCCGTTCGAGGGTTATTACGCGGCAGCGAAGGCCGCTTTGCTCGCCTGGTCCGAGGCGCTCCGGCATGAGGTCAAGAGTCTCGGCATCAAAATCTCTGTCATAGAGCCGGGATTCTTCAGGACAAACTTAGGCGACGCAAGGAGGGTCGCGGAATACCCGATAAGGGACTATGATCACCTGCGGGTACGAGCTGTAACGGCGTTGGATGATGATTTCCGGAATGGAGCAGATCCGAAGATCGTTGGAGAGACAGTTCTTCGAATCATCACGAGCAAGAACCCGAAGCTGGAGTACGCTGTTGGGAGGGAGGGGCGTTACAGGAGGCTAAAACACCTGATGCCTCAATCAATAATTGAGAACGGTGTGAGAAAGCACTGGAAACTAGACCTATAGAATTCTCGTGCTCTACACAAAGACGATAGCTGATGGTTTTTGCCAATCTTCGCTTCAGGTCTCGGCCTCGTCCTCTTCGACTTTGCCCTCTTCGTCTTGATTGCCAGTGAGATCTTCGGGGCTGCATTAATTCCGCGGCTTCGGAGCCGCGGCGCAACCCGCGTCAAGAAAGACCGAGGCTCTCGAGGCCTGATCACCTTCGCAATACTCGTCTCGATGCTAATCTCCTTCTACTTTGGATACGCAGGCGTGGGAGCCCTTCCAGACTGGATTTTCTATGTCGGGATCTTTCTGATGTTCTTTGGGGTTCTGGTCCGCCAGTACGCGATCGCGATCCTGGGCCGGTTCTTCTCGCTTTCAGTTCACATATCGGAAGACCACAAGGTTGTCGACACGGGTCCTTACAGGCTGGTCCGCCACCCGTCATACACCGGGATCATGATAATGTCTATCGGACTGGGCCTGGCAGTGCAATCCTTAGCCGCGTTATTGGTATTGCTTCTCTTTTTCAGTATCTCGTTCGGGTACAGAATGTACGTCGAGGAGCGAGCTTTGCTGTCGGGACTGGGCCAGGACTATGCCAGCTACATGAAAAGAACAAAACGACTCATCCCATTCGTAATCTAAGTTTGTTTCAATGTTTTAGATCGAATGATTTGGAAAAAATAGGGGAGGTCGGGCTGGTTTACAGCCCGAGTCCAGCGCCTAGAGTGTAGATTGCGTTAGCGCTTTGGGTCTCAGCTGTCCCGTCCGCAAGTGTAGCGGTTATTGTCACGGGGTAGATGTTTCCGACAGCTAGAACCAGTCCGAGGGGTAGAGATGTTGTCTCTGCTGATGCTGCTTGGCCGGGCAGCAGTGGGAAGGCCTTGCTCCAGGTCAGCGTTACGGGTAGACCTGAGACTTGGACGGAGATTGACTTGATTGCTGTGTTTCCAGTGTTTTCACCTTGCATCTTGAAGTCGGGGCTCTGAACGCCGTTGTTCAGTAAGTTGGTTTCCTGGAATGCTATCTGGTTGACTTGGAACTTGTGTTGTTTCTGATTAACGGTCGAGCCACCTGTCTGGACAGCTACGTTGGTGTGGGAGCAGTCGACGGTGTTGGAAACGGCCTGGGTGCAGCCGCCCCTTGATCCTTTGCCATTAGCTGGCTCTAATGCAGTATTAGCGTATTGGTCAGTGGTGTAGATGATTGTCGCGAGGCCTGTTGTTGGACTCGCGGCAACGCCGAAGTCGTCTAGGAGGTCTCGGTTCTGACTGCTCGAGCAGTTGGATCCGGCTTCGCATACGTCGCCGTAGTGGACTATTCCTGAGACTTGGACTTGTCTCCAGCTGCTGTTGGGGACGTTTGCTTCGAGGTTTTGGGCGAAGTAGACGTACCATACGGCGGACTGTGGATAGTTATCGGGGATAGTCCCGTTGTAGAAGCTCGTACCGTACCAGACTACGTCGAGGCCGCCAGCAGTACCTGCTGAAGCCCACGGGAATATCGCGGTGTTGGAGGGTGTTTTGTTGATCTGGTATGGTCCGGACCATGACTGGCCGAAGGTGTTGGAGAAGCTGTAGAAGAGGTTGTGGTTGTCCGAGTACACTACGTATACGTTTCCGGCGCTGTCTACACTGACGTTCACGAACTGGTGTCCATAGTCGATTGCGACGTTGGGATTATTGTATACGATCTGGTCGTTGAAGGTGTTGCCTCCATCGTTTGAAGCCGCTATCCAGACAGTATGGGTGTGACAAGAGATTCCGCACGCAGCCAGATCAGCTGCGTCTTTGCTTGAGCTGAAGACTTGGTAGATCATGTGGCTGCCCGGGTCGATCGCTAGATTCCCGATCTCGTTGTTCAGGCCTGCAAGAAACGGAAAGTGCGTTAGGTCGAACGCGGAGGCGTGTTGTGTAAAGGCCAGGCCAGCATTATAGCTGCAGTCGACAACAATGTCGTTGGTCGTGGAGACCGCGTGGTATGACAGGCAGACCTTGTTCGCTCCGTCGGCAGCAAGCCATTCTCTGTCGTCGACTGGAATGCTCGCGCCAGTTGGATTGATAGACCAAGAAGCACCTCCATCGCTACTTGTACTGACGACAATCTCTGCAAGGGTGCTGTCTAGACTTCCGACGTAGACATTGTAGAAACCGTTAGAGTTCTTCTGCGATGCGACTGCGAGGTCGGTATCACCCCCCGATGGAGAGACTCCCGGTCGTCCGGCGGAGACCGTGTCGGGTGATGGTATGGTGGTGAAGTGTTGTCCGTTGTCAGATGATTTCCAAGCGAAGGTTCCGGCAGCTTGTCCACCTATGACAATGAACGTGTTCTCGCTTGAGCCGTAGAAGTTGCCTGCCGGGTCAGCTCGGATGGCAGGTTCCCCAGTGGTGTTGTTACATGATCCGTCGTTGTTGGGGCATGTGACTCCGGTGCTGTGGTTGGTTACGAATGGATTGCCGGCGAGTTCGTAGTTGAGGAACGTGGCCGGTTTTGCGTTGACCGCGTTGACTTGTGGGATGGTTCTGGCGGCTAGATATAAGCCGCTGGTGAGGGTTAGTAGAAGGACGAGTATTGTCACTGTATGGGTTAGTAATTTTCTTTTGATATCCATGAAGTCGGGAGAGAAACGGCGTCCTGCCTATAACGGATGTTCCGCACGACAATAATTTCGAAGTCCGAGAATATCGAAATTGGAGAATATTGAAACACAACATATCCGCATCGATAACAACGATACTTCCGGGCAGCACTCTTGGTAATTAGGGACAAGTCCGCATGGACCTTCGAGGACTGTTCTATGGGGCGCACGATTCCTTCGTGGAGGCTTGTTGTGAACGATGAGATTGAAAGAATAGGAAGGTTCAGGCAATTTCTCAGAGTCGAGGACAAGGAAATATTCGACGATCTCCTACGCCAGTGCAAACACTACGCGCCGTACGCGAGCACCATGGCTTCGGTGGTGAAAGAGGTCCCGCTAATGTTCTCGATGCTGTTCGGCCAGCACAAGATGATATTCGAACTAGAAAAACGACTATCGAAGCTAGAGGCCAATCAGACTCGACCGTCTGGAGTACAAGACCCAGACCCTGGCTTGGAGATGTCTGTCCCGGCGAGCCAACAGTAGATTTTCTTCAGCCTTCTCGGTTTCCAGCATAGTGTGTCTTTTTATCGCCGTTCAGAGATTTCCACGCTGAGGATTGTGGGGAAACTTCTGATTGCTAGTTTCTAGACTAGATAAACTGGAAGAAGAGGTCTTCAATCAAGTCTTCAAGTTGAGTCCGAGGCAGGCCGTGATGCTCGGCCTGCACGACTATGATGGCTTGTTGCCTGATATTTCGCCAGGCGGGTTGAAGGCGTGGACGGACAAGGCGGTCGGGTTGCTTGACCGGGTCCGGAGCGAGAGCCACGGGCTTGACAAAGACAGGAGGCTGGACGCGTTGTGCATGGAGACAATGCTGGAGCGAATGTTGTTCGATGTCCAGGATCTTCGAGGTTATGCGACTAGGCCAAACATCTACTCGCTGCAGCTGAGTGTGACGCCCTACATTTCCCGGGAATACGCGCCTGTTGACGCTAGAATTGGAGCTGTGAATAAGCACCTGGCCCGGGTCCCGGGTTTTCTGGACCAGGCTTCGCGGAACTTGGATGAGACGTTAGCGCAGTCGATTGTTGATGTCGCGACCAAGCAGGTCCAGGGTGTTCTACGGGATCTTGATGGGAACGCGACGCAGGAAGCCGGGAAAGCGTCCGCAGCGGTCCGGAAGGAGTTTGAGAGTTCGAAGCGAGAAGCTGTGCTTGCGATGGGATCGTTCACCGAGGATCTCAGTGAGGAACACTCGCTCTCAACGGATTTTGCCCTCGGAAGAGAGAGATTCCAGAAACTACTCTGGGTGAACGATCGGATCAACAAACCGGTAGAGGAAGTATTGGCCATGGGTTTGCAGGATCTCGAGTCAAACCTGAAAGCATTACGGGAATTAGCGGAGAAGATTGGACCGGGGCAAACAGTCGCGAGCGTCATTGACGGGATTCAGGAGAACCATCCTTTGGCTCATCGGTTGATCGATGAGACTGCTGAGGGATTGCGGGATCTGGAGCTATGGTTGAGAGAGCATGATCTCATCTCTATTCCTGCCGGGACACGGGTCCGAGTTGTGCCAACCCCGCAACACATGCGAGCGACTACGACCGCGGCGATGTCTTCGCCGGGTCCGTTTGAGAAGGA
Organism: Candidatus Bathyarchaeota archaeon; assembly: GCA_005881615.1. GTDB lineage: Archaea > Thermoproteota > Bathyarchaeia > 40CM-2-53-6 > 40CM-2-53-6 > 40CM-2-53-6. The sequence goes on from VBBR01000044.1 coordinate 9,328, forward strand.
GGGTTTGGAGGGATTGTACTATGTGACGCCGCCGGAGGATTCGTGGGACGCGAAGACCCGGGAGGAATGGCTGCGCCATCTCAACTACGTCACGTTGAAGGATATCTCGATTCACGAAGTCTTTCCGGGACACTACACTCACCGCATGTTTCAGAGATAGTTTGGGACATCAATGATCAGGAAAGCGTACTGGAATTATGCGTTCGGCGAGGGCTGGGCACACTACTGCGAAGAAACGATGCTCGACGAAGGATACGGAAACGAGCAGTTACGATTGATTCAGCTGAAGGAGGCGCTGCTGAGAGATTGCCGGTTCATCGTCTCCTTCTGGATGCACACGCAGGGACTTGGCGTGAATGAGGCACGGCAGTTTATCATGGAAAACGCGTACATGGAAACCTTACCCGCGGAGCGGGAGGCGTTGCGGGGAACCTTTGACCACTCCTATTACGGGTACACGCTTGGGAAGCTGTACATCAAGAAGGCTAGGGAACGCTTCTTTCATGAGCACCCGTCCGCTTCAGCTAAGGAATTCCATGATAAGCTGTTGGGACTTGGGGGCGCGCCAGTCGGTCTCTTAGAAGAACTCATCACCTAGCATGTCCCGTGTCAACTCGTTAATGTGCCGGTAGCCTTGAACTGGTAGGGGACGTTCCCCCTTGGAGAGTAGGCTCGATTCAGGCCTCGAGATCAGACGCATCCTACTATTGACGAGGCTGAAAGAAGTCCCGAAGGGAATGACGATGCCGCAGCTTGTCAAGGATTCCGGGAAGGTTTCCGGATGGAATATTCCGGGGAAGACGGGATGGGAGGTTATGCAACACGTGCTTCAGACGCTGATCGATGACAAACTGGTGGCGCTAGGGACGAGGTTTGTTGCAACGGTAAAGGGACACGAGTATCTGAAAGATCCATTGAAGTGGCGCATTGACGAGAGGACGACGGAGGAGCTTGCGGACAGTATGTTCTGGAAGGAAATCTACGACGTATTCGACAAAGCCTACCGCAGACTTAGACCGAAGAGCTAGACCCTAAGAACGAGGCTGTTGAAGCTGGACGTTTCGAAGAAGAGCAGGGCGTGATTGAAATGATGAGCCAATCCGGATACGTAACCGCGCGGGAGACAGAGATCATCAGGATCCTCAGGGTTCTGACCGAGGCCTCGGAGGGTTTTGTGGTTATCGGAGGATACGCTGTCAATGCCCACGGTCCACATCGGTTCTCCGTCGACTGCGAACTCGCAACCAACCGGGACAACGTTCCGGTAATAGACGCGACACTTCTCCGAGAGGGATACGAGCTGAGAAGAAGTGAGGTTCGGCCGCCGATAGGCGTGACGATCAGGGAATACGCCAAATCGGTCGGGGGAGAAACAGCGTCCATCGAGCTCTCCGTCGACACCGTTGTCAGCACAACAACCCGGGGAATCTGGACTTACAAGTTCATCCGCGAGAATTCCGTTGAAGCGATAGTCACTGGAGCAACAGACTCAACCCCGTCCAGAGTCGCCCAGAGAAATCTGCTCGTCGCGATGAAGCTGCACGCAGGTGAGACCCAAGACTTCGAAGATGTTGTGATGCTCTCAGAAAGGGTGGACTGGAAGACTGTCGCGAAATGCGCAGCCTGCGGCTCAAAAGAACAACTGTTAGAGGATATAGAAGCCGCGATCCAAGAGATCTCTTCACCAAAATTCGCATCAGAACTGAAATCTATCTTCGCCATGCGGAGCGATCCAACACTCCTTACCAAGCGGGCGAATCTTGGTCTTCAATCGCTTAGAACACTTGTCGCCCAGGAAAAATTCAAAGATTCCCTATAAGACAGCGACCCAGCAGGCACGGACCCTAGAATTTGCGCTCAGGACTACTTGGTCAAGCGTCATGCTCTAAATCTGCAGAGAAACCCGATGCAGAAGCTATTCGTCCGAGTCTTCGTGATCCTCTATCAGGTGTTCGGGCTTTGGATGGTTGCGATCCGCGGGATGGATGAAGAACTCCAGCATTGGAGTCGCACTCTTGTCATTGTTTGTCAGCGGCGGAAGGTGCCAATTCATCTCGATTGTTCTCAGGTATGAATAGTGGGTGTACTGATTGGACGACGTGAAGCCGGTCTTCGCGACGGAGCCGGCCCACACGGCGTAGACTTGGTCGCTGGGGTATTGGCGGTCTCCGTTGCCTTCGTCGTATGCGATGAAGAGTGCTGCTTTCTGGTGGGTGAAAAGTTTGCTGGCTAGTATCTTCGGGACCAACATGGAGAGGTAGGTGTCGCCGGTGGAGACGGGGCAGTCATGCGTGTCGTTGCAGAGGTTGGGTGTCAACCACATGAAGTTGGACGAGGTGGATGGTGATTGTAGGTCGGCGAGAAAAAGATCGTCCGGGGCAACGTCTCCGCTGGAGTTGGCTGGAACAATTCTTGAGCATCGCGCTGAGCTGTTGACAATGTCGTCGAAGTAGACGAATGGGTCATGACGGGCCGCATATCGGCCTGATATTCCACCATCTCCCAGGTAGCAGTCGCCTGGCGAGCACTGTGTCGTGCAGCTTGACGGGTAGTCTTCCATGTACGCTTTCCACGTCAATCCCCTAGAATCCAATCTATCAACGATGTTGGGAGCGTTGCCCGCGTTGCATCCGGGTCCTGGAGGGCAGTCGGATGTGCTCCAGGAGGCGAAGTCTTGGCCGGAGATGAGTGCTAGATAATTCGGGAGGCTTGGATGGTTGATCGCAGAATACCCTGTTGCTAGGGACCAGGAGGAGGCGAGCTGGTTCATGAACGGGGCTGAAGAACTCCCGATGATTTCGCTGAGATCATGGTTCTCCATGAGTATGGTTACGATATAGTTGAACGGATGATTAACCGGGGCTGACTGATGAGCCACATTCATCGGCGCGCCTAGGGCGAGGGATACAAACAGGAGAGTTAACAGCATCGGTTGCGTCCACCCTAAGTTGATAAGTCGATTGGGAGGGGCCGCACTTGAATATTCCGGAAAATACTGGTTTTATGACGAATCTGGCTTCCCAGTGGTATCCAGGGATAGCAGTCTATAGCGGGTGCCAACCAATACCTGGACTGTATTAGCTAGAACGCTCTTCTTACCACAATTGCAGAGGTCACTCGCTCTCCCAGCGTGCCGTCTGGATTAAGGAAGCGGTAGTGTTCTCCGCAATCAACTACAGATCTCCAATGGACATAAGGAACCTTCACTTCGCCCTTCTCCGTGGATATTGCCATGAAGAAGACTTGTCCGGGTTCGAAAACGTCTCTGCCATTGAGCTTCTTTCGTTCGGGCTCTGGCACAAGGTGGGCTTTTCGGACTAACTCCAAGTGCTCTGCTCTGATGGTCTCTTCGGCATGGAAAACGGTGTCGGCTATTTTCCAAGGTTTGAGGCGTTTTCCATCGGCTTTCATTGTGATCTTCATCGACGCCTCTTCCATGGTAGAGTAGAGCTGGGAAGTTCTTAGCCGAAGCGAAACCCTCAGTCTGGCAGGCGAGGACACGTTTCGAACCGTTGGAATAACACGAAATGTAGGCCTCTGACTCGTTGTCTACGACTATTGAGCGCTGAGCTGTTTAGGCTGTCGATGGGCTCGGTACGCGAAAAATATTATTTGGAGTTGGAGGAGAAGTAATAGATCGCCAACCGGGCTGTAGAGAATTCCAAAGGCTAGACCAGAGACAGCGATGGCGGTGAGGGTTGAAGCCAGGAATCCCCATTTTTTCAGGGTCCAACAAGCATACGCGAGAGCTGCTTCAACGATACCAAGTACTAGGGTGAACGCAAAGTAGAGCGTCCCAGCAGCAGCGGCGACCGCGAAGGTCAAGTAGACCAGTAGAATCGCGCTGACTAGTAGCCAGTAGACTGTTCCTTCCGCGGCGAAGGTCTTTGCGTGTTCCGGTTTTGTCTGGTTCAACTCTTCCGCCATTGGTAGCTTTGATCAGTAGATTCCAGTTGTTATCGAGATATCGACTTGGGTCCAAGCGTCCGACTCAACGATAGCAGTCTTCGGTAAGCCGGGGCAGAAAGGAGTGAGGCCAAGATAATGGTCTGAGTAGACTGTATAGCAACTCGTTATGGTCAGGGAGTATACTCCAGGGTTCAAACCCATCGTGAAGGTTCCATGGACCGTGCACCCACCTGTTAGGACCCAGTTCACCGGGACCATTAGAGGAAGATCAGAAGGTGGCGAGGGCGTTATTACAACCTCGATCTGGTTGTAGTAAGCTGGCGCCGGCGCCGTGGTCGGAGGGACTCTGCAGAGAGGGGCGACATTTCCGATTGAGATACTTCCCATGATTCCACCAGTCGCACCCTGTAGAGGAGGGCTGGCGAGAGGAGCCAGGTACCCGCCCGGCGAAACCATGAACCCCGCTACTGTCGACGCAGTCGTAAGCAAAAGCGCCGCGACGATAACAGCCGTGGTCCTAGTTACTCGCATGATTTTTACCTGGGTATCTATAGGGTGGTACTGGTGTTAAGTCTACAGGTTAGGACGATGCGTTCGGATCCCAGAACAAGGAGCTTATTCGTGGATGGCCGGCTATGACCGCCAGATTATTAGTAGAGCAACAGTGTTGTCTTGACGAAAGGGGTCGGGATGGTTTTGACTCCTAGGGAGCGGGAACTCATGACGGGAATGGGGAACTGCTACGCCTCATGTCACGAGGACTTTGAACATCCCTTAGAAATGGTGGGTAACGCTCGGGGTTTGACGGTTGATCAGGTGAAAGGAATGCTGGAGGATATTCGTGTGAAATACGGGGGAGAGGTTGAGTATCAGAGGCTTCGCGGTCGGTTGCCGAAGGATTTCCCATTCTAAAGGGTTGGAAATAACTGACGAAGTGTCCTAGTTGCGGTGTGGGTTTCCAGAAGCATGATGATTGGGATGATCTTGCAGGCCATTTTGTTGCCGAGGCGGGGCGGAGTGATGCGGGGCATGTGATGTGGTTGAACCGGAACATTACCAAGAACAAGTCTGATCGAAAGACGTTGTCGAAACTGCTCGCTGGATTCTTTGATCTTGGAGATCGTGGCTTAGAGTCGTGGGTTAAGCGGCGTTTTATCGAGAAGTTTTATGGTCAAAGTCCGCATCCGTTTGTGGTGGCGTTGCAGCATCCTTCCCGTGCCACGTTGCTGGGTTATGTTGTTGAGCATCAGCATTTCCTTCGTCAATGGGTCCGGTCCTGCAGCTTCATCATGGCGCGGACGGACGAGATGGAGGTAGTGCTGTATGAACTGGATAATATCAACACGGAATACGGTGGTGTTGGGACTGGTCAGCCTAGTCATTATGAGTTGTTGTTGAGGATGGGCGAGAGCCTAGGGCTAGATCGACAGAAAGCGTTCCGGATGGCACCCTTGGAAGACACCCGAGAGGCGATACGGGTCTGGGATATGATCTGCCAGAATGACCACTGGGTCGAAGGATTGGCGGCGATGCACGGCTTGGAGCTGATCGCGAATCGGAAGCTTAGGAGTGAGGGTGCGAGCATCGGCTATTTCGATCCCATGATTCTGAAGAACGAGGAAATATCGAAAGAGGCGAAGGCGTTCTTGCGGGAGGGGTATGAGGCGGATGTGGGCCATTCGGAACAGGCGTTGGGCCTGGTCGAAAAGTACTCGAAAGTCTTCGGGAATGTGGATGATGTTCAGGCCACGTTTCTCAGATCGATCGATTATTTTGATCGGTATTTGATGGCGCGCTTGGAAAGGAGCCGGCAGTTTTGAAGGTGGCTGAGAAAGGCTGCGCGATATGCCAGGCAACATGGGGCGACTACTGGGAAGAGATCCAGGGACAACGCATGTTCTTCTGCTGCTACATCTGCGCTATCGAATTCAAGAACATGATCAACGAGGTCAAGAAAAAAACAGGATGGAAAAAGATCGATGAGATCAAGATGACGGGAAACCATCGAGGACGCGAGTGTACGGCATTGTATGACGGTAAGAGGTACAGTTTCAATATCCGGTTTGACTCCAAGGGCGGAATAGACGCCTTCAGCGAACGCGTCTAGATCTCTAGCCTTTCCATATGCCTATGGCTAGGCCGACGAGGAAGGCGGCGGAGGTTATCGGCAGAATGCTTGCGAGGCTGGTCGCCTGGCCAGCGACAGCGGGTGCTTGCGAGGAGAAGACTCTATAGATCGTGGTTTTCATATTGTCGTCTAGTTTGAGGTTGATGTAGCCTGTTGCGACCAGAACGCCGACTAGGGATATTATGGCGAGGCCGAGTTTCACGGTTTTCTTGAGAACTACCCCGACTAGGAAGCCTATTGCCAGAACGATTAGCGCGGAGACGACTAGCCCCGATCCGAGATCAAATGAGAATGCCAGTGATGTTCGATCATATGCTCACGTTTGGGACTCTTAAGTTCATCCAAATAACAAACACTCCCGTGATCATTTGGTATTCGTCTGCTGAGAATGCGCTCGTCTTCCCCGGAGCCTCTTGTAACCTAAGGCAATGAGCCTGACAAGGTTTGCGAGGAATCTGTTCTTTCTCTGGAGGTTCCTGGTGAAGATCGCCTCTTCAGACGTGAACAACTGTCTTGGGGCTGAAATAGATGTAGAGTGAGATCCCGATCAGTATGACTATCGTCCCGGCTATTTTGTCGATGAGGCTTGTGGAGTAGAGGAGGTAGAGGCATATTCCGGCTCCCAGCCAGGGGAGAACTTTCTGTCCGGGGAGCTTTTTCTCGCTGCTCTTCCGCAGGACTACTAGTGATAGGGATACGAGGAGGAAAGAGAAGGCGAGGTTGAAGACGGAGAACGAGATTAGCTGCCCGAGCCCAGAGAACAAGGAGAGGACTAGGGCGATGATTCCCTGGACAATCAGGGCGACGTAGGGGGTCTTGAATTTCGGGTGGACCTTGGAGAAGGCTCGGGGAAAGAGTCCGTCTATCGACATGGCGTAGGCGAGGCGTGCTGTGCCGAGGATTGCGGATTCGTCGGAGCCTGAGACAGAGACTAGTGCTCCCGCGCTGATCACAACTGCGCCCGCGGTTCCCAGTAGTGCCGCGCCCACTAGTACGAGAGGTGTGACTGTCTGGGCTAGTCTGGGACTGCTGACTGTTCCGAAGATTACGAAGTTGGTTGTCAAATAGAAGAAGATGACTATCGCCATTCCGGTCATTATCGCTCTCGGGATGTTTTTCTTGGGATCTTTAACTTCTGCCGCGGGAAGTGTTCCGAGCTCGAAGCCGACATAGGCCCAGAAGATGAGGACTAGGGCTGTTCCGAAGTTGCCGAGGCCAAGTGGCGCGGTCGGATTATAGTTTGTGAAGAATGCGGGGTTGTAGGCGATCGAGGCGAGGCCGACGATGACGAGCAATAGTAGGGGTAACAGTTTCAGGATGGTTAGTATGTCATTTACCCGGCCAGCGGCTTTTACGCCGAAGATGTTGACCGCTGTCAGGCCGAAGAGGAAGGCTGCTTTGACGAGTATCTGTTCTGGGAAGTTGAGGGGTATGAAGTATTGGAGATAGTTGGTAAAGGTTATCGCGAATACGGGGAGGCTGAGAACCTCGGCTATCCACATGCTCCAGCCCGCGATGAACCCGTAGAAATCGTCGAAGGCGGTGCTGACGAAGGCGAAGCTGCCGCCGACCTTGGGTACGTAGTAGGCGGAGTATGCGAAGATCATTGCCAGGACAGTGGCGAACGCTCCCGCGACTAGCCAGATTATGATGGAGAAGGGGCCGATGAGCCCGGCTGTTATGGCGGAGGCGATGTAGATGTCGCTGCCAACGATCGCGCCAACAACTATGTTGGTCAGGTC
>VBBR01000192.1 GCA_005881615.1 Candidatus Bathyarchaeota archaeon
CTAACTGGAGTCGTGATGATCGACTCCCTCTTGCCCGATGGCTATCCTTCGTCGTCTGTGGTGATAGTCATGGGAGACCCTGCAACAGGAAAGACAACCTTACTTATCCAGTTGGTCGTGGAGGCCTTGAAAAAAGGCAGAAACGTCGTCTACGCAACCCTGGATGATTTTCCTGACAGCATTCGAGAATCCATGAAACTGATGGGAGTCAACCCAAGAGACTATGAAGTCGAAGGGAGAAGAAAACTCGTATTCATAGACTGCTATTCGTTCCTCGTGGGTGTAAGAAGCCAGGAACAATACAGCGAAGACCCCCAACGTCTCTCCGATCTAAGTATCGTAATGACAAAGGCTCTCTCAGAAGCCCGCGAAACGACCAATGTACTATTGGCGATGGACTCCCTTACTACTCTCATCCAAAGAAGCGGTGTAAGACCCTCCTTCGACTTTTTACACACTTTGATTGCAAAGGTAAGGAGCAACCGAGCTAGCTGTGTGACATCACTTTCGAGGAAAGCATTTCATCCAGCAATTATCGCAGCAATACAAGACAAGGTCGATGGGGTAATTGAAATGAAAGTTGAAGACACCAAGGATGGATTAGCACGTTTCATAAGGGTCTCGAAAATGAAAGGTGTCCAACACATAACCACATGGACGCCCTATAACCGAGACACTTCAATGGGGTTGATAGTCCCTTACGAAGAATCCCGCGTGAAGAAGCCAGTCTAGTCTGATCACAGTACGCTCTCGCGCGGAAAGACTTCGATTCCCGTATCGGTTATTCGGTAAGGCCGCGGCTGGTTGTCCAAAGCAGTCTTGCGCATTTTCTCAATCTGAATCACGCGCAGTAGAGACTTTCCAACCTGCAATTGTTGGAGAAGTATAACCCCGTGAGCGAGATACTCTTCGTAATCGATACTCCTCTCGAAACCGGGCCTTCGAAGTTCAGTCGTTATCAGACACGTCGCGCCGGTATCGGCCAGCGCCTCCATAAGCTCGACCAACGCGTTTCGTTGGGCAGCCAGCCCTTCGTACTGAAAAACCAGAGTTGTTACAGGATCAACAACTATTCTCTTGGCCGCGATCTCGCGTACACTCGTTTTAATCATCTCAATCAGAGTTGCCATAGAGAACTCCTTTCGGCCGACGGTCAATTTTCCAACCTTTATCTCGGCCGGAAGATACCTTATCGGTGAAGCCTCCAGAAATATCAGCTTCTTATTGTTCTCAAGGTCCGCGAAGTCCCAACCGAAATCAAGCATTTCCTCGAATACGTGTTGCTTATTTTCGTCCAAGCTGACGTAGACGCCACTCTCCTCGTAGTCCAAGATCCCATTGACGAGATACTGAGAGGACATTATGGTCTTGCCTGTCCCAGGCCCCCCGCAGAGCAGAATTATCCTGTTCTTGGGTAATCCTCCAGTGAGTAACTTGTCCAGGCCCGGGATCCCGGTAGGAGTTCTAGAACTAGCGTTCGAATTGCCCGGACCGTCAGCCATTAGCCTTCAAAACGGGTTGAAACGACTTGCAAACCATATGCGTTCTGATACGTCCAACGTCTCGAACAAGATACAACTTCCGAATATCCAGCAAAACGCGTCTCGCCTACGAATAGCCTCAGGTACCTCGGAAGGGCTAGGGCAAACAGGAATGACATCCAAAGATAGGATTACCCTATACCAGGATCAGGGTGTTCAACTTCTTCTAGGTCGGTTCGTCAAAGGAGAAATCGTCGAACTAGTGCCCAGTTTTGATCTCAGTCAAACCGCCAGGTATCCTGAAGTGGAAGAAGTAGTTGACGGTGATACCAATGCCGCAAAGCAGCTTGTCGAGAAGCTTTGGGATGTGGGAATATTCAAACGCAAATTCCATGAAAAGATCCTTGTTTGCCCGAGCTGCTTGTCCGCAAACGTCAGCAACGATTACGTTTGTCCCAACTGCAACTCCATCGACATAGAACGAAAGACTCTCCTTGAACATACAGCATGTGGGACCATAGACAGCGTAGACAACTTCCTAATCGAAGGCGGTCTGTACTGCCCCAAGTGCAACAAGGAATTGATTGAAGCTGGCGTAGACTACCAGAAGCTGGGAGCCTGGTTTCAGTGCTCACAGTGCGGCAAGAGGTCTGATCTTCCAAGCCCGATTCATAGATGTAGAAGCTGCGGGCACATATTCACCATCAAAGACACGGGGTTCGTCAACGTCTACAGCTACCGCATAAGTGCCGATGCCGAAGAAGAATTCAAACGGACCTTTCTGGTAATGAAGCCAATCGGTGCGACCCTCGAGGACTTCCAATACAAAGTCGAAATGCCTGGTCAGATTGCAGGCCGTTCCGGAGCCCTCCACAGATTTGACGCGATTGCCACAAAGGGTTCTTTAGAACTTGTAGTGCTTGACGTGGTTGCGAGCGAGCGAGAAATCGAGGAGACACCCATCGCATCTCTTTACGCAAAGGTGTTCGACGTAAGTCCCACTCAAACAATTCTCGTGGCGATTCCAAGACTAGGCGAGAAAGCCAAGAAATTGGCAGCCCTCTACAGAATCTCCGTAATCGAAGCAAGCGACTCGCAGCAAGCAGCCGAACTCCTAAAGGAACATTTTGGCTGGACCGGCTTATCAGGCAACGAAGAATCAATAGACGACTTGCAATTGTAACCCAGTCACTACTAGTAGGGTTACGCCAATCTCAAGGTGAACGGCCACTTTGCGGTGGCTAAGTTGACTCGTCGTGCCGCTTAAAGTCAAGCCAGTCAAGCTCAGAGACAGCCTTTACTTGTTGATCCCCGTGGATATAGCAAGGCTTCTCGGGGTAGCCTCGTCTTCTCACTTCCAACTAAGTTTGAACGAGAATCAAGACTCTGTCAGGCTCGTGTACGAGATGAGGAAAGATGAAGCGCCGAAAGAGGTCATGGCGAAAGACGAGTGAGGCGATGAAAATTAGTCCATCAGATCTTGGACCTCTTAGCTCTCAGCGCTTCCTGTATAGCCTTGGTCTTCACAATACGCGCCAAGAAAACCTACTTTCTAGACTCGGTCTTCTTCATTATTGCGGCAAATGTTGGCTTCATTCTGTTCCTCTCTGATGCCACTACTTCAGACATTCTTAACAAACCTCCCAACCCCTATCTAGACACTATCTTCGTCGTCTTGACTGCGATTTCAATCGGTTTCGCAAGTTATCTCTTGAGGGAGAGCGAGGGAAAAGGAGGATTCACAGAACTTACCAAATTCCTAGTGAGGCCGCCCAGAGCTCTCCTCGCGTTTCTTGTCATCTCCGTAGGCTGGGCAACGGCCGCTCTGATTTGGCAACCGTTCACTGTGAATAATCTAATGACGAATGGGGAGACGATCTACTATTTTTCCTACCAAGACTGGTACATACTGGTCGGCTCATTACTGTTGGCCTCATTCATCGCACTTCCTGTATTCTCCTTCTACAAGCAATCGAGACGGGTACAGGATCCGAAGGCTTCGAGCTCGATTAGGCTTATCAGTATCTGCTGGGCATGCTTCGGCATCATCACTTTCTTTCAAGAAGCCCTTATAGGAGCTTACGCGAGTTTAGTGAAGAGTTTCGTTAGCTTGGCGGACGGAGCGTTGTTCGTCCTCGTCTCCTTTGCGCTCAGAGAGCCCACTATCTTGAGTAGAATTGTCGCCGGAGGCGAGATGATCTTCCAAGCAGTCAGCTCGAGCTCAGAAGAAGACACGGTGGTATTGTACAACACTGAGTCCGACAGGAAAAGACTCGTTGAAAGGTTCGTGGACGACGGAATCGCGACCGGGCAAGAATTGGTTTTTTATGTTATCAAATCAGAAGTCCCCTTTTACAGAGCAATCCTAAAGGGAACCGCAACCGATCACTCGCACGCAAAGGGTGCACAAATGACGATTCAATCCATTGATTTTGCAGCAGGCGACGCATCAAACGATCTGACCGTTCCTCCTGGATTTCATAGGTCCAAGAGAGAACTAGTTGATCTTGGAGAATTGAGTCTAGACCAATGCAACCTCATAATATCGAAGGTAAGGTCGCTCGACAATATTCCCGGTCCTAGACGAAAACCGCGGATATGGGCTCTGAACGTAGAAGAAGCACAATCAGGCACACTTGAGGCGCTGCGTGAAGCAAATCCGAAGGCCCGAGTTCGCGACCTTGCGCTCCAGCAAGACAGTTTTTCCAAGCTGCTCAACACCAAGCACCAGGCACTTTTAAAAAGCCGAATCCTCCTAGAATACGATCCGACGAGCAACTACGAAGATACGATCCAAAAATTTGCTCGGGAATTCCAAGCAAATGTGGAACCAATAGCAATATTCACCAGCATGGGAAGTCCGACATTCAGACAGTTCAGGGGACAGCACAACCTGCGAATGTTTACTTTCAGTACAAAAACGTCTACACCTTCAAAGGTCTCTGAAGAGCACGTTCTCTTGCCCGAGAGAGATACATCCCTGCTTCTGGATGCAGTTGATAAGCTACTGCAAGCGAACCATGGCCGTTTGGTCGGGATGGTTTTCGACGTATTCACAGATTTGATTCTGTTCCAAGGGTTCGAAAAAGGCTACGGTGTGTTATCGTCGGTTGTGGAGATGTCTGAGTCAGAGTCGGCTTCAATCCTTGTGCTGATAAACTTCACGGCCTTAGACGAAAGGTCGCTGAACGGAATAAGAGGCCTTTTCAGATCACAAGCCAAGTACGACATGAATGGCTTCAGAGTAGTTCGTACTCAGAACACGGGGTACTCAAGCTTTGAGAGTGAGGGACCAACCTTCGAAGCCGAGAATCAAGGCCCACCAGGGAGGGTTTCCAATTGAGCAGAGCACAACCTTTCAGCCAGGTGCTTCTTGATTGCGTCGACGAGGGATTATCCGTTCTGGGAAACGAACCCAAGCAAGCTGTGTATCAATATCTTGCAACAATTTATTCTCTTGACCGCGAACAGATCCCTGACAAGGTTGACGAGTTCTCGACTGGGCTGAGAAAAGCCTTGGGCAGCGCATCCAGAGTGATCGAGCGATTGATCTTGAAGAAGCTGTTTCAGAGAATAGGCTCTACGTTCCGAGAGACGGCAGACTTGGAGTTCACAGATTACGTGATGGACGCAAAGCGAAGGTTCGAGATCGTTTCAATGAAACATGGTGACCTGCCGGAGGGCCTTCGGTCAAAGAAGAGCCAAGTTCCCGGTTAAGGAGTCGACAACATCAGACGGAGCTGGGCCGAGTCCCAAACAGGTGATCGTTCCGGGGGGGACTTGCGTTAGTCCCCGGTCTTTCACCAGGTGGACCGGAATACCTTTGGACCTACCCTTACGTTCAAGATCCAATATGCTGTCGAGGTCTGGCACTTTGACCGCTACCTTGAGTTGCCCTTCCTCGATCCAAGACTTCCACCAGTTATGCAAGTGAGTGCGCGCCTCCTCTGCAGCTGATACTGCCGCGTGTGCACATTGAACCGCCGCCTTTCCCCGCCCCATGTCCAGATCCAATCTGACAACGAGCACTTGTTTGAAACGAAACCCTTCTGTCATGATTTGGACAAATCGCAAGGTTATGGTATTTTAACACGCAAAGGCGAGACCCTATCGGTCAACTCGAATGAATTCGCTTGCAAGGGCGGTCTCCGCGAAGATCTCAACCATTAGGCATGCAACTGAAGACCCGGAAAAAGTCGCACAAGCCATACGAAATCTTTCCCTCGGTGAGACGTCTTTAGGGTTCATCATGAACCGAGCTAAAGGTCATCACGGTAATGAAATCACAACTTCCATATTCATGATAAGAAATGAGCAGCACGCAGAAATATTCCTCAACGACATATGGCGAGGCTTATCCGGCTTGGACAGGACCGAGGTCTATTCTAGCTTGGCTTCGAGGATTGATAGCAAGGGCACAATGTTCCTTCGGCTCGACAAGCAAGAGGCGCTAAAAGGACGAATACGCCTTGAAAATACCGACCCTGTCAAAATCGAAATCTCATTCAGGAGGGAGCTATCAAAGCGTAACGAATTCGTGAACAGTATTCGGGAAACGTTAGAAGAAAT
>VBBR01000043.1 GCA_005881615.1 Candidatus Bathyarchaeota archaeon
CAAGCACTGCAACGAAGATCACTCGTCGCCATCCAGGGAATGAATACATTGGTATTTGTTGCGCTTGGGAGACAACACTGCTATTTAACAACCAGCAAGCTATGGCGTTCAAGCCTAGAGTCTACTGGGGCGTAGGTATTCGGGACGTGAAGAAGAGGTTCATCAGAAGATTCTCGTAGAAGAGATCCGTTTCCCCGAAGAATCTCGACAGCAATTCTCTCAGACGAGATTTTGAGAAATTATTGTGAAATGGTTCAGATTGAGGATGGGTCACGCTTAGAATGTTCCGGAACCTCCACAGAGGATTGCTACTCGGAACTGAGCCGATGAAAGTGCCATCGGGCCTCATGACCCTGGCAATTTCCCCTAGGGCCCGAGAAGGGAAATAGAGGTGTTCGACTACTTCGGTGCAGATTGCAAAATCTGCAAGACCATTTCGGAAGGGTAAATGCTCGACGTCGCATTGTACGAAATCGGCGTCCGGTATCCGGCCACTTGCCCTCGCAAGGTTCCATCGATTAATATCGATACCTACAACCTGTGAGGACTCGATGAATCTCGTGATCAGCCCTGTCCCGCACCCTATATCAAGCGCAAACTGCGACCTGCCCAGTCTTCGGATCAGTCTCTTTGCAACGGTGGATCGTCCCCAATGGAATATTCGTTCCAGGGCCTTGGGATCGGTTACCCAGTCGTAGAATTCGCCCGCAACATAGTACCGCTTCACGCTCCGAGCGTCGTTGTGCGAGAGCTCGACCATGTCAGCGATTCCCTTCTTTCAGCCGAATCTTTGCAATCAAGTGTTGCTCGCTCGACCCAGTTCCGTGTCTTTGCAAACCTCTCAGACTTCACGACTGTCCTTTAAGCGCGTCAACTTCCTCCGGCGCGAGATCAAACCTAGCCCAAACAAGCACGGATCAACTACCCTACATGACCGACATGACTTCACGACCCAGTTCCGTATCTTTGCAAACCTCTCAGACTTCACGACTGTCCTTTAAGCGCGTCAACTTCCTCCGGCGCGAGATCAAACCTAGCCCAAACAAGCACGGATCAACTACCCTACATGACCGACATGACTTCAGAAAGGGGACGCTAGAGACAAAAGGAACCCAGCATTCCCCGCGCATCCTTCGAAGAAGCGAAACGACTTGGTGAGTAGGACTCCGATAACAGTTCTTGCCCTCGGCGGGAACGCAATCCTTCAGCGTAACCAAAAGGGAACGTTTGAAGAGCAATACGAAAACGTAAAATCGACCACGACCCAAATAGCGACTCTTGTTAACGACGGATTCAGAATTGTCATCGTCCACGGTAACGGTCCCCAGATTGGGGCAACTGTCATCAGGCACGAGATGGGCCAGACAAAGGTACCGCCTTTGCCACTTCATGCTTGTGGTGCAGAAACTCAAGGCTTCCTGGGCTACATCATTCAGCAATCCCTTCGAGACGAGTTGGCTAGGCGTGGATCGAAGAGAGCAGTTGCAACGATTATCACCCAAGTTATCGTGGACGAGAGCGATCCTGCGTTCAAACACCCATCAAAACCAATCGGTCCATTCTACACGAAGGAGCAGAGAGACACATTGCTGAGAGATAGAAGCGACCTCGTCGTAGAGGAAGACTCTGGCAGAGGATATAGAAGATTCGTCCCATCACCTGACCCTAAAGAAGTTGTGGAGGGTGAGGCTATCCGAGTTCTCGTTGAGAACGAGTCGGTGGTCATTGCTTGCGGAGGAGGAGGGATACCGGTCATAAGACAAAGGACCCGCCTCCAAGGGGTAGAAGCCGTAATCGACAAGGACTTAGCTGCTGAAAGACTGGCCACATCGATTCATGCAGAGAGCCTTGTCATACTCACCGACGTTGACGGCGTCTACCTTGATTACGGAAAAACGGACCAGCGATTACTTTCGAACATCAGTCCAAGTGAGCTTGAGACCTATGCCCAAAAGGGATATTTCGCCAAAGGAAGCATGGGACCGAAGGTGGAGGCTGCAATAAGATTTCTCCGAAACGGCGGAAAGAGAGCGGTGATAGCCAACCTCGGAGACCTGGGAGGAGCCATCAAGGGCTCTGCTGGAACACAAGTAAGAAATTAAGAGACTCCAATCTTCATCACCATCGAGCTGTTTCTGCACTATGCTCTATTCGCGGATTGTCGAGACGTACGCGAAGATCGAGGCGACCACGAAAAGGCTTGAGATAACCAGTTTTCTAGTCGAACTCATTCAAGATACCCCACGTGCAATTCTCGATAAAGTGGTATACCTGACGCAAGGAAAGCTGTATCCAGATTTTCTAGGGATTGAACTCGGAGTCGCAGAGAAGCTGCTCTTCCGTGTTCTCGCAAAAGTAACTGGACAAACGGAGGCAAAGGTTACGACAATCTACAAGAAGGTAGGCGATCTAGGAACAGTTGCCGAGGGACTCCTCAAAGAGAAACCCCAAGCGTCCTTTCAAACAAACGCCCTTACCGTGGAAGAAGTCTACAAAATCTTCGATATGATAGCACACGAGGCAGGCAAGGGCTCTGTCGACTCCAAGCTCAGGCATATGACTGGCCTCCTGGGAAAAGCTTCTTCCAGTGAAGCCAAGTATCTCACCCGAATGGCTCTCGGCCGCCTACGGCTTGGAGTAGCTGACATGACCATTCTCGACGCGCTAGCGATTTCCCTAGGAGGGGGAAAAGATTCAAGGCCTCTTCTAGAGCGTGCTTACAATCGATCCTCAGACCTCGGCTACGTCGCTAGAACTCTCGCCACGGGAGGTATCACAGCAATTGAATCACTCAAAGTTACGGTCGGAAGGCCAATCCGGCCAATGCTCGCCGAACGGCTTTCCGACGCGCAGGCGATCATGGCGAAGATGGATGGCGAGTGTGCGGCGGAGTACAAGTACGATGGATTAAGAATCCAAGCACATATCTCCGCTGAGGAAGTCACATTCTTTTCCCGACGCCTTGAGAACATCACCCACCAATTCCCAGATGTTCAACGACTGCTGAAGAATAACATAGAGGCAAAGGGAGTAATCCTTGAAGGAGAAGCTGTCCCAGTTGACTCGTCTACCGGTGAACTTCTACCGTTCCAGTTGATCTCGCAACGTCGAGGGAGAAAATATGACCTTGACAAAACGATCGAGGAGATACCCGTGGCTTTCTTCCCTTTTGATCTCCTATACGCCGACATGACTGACTATACAGATCGTCGCTATCTTGAGAGACGCGAACGGCTTCGAGAGCTTATCCCGAAGAATGGAAGAACCGAGCTCTCACGGCAGAAAATTTGCAATGATCCCAAGCAACTCGATGACTTCATGGAGCAAGCGGTAGCAGACGGATGTGAAGGCTTGATGATCAAGTCGATCGGTCCCGACTCAACCTACAAAGCCGGAGCGAGGGGATGGACCTGGATCAAGTACAAGCGTGAATACAAGTCGGAAATGCAAGACAGCGTGGATCTCACGGCGGTGGGGGCGTTCGCGGGTAGAGGACGACGTGGAGGAACTTATGGTGCCTTGCTTCTTGCAGCTTATGACAAGAGCGAGGACATGTTCAGAACCGTCTGCAAGTGTGGCTCAGGATTTACTGATGAAGACTTGAACAAACTGCCCAAGCTGCTTGAGAAACACCAAATTGATCATCGACATCCGAGGATCGATTCTAAGATTGAACCGGACGTATGGTTCATTCCAGGACTTGTCCTCGAGATAGTTGGAGCAGAAATCACCCTGAGTCCAATACACACATGTGGAATGAACAGTATCAGACAGGGTGCTGGTCTGGCCGTGAGATTTCCACGGTTTACCGGGAAGTATCGGGAGGACAAGTCACCTGAAGACTGCACGACCACTGATGAAGTGGTTGAGATGTACCAGGCTCAGCTGAAGAAGGTTTCCGAGAAGCTCACTACAGAAGCAACCTAGCTTGAGATCGCGATACAAATTCCCAGACCAAATGCGTCCAGCATCACTCCAAGAGAGATATGAATTCTACAAGCGAGAGTTCCAAACGAATCTCATTCGGGAATGGTTTCGAGGTTGGACAAAGCCAATCGTATTCGCGGCAGTGATTGGACGACACACCAAGATCTTTTCAACCAGATATCGTGCGAATTGGGACCGAACGATTCTCATTGACGAGTACGATACATTGCAAGATCTCCGACGATATTGCGTAGAATTCAAGCCCGAATCCGTATACTACGACAGGAACGTATACCAGAACTGGGACGAAGCCAGACGCGGCCCAGACAAGATTGAACAACTTGGTAAGTCGTTCGGCCAACAACTAGCTTTTGACATTGATCCGGAGAATTTCGAATGTCCGATCCACGGCACTCTTGAAGAGAAAATGAATAGGCGGCAAGGATTGTCGTTTTGTAGATTAGAACTCCAGCTGGCCCAAGAGCAGGCGCTCGGCTTAGTGGACGAGTTGTCCCATTCTTTTGGGGAACTCCGGATAGTCTATTCGGGAAGAGGTTTCCACGTGCACGTTCTCGACGAGGACGCATTCTTCTGGACTCCGAAGCGACGCCTCAAATTGACCAGATCTCTTGCTCATAGAGGATACCTCATGGATGAGTGGGTCACGGGTGGGGCGATGAGACTAATCAGGCTCCCGCACTCCCTCAACGGATTAGTGAGTCGCGTGGCCAGACCCTTGGATAGAGCTAAAGTCCACTCTTTCGACGCCGTGACCGACCCCTACTGTCTTCCTGGATTCACCAGGAGTTAGGCCGTCTATTTCTTTCTCGGCTTACGGGTTGACTTTTTCCTCTTCTTCGGAGATTTCTTTGCTTTCTTCTTTGCTACACTCTTTGCTTTGGTCTCTTTTCCAGCGTAGTAATAGTAGGCTTTGCGTTTCTTTGCCGCAGCGCTCAAAGGTTTCGTGGGCATGAGTCAGGACTTGTAGCTAGATGTCTTAACATTTTCTGGAAAAACGCTTGTTCTAAGTATCTTCGAGAGTGGAGATAATCCGCTTGTGAGTGTCGTCTATGCTGTCGACCCCTGTGTTCAGCAGTAGACATTTGACGTGGAATTTGGAAATCATTCGCCGGAAGAACTGTTCTTGGCGAGCGTGGTCCAATAGTAGGAGATAGGGGTTGTACCATGGTTCGCCGGCAAGCTTTCCCCACATCTCTTTGGGACCGGCGCCAGGGCGTACCATGTACTCTCCCTTCCTCAGGATCTTGATTGCCTCGTCAGCGTCCAAGTGCACTTCGGGAGGGCTTTTGTCGTCTCTCCGCAAGAGAACGAGTAGCCTAATCCTTGCCTGATCAGTGATCTTTCCGGGCCCAAACACTTTTTCTCGAGGAACCAGTGCTCTACTGTTTCCGAAAGCGTAGTAGCACCAGTGCAGTCCCTCGTCGAACACGCACTTGCCATGTGTTAGCTCGCAACCTGTAGGGCCTTGGGTGAATTCGCAACTCTCTTTTGTCATAGTGATGTTCTCGCACTTGCTTTCGTCGAAAATTTTTCGCAGCCACGGTTTGCTCATTTGTGTCTCCGTCCTCATGTAGAGGCTCTTCTCAGGCTGTCTTCCCACCAAGTGTCCGAGTTGCTCTCCTTCGTTATGGTCAATGTAGACCCAATCATCTCCAACGATTCTGCCTCCGGGGAGCTCCATCAGCTTGAAGGCCTGTGTTGTCTTGCCTGTCCCGGTTGGGGCGACGATGATGACTCCTTTGCCGGAAACGTCGACGCAAGCACCGTGTATGGAGTGAGTGTTTCTCTTCTCCTCCATGATTGCGGCGGCCATGCCCAAGGCCCAGCTCTTGCATTGCCCGTAGTATTCTGTGTTGAAGAATACTGACTCGTGGGTCTCCGGGCAATAGTAGGCAGTCGGTTCATGCCCCTCGACTCCGTACGCCGAGTATATTCTTGCATCGGGGTGGGAGGAATCGGGTGCCTCCTTCCAATTTAGCTTCCAAAAATCTTTCTGGTGCTTGCTGTTGCCGTAGAACTCTACGGTAACGCCGTTGAGGTTGGCCTTTGAACGTACAGCTGGTGCTTCGTGGAGTTTTTTTTCAGCGATGGCTTTGAGCGTTTCAAACTTTGCTCTTGGTACGTTCTTGTCGCTTTTGACTCGAGCGGTGGATGATGTGATGTAGTTATTCAGTTTCACGTCTTATCCCTCCGCGCCGACAAAGCGGCAACTGCCTCGAATATGACCTTTACACCAACCGCGGCTGTTTGCCCCGTGTCCAGTTGGGGAGATACTTCGACCAGGTCGAATCCGACCGTGTTCTTTTCCATTGCTGAATCAACTAGAGTCAGAAGCTCGTCTGTTGATAGCCCGTCCGGTTCGGGGTTCCCGACGCCTGGGGCAAATGCTGGATCCAGCACATCGATATCCACTGTCACATAGGTGTGCGAGAACTTGGACAGGAATTCTCGGATTCTTTGAGCTGTCTTTGAAATCCCCGCGCTCCTCAGGTCCTGTGGAGTAATCATCGTGACTCCGGATTTCTTTGTGAAATCTAGCTCCGGCTTGGAGAAGGCTCGTATTCCGACTTCCATAATGTGATCGGGGCCAATTTGCTCGCTGACCCTGCGCATAAAGGTGGCATGGGAGAGTTTTTCTCCCAGAAATTCGTCTCGGAGGTCAAGATGAGCGTCAAAGCTCACGAGTCCTGTGTCCTTCGGTAGGGCATCGGCCGCTGCTTTGGTAATGGAGTGTTCTCCGCCTACCATTATCGGAATCTTCTTTGACTCTACAACCTCCGAACAAACGGACTTGACTCTATCTAGAGTCTGACCAAGGTCCTCAACGATATCAACATCTCCCCAGTCGTGAACTGCGACCCTCTCCAAGTCCACGCCAGATCTAACGCTGTAGAGTTCCATGTTGGCGGAAACATCTCGGAGTGTTCCAGGAGCAAATCTTGAGCCGGCCTTGTAGGTGCTGGTCTTGTCGTACGGAACTCCAAAGAAGACGAAGTGAGACTTGTCATATGGTGAGGATATTCCTGTGAATGGTACCCGAGGTGACAGGTATAATTTTGCTCGGCTCAAATCCATTCGGTACTGTCAAGGACAGCCATTGTAAAGCTTATTGGGTAAGGTGCAGAACCGACCGTTCGATCAATACGATGCCTAAGCAGGAAGTAAAGCAAGAGTCGAAAGAGGAGGCAATTAGCGCAGGAGTGATACGCCCCGTTGGTCTCTCCTTCTCCTCGTTCTTCTACGCCGCTTCCGGCCTATACTATCTGATCTATCCGTTCGTGGTGCAAGATACGTCGTTGTACCCTTTGTACATCATTGGAGCCTTGTCGATAGTAGGCTCGGTCGGAATTATGAGAGTGACGAGATGGGGTCTCTGGGTCGGGCTTGCCCTCTTTCCCCTTCAGATAGTCGCCCCTGCGTTCGCGCTGATGGCCGCCCTGCAATACCCTGGTGTTGCCTCGAGTAGCAGCGCTCTGGCTTACATCGTGTCACTTGCAATTCTGATGTTCTTTGCATCCTTGACCTTTCTGCTCGTTCTTGATAAGAGAAGGAGCTTCAAGTAGCCGGCGGAGCTTCGCTCGCGATTCGTGAGGGAGCCTCCATTCGCTTGGGCGAGGATCTCGTATCTCCAGCTCTTGCTACGTAGCAACTCGGACAGGAGACCAGCGGTCGGCGTCCTTTAGATCTTGCTTGAATCATTTGGAAGCCGCAGGTATTGCATTGACGGGACAGAAGCGTGAGATGGCCGAATTGAGGCAGTGGAAGCGTAAAACTGCATCCGGTTTGCCATTTTCCGTTGCAACCGATGAATCTCTTGCCGGTCCCGCGGTTGCGAACGACCGCAAGTTTCAGCCCGCATTTCGGACAGGGCGTATCGAGGGTAACATCAGCTAGCCTCTGTGCTACAATGACCTCGGAGAGCTGAGAACCAATCCTCTCTTCGTTTTCTGCCAAAGAAAGCATGATTGATCGAAGATGCTCAAGTGCTTCTACCAATACGAGTCGTCTAGACGATGTTCCGTTCTGGATGGCTTGCATTAAGTTCTCGAGGTTCGCCGTGAAGGATGGATCGATGATCAAGGGGCAGTACGCCGAGAGAACACCAGTCACCTTGTTGGCGAGTTCGCTCGCCTTCATTCTCTCGTCCCTGACGTACCCGCGTGTGTAGAGTAGATCAATGATGCCGGCTCGAGTGGCTTTTGTCCCGATATTCGTCTCTTCCATTTTCTTTAGTAAACTACTGGGATTGTAGCGGTGAGGCGGTTGCGTGAACTTCTCGACGGATTTCACATCCTGAGCCTTTGCTCTGTCGCCGATTTTCAAGTCAGGCAGAGATCGTGATTCATCAAACATATATGGCCGGTAGAACTCAATCCAACCAAGTCTGACGATTCGGGAACCTGAGAGAAAGAATCTGTAGTTGTTGTAGTTGAAAATTATTCTGGAACTGGTTTTGAGGCTGGAGTCTGCGAAGGTGGCCATGAATCGTCGCGAAATGAGATCGTATAATTTGGCCTCTCCGCCGAACAGGGGCTTTTTCGCAGATTCGCCTGTAGGGAAGATTGCGGGATGAGCGGGGTCATCCTTGGGGCCATTGTTCGGACGAAGATCGCCTCTGGTCATTAGCTTTGTGACCAAAGATCGATATTCGGGATGAGACCCGATTCCCCGCAAGATTTCAGCATACCCGATATCAAGGGGGAGTTTCTGGCTAGATGTCCTCGGGTAAGAGATCAGCGCGTCGAGGTACAATCTCTCAGCCAAGGCAAGCGTCCTCGCCGGGGAGAAGCCAAATTGTAGATAGGACGCTGATTGAAGAGTAGACAAGTCAAATGGGTAAGGGGCTTGTTGCTGGATGTCACGCGATTCTATGCCTGTGACTTCAAGAAGAACGTCTCGACACTCGTTGCAGACCATCTGGGCCTCAGACCGAGAAGCAACCTTGTCCCTTTCGTACTCTAGTGCGAAGGTCTTGCCGTCGTGAACGATCCGGGCTTCTATTGTCCAGAATGGAACAGGGACGAAACAGGAGATCTCTTCCTCCCTTGCGACAACGAAGCCCAAAGTAGGTCCCTGCACTCTTCCTGTGCTAAGTGTGGCATAGCCTCTCCCTTGCTTCAGCGCCGACTCCGTAAGCAATCGTGACAGATTGATCCCGTAGAGCCAGTCTAGTTCATGCCTGCACTTTCCCGCGTCTACAGTGGGAAGTTCGGCCTTTAGGTCAAGCTTTTGAAACGCGAATCGAAGCTCGCGCTCGGTCATAGTACTGAATTTCATTCTAAGCGCCTTGACGGCGGCGCCGTCACATGCGTACTGCAGAATTGTATGACCGATTACAGACCCTTCAATGTCGTAGTCGCAGGCGTTGATGTAACGATCCATGTTTCTCGCAAGGGATCCTATGACACGTACCCATCGAGCTAGCCTCGTTGAAGCCTTGTCTACCAGATATTTTGGCGCCCAGTGATAATCCCAGATAGGATAGGAACTTCTACTTGATCGACCTTTCGAATCGACACTATATAGATGTCCGAGGGCTGAGCAGACTATGAGCGGCCCGGTTTTAGTATGACACTCGAAATAAGGAACACCCTGAGACTCCAATTTTCGGGGGAGATTTTCGTCGTCGAGAGCCCGAGCGACACGTAGAGCCGCATCGGGCTTCTCGCAAACGATCAGTGTCCTCATCTATTTCCATCTCTCAGGATTACGAGACAGGAACTGAGCCATCTCTCTGGCACGGTCACCGGTTTCAGGCAATGCGAGTAGACGCTTGAGAAAAGCGTCGGTTGTCAAGCTGCCGTAGGCAGCGTACCAGAGCGAGTATGCGTCATTGACTTTACGATACGCCTCCGAATGATTGCCACAAAAGCTCGTAGTGGCGTCTACAATTTTCATTCCACAGACAGCGCACTGGTCCAGATCTTATCCCTCCGTTCTCATGATACCTTTGCAGTCAGACCCTAGAGTCGGCGACTTCGGGCTATAGATATGAGTCCACATCAAATGTGCTAACAATCGCGGCTAAAGCAAACTGTTTTAACTGTATTACCGTAAAACGGTCGCCGGTAGTTCAACCATTGGCAGACAAGAGAGCTGTATTGCTAATCGTCGACGGAATGGCTGACAGGCCGCTAATTGATCATGACTACAAGACGCCTCTAGAATTCGCAAACACTCCTAACATGGACAGACTGGCCAAAGGAGGCCTAGTCGGTCAGCTTGACCCTATATCTCCCGGTATACGCGCCGGAAGCGATGTTGCAAACCTAGCCCTACTCGGATATGACCCCGCCAAGTATTACACGGGGAGAGGAGCCTTGGAGGCTCTCGGTGCTGGAATCGAGCTTCGCCCCGGGGATGTGGCGTTTCGATGCAACTTTGCCACCGTTGATGATGATTTCCGCGTCGAAGACAGACGCGCTGGACGAATCAGAAAGGGAACCTCAAAACTCGCCAAGGTGGTTGATGCGATCAAGATTGACAGCGTACCAGGGATCAAGACAATTTTCAAGGCCACAGTTGATCACAGAGCGGTCCTTGTATTGCGGGGTGAAAAGCTCTCAAGAATGATCTCCGATGTAGATCCGAAAGAAGAAGGCGCGAAGATCGCGATCTCGAGGGCACTAGATGGCAGCGAAGAAGCGAAACGAACATCTGCCGCCATCAATGAATTCGTCAAGAGATCACATGAGGCATTGCGAGAACATCCATTGAATCAAAAACGGGCCAACGATGGTGAAAGGGCCGCGAACATTGTTCTGACAAGAGGGGCTGGAACTATTCCCAATCTTCCAAGCTTCAAGTCCATGTTCGACCTCCGAGGATGTTGCATCTCCGGAACACCAATGGTGCAAGGAATAGCAATGGCCGCCGGAATGGAGGTCATGGACGTCAAGGGCGCAAGTGGCGGGATCAAGACAGACTACGAAGCAAAGGCCAAGGCAGTCATCGAAGGAAGCAAGGACAAGAACTTCGTTCTCGTCCACGTAAAAGCGCCCGACATCGCAGGCCATGATGGCGATTTCAAAGGCAAAGTCAGAACTCTGGAAGAGGTCGATGGGCTCGTAGGCCACATCATCGATGAAGTCGACATAGGGCTCAATTATGTCGCATTAACAGCGGATCACGCTACCCCCGTAGGCTATGGGGCGCATACCGGCGACCCAGTCCCAGTCATAATCGGCGGTCCAGACGTCCCTGCAAGCAGAGTTCTCAAGCTCAGCGAGGCCTCAGCCGCACGGGGAAACCTTGGAAGGATACGCGGGCTTGATCTGATGCCGATCATTACTGACCTCGTGGGCCGAAGCAAACTCTACGGCTCCTAGACAACCTGTCGGCAGCTCTCTCCTAAGTCCCCTGAAAATCTGGCCGCGTACCCAGCCCTACGATTGGGTACGTTCGAGTCTAGCAATGAAATAACCGGCAGTTCTGTCTCGATGAGGATAGAACCGTCGACAATTATTTTGGCCCTGGAGACCAGGTGAGCCAAAATCTTCCAAGATTGGACGTGCCTCGAAATCAACGTGTGCAGAGAGAAACTTCGACAACACAAGTTCATTTTCTTCAAGCGTCAGACTGCAAGTGCAGTAGAGGACTCGTCCGCCTGGCCGAACGTATTGGGAAGACTCTTCAAGCATTCTGGATTGCAGGAGGGAGAACTTCTGAACGAGCTTAGGAGAAAGGTGCCATTTCATCCGGGGGTTTCTGTCTAGAATTCCTGTTCCTGTGCAGGGTGGGTCAACAATGACGAGATCAAAATCCGAGTTGAGTCCCAGATTTGAGGCATCTCCGATTAGAGGCGAGGCTATCTTTACTCCGAGTCTCTCCGTTTCTGACCTCCAAGAGGCCATTCTATTCCTTGAATAGTCGACAGAGATGATTCGTCCCCGATTCTTCATCAACTGAGCCAGGGTCGCAGTCTTGCCGCCGGGTGCAGCACAAAGATCCAGGACGTCGTCGCCTGGAGCAGGATCTGCAGCCTTAACCGCTAGAAAAGAGGCAAAGTCCTGAACTTGGAAGAGTCCTTTCTCGAAATACTTCGCCAGGATCGAAGGTGACCCCGTCAGTAGATGAATACCAGAATCAGCCTCAACGAGCTGGCCAGAGTTTTTTCTGAGTTCAAGGGGGAGTCTGATGCGTCCACGATTTCGCAGGGGATTGACCCGAACATATCGAGGACGTGCGGGAGAGGAAAGAATCTTGAGACCAGTCACCCTTCCGAAATGATAGAAGCAATACGAGACCCACCATGGCGGATTGTGGGTAAGAAGGCCGACCCGCTCCGTCTCGCTCATACCACTCGAAGCGTTGGGAGGCCCACTTGCGACTAGATGCCCCAGTAGATGTTCGAGCCTTGGACTTTCGAGCCCAGATGATATTTTTCTCAAGGCCCGAATCACATCAGCCTTTGAATTAGTATTGTCTGCGAAAATCATGTGGGCCGCGAGGCGGAAGAGTGCGAGGCTCCTCTTGTCAAATTGAGAGCCTGGAAACGTTGTCTGGACTGTTCTGTCCAGCAGGTCAAGTTTCGTAACCGTATCAATGACCAGTGCGAGCGCGGAAGATTTCTCGTGTCGGAGTTGAGGATCAGAAGATGCGATTCTTGACACCGCAGATCGTTCACTCTTTCCCTGTGACACAAGCAGCAAAGCTTCGCGGGCTAGTCTGAGCCTGTCCACCAGTTTCGAGTCGAGCATTTCTTGTATCCTTTCGGGGAACCTTTTTACCGATAAGGCCTTTCGGCTTGGCCCCATATGATGTCCAGCCTCGACCACTATCTAACAAAGCCTGAGCCGGCGACTCCGAAGCCCAAGGCTCTGGCGAAGACGCAGCTCGAGTTCAAGCCCGAGACACCAAACGACATGGCTCAGTCATATTTTGTCGGAGCTGGATACGACGGCGAGAGAAGAGCAGTATTCCTCAAACTCTATGATCCTGAAACCGAAAAGATACGCTTCTGGTACGATAACACTGGCCACACACCCTACTGCATCTCGAAGGACTCCGTAGAGTCACTCCAGAGAGAGAAGAAAATTGTAAACCATCCCGGCTTCCTCAGGTTTGAGACTTCTCGTCGGTACGACGCGCTCAATGCTGCCGAGATTCCTGTAACTCTCATTCATGCTGAAGACCCATTGTCTATCGGAGGCAAAGAGGACAGCATAAGGGAAAAGACTCGCGCATGGGAAGCTGATATTCGATATATTGAGAACTACATTTACGATCGCCATCTCGAACCTGGAATGATTTACTCGATTGGCAACGGTCAACTGAACGCGTCCGGGCAGACCTCAATTCCAGAGAGTGCTAAGGAAATTCTGCCCGAAGATGATGCTGAATATAGTCGACTTATGGTACGATGGCTGCGTCTTCTTGAATCGCCCGTTCCGAACTATAGAAGAGTGGCGCTCGACATTGAGGTGTTCTCTCCAATTGAGACTAGAGTACCTGATCCCGAAACGGCCGACTACAAAGTCGTAGCTGCAAGCTTCTGCGGTTCGGACAATGCACGACGGGTCCTCCTTCTGCGAAGGCCCGGCGTAGCTGATGGATCATCCAATCAAGTCCAAGGACTGGACGTTGTATACTTTGACAGAGAATACGATCTTCTTGCTGCAATATTTGAAACGTTGATGGACTATCCATTTGTATTCACCTTCAACGGAGATGACTTCGATCTAAGGTATCTCTATCACCGCGCCTTGAAGCCTGAGTTGGGATTTCTTAGAGATCAAGTTCCCATAGAGCTTGGTAGAGACGCTGCCAGTGTGAAATACGGAATTCATTTGGATCTCTACCGATTCTTCTTCAACAGGTCAGTCCAAGTTTACGCCTTTGGCAATAAGTACCGGGAAGTGACTCTTGACGCGATCGCTGACTCACTTCTCGGAGAAGGAAAGCTAGAGACATCAGCATCGATCTCGAATCTTAGTTACAACGAACTCGCCTCCTATTGCTTCCGGGATTCGGAGCTGGTCATGGAACTCACACTTTTCGATGGTGAAATTGTGATGAAATTGATCAATGCACTTTCGCGCATAAGCGTACTTCCCATGGAGGACATGTCCCGACAAGGGGTGTCTGGTTGGATCAAAAGCATGATGTACAAAGAGCACCGAGAAAGGAAGTACCTGATTCCTCGAGCTGATGAGATAAAACAAGCCAAAGGCGAGACTGAAACCACCGCAATAATCAAGGGCAAAAAGTACAAGGGCGGCATGGTCATCGAACCCGTTCCAGGGGTACACTTTTCAGTGGCTGTGCTAGATTTCGCATCGCTCTATCCTTCCATCATTAAGACATGGAACCTAGGCTATGAGACAATTCTTTGTAGCCATCTCGATTGTAAGACGAACAAGATTCCCGACACCAAACATTGGGTCTGCACGCACAAGAAGGCAATGGAGAGCGAATTAGTCGGATCATTGCGCGATATCAGGATCAAATGGTACAAGCCACTTTCGAAAGAGCGAACGCTCTCTCCGGATATGGCAAGTTGGTATCAAGTTGTACAGAATGCCTTGAAAGTTGTATTGAACGCAAGTTATGGCGTCTTTGGGTCAGATCGGTTCGCCCTGTATTGCCCTCCACTAGCAGAGTCAACCGCGGCGATAGGAAGATACGCGATAAGTCAGACAATTGACGAAGCTCAGAAACTTGGAATCGAAGTATTCTACGGAGACACCGACTCGATTTTCTTGGGTTTCCCTGGTCAAGCAAAGCTGGACGCCCTAATTCAATGGTCAAAGAAAGCCCTGGGCATGGAACTTGAAGTCGACAAGACGTACAGGTACGTGGCCCTGAGCAACAGAAAGAAGAATTACCTTGGAGTTCACCCCGATAATCGGGTCGACATCAAGGGACTTACAGGCAAGAAGAGGCACATACCAGAATTTCTTAAATCAACCTTTGTGCAGCTCATCGAGATTTTGGGCGAGGTGAAAACCCAAACGGACTTCGAGGAGGCCCGGATGAGGATACTGAATCTAGTCACGTCAACGTATGCGAAACTCCGCAACATGGATTTCACACTAGACGAGTTGGCCTTTAGTATAGTAATTGGAAAGTCGATCGCTAGCTACACGAAGACAACTCCACAACATGTCAAGGCAGCTAGGCTCCTTTCTCGAGGGAAACCCACCGAACAAGGGTCGGAGCTGTCCCACTATGTCGATTCAAACGTGGATAAGCGAGAAGCGCTGCCGAAAGATGATCTAGAAACAGAAGTGGGTGCAGGGGATCTGGTTCGTTTTGTCAAGGTACGAGGTGGAAAGGGAGTGAAGCCAATGTCGCAAGCCAAAATCCATGAAATCGACGTTGAGAAGTACATGGAGTACTTCCGATCCACGTTTGAGCAGGTTCTAGACGCAGTAGGCCTCGACTACGAAGAGCTCACCGGCGCGAAGAAGCTGACATCTTTCTTTTCCGGAGCTTAGGATCTTTTTGCTTACGATAATTCCCGTCAAAGGGATTCCAGATATTGAGTCGGGGAACGATCTAGGCGAGATAATTGTTTCCAGGCTGAAGGATCAGGGAGAGGAATTTCAAGACGGTGATGTCACAGTAGTTTCTCAGAAAGTTGTGTCAAAAGCGGAAGGCCGAGTCGTTAACCTGACTAAGGTGACGCCTTCACCGTTCGCATCCTTTATCGCCAAAGAAGCAGGAAAGGACCCGCGTCAAGTCGAGATTATCCTTCGAGAGACCCGAAAGATCATTAGGATGAAAGCGGGACATTTGATCACTGAAACAAGGCACGGATTCATTTGCGCGAACGCCGGGGTCGACGCCTCGAACGTCGCAAGAGGGAAGGACATCGTTACACTGTTACCGTTGGATCCTGACGCCTCCGCCGACCGAATTGGCAAGACTATCAGGAAGCTTACGGGAAAAGCCGTGCCGGTAATCGTAACCGACACGTTTGGTAGGGCATGGAGGATGGGCCAGGTCAACTTCGCCATAGGAATCTCAGGGATGAAGCCAATCCACGACTACAGGGGATTGAGGGATATTTATCGTCACACGCTTCATGTGACTGAAATAGCTGTCGCAGACGAACTCGCCTCAGCAGGTGAATTGGTAATGAACAAATCTGACAAGGTCCCAGTTGCACTAGTGAGAGGATACAGATTCAGGCGTGGCAAGGGCACGGGGAAGGACCTTCTGAGACCTGAAGAATTGGACCTATTCAGATAAGTCCGACATACCCCGATAACTGGCCAAGTCTTAATGATACCGGGAATAGATCGGGAAGACGATTTAGAATGACAATGGAGCCGATCAAGCCCCCAATGCCCGTACACGTACGAGATATCCAAAATTTCGCGCGCCTAGCACTGGCCCTAACAGAAGGATCCCAAATAATCTGGAGCTTCAAACACAAATCCAGCAACATACTAGCGTTCTTCACCGCATACATGTACTGGGACGGAGACATTCCAATCTTGGCCTACACAGAAGCCGATTTTGACGAGAACAAACCCTTCCTCGCCTACAAGAGCGACTCACCCAAAGGCGAAGAATGGCAGTTCTCCGACGAAGCTGACGATACCCGATACAAATACGCCTCGCTAATCAACGTGAAAAACCTGCCAGACGCCTTCACAAAGAGCATCGAAGGCGACTTTCCGGATGCCCCTGATCCCGTTCTGACAGAGCTTCAAGATGCGAAGTCCTTGGCGAGGGTTCTGCTCACACTCTCCATGCGAGATGGCAACGTCTTTCCCCTGTGGCACTTCCGCAGAGGAGATAGACACATACTAGGCAACTGCATACCCTTCGAACACTACTACGAGTCCGACGCTCTCCCAATCTTCTTCTATACCGCAACGATGAGCCCACCTTCCGGACCGTTTCTCAAGTATCTGGCAGCAAAACCACACGGCGAGAGACTTGAATTCACAAACGCCGCTACGGATGCAAAATACTTTTACACGAAGGTCATTGAGGTCATCGACTTCCCACTCTTTCCGAAATAGACTAGGGCCAAAGACTTTTCAGCAGTAGACATTCTCTCAAGACTACTGATACCGTCTTGCCAAGGGAAATCAGAGTCGCCATCGCCGGAATCGGAAACTGCGCCTCAAGCCTCATCCAAGGAACAGAATTCTACCGCGCCGCCCAAAAGAAAACTGGACTGATGAACGAGAAAGTTGGACCGTACAAAGTTTCAGACATACGGTTCGTTGCCGCGTTTGACATCGACGAGAGAAAGGTTGGGAAGGACTTGTCAGAAGCAGTCTACGCAGAACCAAACAACACGAGAAAGATTGTTCAAGTGCGCCCCACCGGAGTCAAGGTCCAGATGGCCCAACCGCTAGACGGAATATCCCCGATCGCCGGCGACAAGGTGCGGCCAAGCAAGACGAAGCCGTCTAACATTGCCAAGGTTCTAGAGGACACCAAGACTGATGTTCTGGTTAACCTGACTCCAACAGGCGCCTCAAAGGCCAGCGATATGTATGCCCAAGCGGCACTGCAAGCGGGCCGAGCATTCATCAATGCTACGCCAGCAAAGATAGCCTCGAACTAGGCGTGGCAAGCCAAATACAAGAAAAAAGGAACCCTGGTCGTCGGAGATGACATCATGGACCAGATTGGCTCAACCATCCTCCACAAGAACCTCTTATCCTTGCTCGTGAACAGGGGAACACAGATCGGGGAAACATACCAGCTCGACATAGGCGGCGGAACAGAATCACAACTCGCTCTTGACAAGAAGAGATACGAGATCAAGCGGGGAATAAAGACCGCCGCTGTCGCTGCCGCTGTACCTTACAAGTTCCCAATAGTCGCAGGGTCCTCTGATTTCGTGGATTTCATGGAGAATCGCAGGACAAGCTATTTCTGGATCAAGGGCGAATACTTCGCAGGAACAGACTTCACCCTCGACATGCGCATATCGCTCGAAGACGGACCAGCGTGCGCGGGAATTCTAACGGATGTCATAAGAATGGTGAAGCTCGCGGAGGAGAAGGATCAGACCGGAGCACTAGACGCGGTCTCATCCTACGGGTTCAAAGCACCACCGAAACGCGTGCCTCTGGAAAACCTTAACCAAGAGCTGGGCTGGGTGCCGAAGGGTCCAAGGCCGAATTGAGGCGGAACAGCCAGAAACCGTTCAAAGACCGAATCCTACAATCCTCACACTCTAAAAGAAGCCGGATCGTTCTCGCCATCGATGTCAGCGATGGCGCACCTACAGAACTGACCGACCGTGCAACAGATCTACTTGAACAAACCCGCCAGTCAATATGCGCGGTGAAGTTCGGACGCCAGACAGTCGTAAGCATCGGCCCAGAAAGAACCACTAAGCTGCTAAGGAAAATACACCGTAGTGGGCTCGCGACGATAATAGACGACAAGCTGAACGATATCGACGAGACAAACGCGGCGATTACACGAGTTTATCACAATCTCGGATTCGATGCCATAACCATCAACCCATTCACGGGATGGAAAGGAGGCCTTGACACCACCTTCCAACTCGCCCACGAACGTGGAATGGGGCTTCTAGCGCTCGTTTACATGAGCCACTCCGGAGCCTCTGAAGGATATGGCCAGAAAGTCTTTTCAAACCCCGGATCCAAAAAACCCAGACTCGAGTTCGAAATCTTTGCCGAGAGAGCAGTCAAGTGGAAAGCCGACGGGGCGATAGTAGGCGCAACCCAGCCCAACATAGTTCGGAGAGCCAAAGAAATACTCGGGACGAGCGTGCCTATCTTCTCACCCGGAGTTGGGACACAGGGCGGAGAAATAAGACGCTCCCGCAAGGCAGGAACAGATTATTTCATAATCGGAAGATCAATCACAACAGCGAAGAACCCAGGAAAGGTCACAGAGGAATTCGCAAAAGCTTCCGTTGTCTTAGACAACTAGACTTGGCCAGGCTGCCAGAGCTCGCGTCGTAGAAGATCCCGGACCGCCGCCCTAATAGCATCGCTCCTGCTATGATAGATTCCCGCCTTAACCAGCTGGTCAACATCGTCGATCAGTTTCTCCGGAAGCTTAACGGTGACTAGCTTCAAGCGACAGCAAGGGCTCTCGGAGGGTTAAGAGGAATAAGGGTTTCCCCGGTTTTCCGAAAACGTATTTATCCAGCAAAATCGTACGGAAGCGGTGACGAATTATGGGCGGCGCTAAGAAGAAAAGCATGGCACAGATGGAAAAGACCCAGGACCAGACGGACAAGAAGGATGAACCCGGATCGAAAAAAGGTAAGGGAAAGACAGTTGTTGAAAAGAGGCCTAGAGGATTGCAAAGCCCCGACACCTCCGACCCCAAGTTCCTAGCTGAGGTCCAGAAGATGGGAGCAATTACCCCATTCTCAATAGCATCGCAATTCAATCTGAGGCTGAGTGTGGCGAAGGATTTGCTGGAGGACTTAGAGAAGAGGCGGCTCGTGCGGCTCGTGGGCGGCAATGCAAGAATTAGAATCTATCAGCCTGCCGCTGCCTAGACCTTTCTTATCGTTATCACTGTACCCTCCTTCAGCTGCTTGAAGAGTTCCAACCCGCTGGTTATGCGGCCCAAGAGATTAACAGGGCTGTAGGGCCTCGTCGGCCCGTAGAAAACACAGACCGCATCGCCCTGCGGCCAATAGCCCACTGATCCCACTTCCATGTTGCTACGAGGCTTCTCACCCGGCGCCTTCACTGTGACCTGGAAATAGATCTCTTCCCCGTACCTAACCGCCCGACCATTAACTGGAAGATTGCGAAGCAGAGCATCAGAGGTTCGAGGGGACGCGAACCTAAAGAACTCCCCCTGAGCCTCCCCCAAACCTTCGATCAAAAAAGCGACCTTTGGTCGCGAAACCTCTGATGCTGGTCCCTGTGACAAACCCCTTTCACTCCCCGGTGAACCAAGTTATATAGCTCGCTCAGGGCGCACCGCCGACAAAGCGAGTCCGAATGAAACGAGTTATCATTATTGGGGCAGCCGGCAGAGATTTCCACAACTTCAACATGGTCTTCCGGAACTCGCCCGACCATGAAGTAGTCGCATTCACAGCAGCCCAGATCCCCGGAATAGAAGGAAGAACGTACCCACCAGAGCTAGCTGGACCAAGATACCCGAAAGGAATACCCATATTCGCGGAGAAAGAACTTCCTCGCCTCATCAAAGAACTGAAAGCCGACCTTGCGATACTGTCCTACAGCGACCTCTCGTACGCAGAGGTCATGCACATCGGGTCGTCGGCACTAGCTGCGGGGGCGGACTTCCAGTTGCTTGGCCCCAAGAACACCATGCTTGGCTCAAGATTACCAGTGGTCTCCGTTGGTGCAGTCCGAACGGGGGCTGGCAAGAGCACCGTCTCGAGAAAAATCTCCCTAACCCTCCGAGACGCCGGCAGGAAAGTCGTAGTAATTCGACATCCTATGCCGTACGGCGACCTCACGAAGGAAGGAGTTCAGAGATTCGCCTCCTTCGAAGACCTAGACAAAGCGGACTGCTCGATCGAAGAGAGAGAGGAATACGAACCACACATTGAACACGGGTTCGTCGTCTACGCAGGCATAGACTACGAACAGATCCTGCGATCTGCTGAGAAAGAAGCTGACATCATCCTGTGGGATGGAGGAAACAACGACATACCTTTCATCCAACCAAACGTCCACTTCGCGGTCCTAGATCCGCTACGTCCCGGGGACGAACTGACACATTATCCAAGTGAGGTAAACGTCAGACTCGCCAATGTCGGAATCATCAACAAGGTCAATGTCGCAGAACCGAAAAACATTCAGCTGGTGGAATCGAATCTGAAGGTGTTGAACCCCACAGCCATCGTGATCAAGACCGCGTCAGAGGTTACGGTGGACAAGCCTGAGCTTGTCAGAGGAAAGCGAGTCCTGGTCATAGAGGACGGTCCAACCGTCACCCATGGTGACATGGCTTATGGAGTCGGATACGTTGCCGCGAAATATTTCCACGCCAAAGAAATCGTGGATCCCCGCAAGTATGCAGTGGGAATCGTGAAAGACATCTTCAGAAAATACACTCATGTCACCGAAGTTCTGCCTACTGTGGGGTACGGTAACCAGCAGATCCGAGACATGGAGGCCACCATAGCTCGAGTAGATTGCGATACCATTATGATAGCGACGCCCGCTGATATTAGGAGAATCATCAAGTTCCCCAAGCCGACTGTTAGAGTCGGCTACGAGCTGAAGGAACAGACGAAACCAGACATCAAGGACGTTCTTCACACCAAAGGGATCATCTAGATTTCCCAAACGCTAGGCAATCGTCTTCCGCAACGTCTCAGCCACATATTCTATCTCGGTTTCTCCCAGCCTAGGATGAACAGGCAACGAAAAGACTTGCCTGGACGCTTTCTCAGTCTCAGGCAATCGCCCTCTCCGAGCGATATTCGAGTCCCGGTATAGTGGAGTAGAGTGTACTGGTGATGAATAGTAGACCCCTGCTTCGATGTTCTTGTTCCACAGCTTATCCACGATCTTGTTCCGTTTCGCGGCGTTCACGCCTCTCAACCGTACAGTGTACAGGTACCAGCTGTGCTTTCGACCATCCGGCTCCTTAGGCAATAGCAGTTTTCCAGTCATGTTCAACTTCTCAGTAGTCAGCTCGGCATTCTTCCGTCTCTTTTCAAGGAAGGAAGGCAGTTTCTTCAGCTGCGCATACCCGATTGCTGCCGCAATCTCCGTCATGTGATAGTTGTGACCTGGTCTAACAGTCCAGTAAGGTCGTTGCTCTCCATGAGAGCGAACCATTCTCAGAGCCTGCGCGTATCCATCATCGTTGGTCGTAACCATTCCTCCTTCGCCGGTTGTAATGTTCTTGCCAGCGTAGAAACTGAAACAGGTCATGTCGGCGATTGAGCCGATTTTCTTCCCGTCGAACTGGGCGCCGTGAGCCTGGGCCGCGTCCTCAATGGTGACAATGTCCTTCCCACGGGCCAGGTTCATTATGCCGGAAATGTCAGATGGAAGGCCATAGAGATCTGTTGGAATGATGGCCTTCGTCTTTCGTGATACACACTCCTCGACACTTTCAATCCTGATACAATATGTGTCCTTATCGATATCAGCGAAAACAGGGGTTGCACCAGTGAGCACGACGGCGTTGGCGGCGCCGACAAAAGTAAACGAGGGAAGAATTACCTCGTCGCCGGGACCAACGTCTGCAGCGAGAAGCGAGGCGTGTAATGCTGCTGTCCCATTCACTACCGCGACAGCATGCTTTGCACCAACGAACTTTGCGAAGCTCCTTTCAAATTCTAGAACTCGAGGCCCCATTCCGCTCTTATCGGTCAGGATTCCACTCCGTAAGACTTCTACAGCCGCGTCGATCTCTTCTTTTCCAAGAAACGGTTGATTGATCCTGATCAGTTCACGCAAGTATTCAGCTTGACTCCAGTTTTCAGCGTCGTACTCTCTGGTGCCTAAAAGTGTTGGCCCAAAACAAATGCTCCCCACCAAGTTCTCTCAAGTTGAAATTTCGAAAATAGGAAAAATCTCGCAGAAGAAAGTGCCATCGAGAACTCACGACGGCCTGAATTCTCTTGTCTAGATTTAGACGGTTAGAAGGAAGCAAATCGTCGGAAATGAGTCTGTAATAAGGAAATAGAGCCGCATAACCCGTCTAGGCCAAGTTTACTTCCGGTTTCGGACTCCTAGTGCTTGATAAATTTTATATTGCACGCGAAATCTCTCGCCCGGCGAGAGTCGGGGACAAAGAAAAAAATTGTCATCAGAATTAGCAGGCCAGCAAGTAATTATTCTAAGAGAAGGAACTTCGAGAAGCCGCGGCCAGGACGCGCTAAAAGCGAACATCATGGCTGCAAAAATAATCGCCGAATCGGTCCGATCCTCGCTGGGACCTAAGGGCATGGACAAAATGCTCGTCGACGGATTCGGGGATGTGACCATCACGAATGATGGAGCGACGATACTCGACGAGATGGAAGTTCAACATCCTGCCGCCAAGATGATGGTAGAAGTTGCAAAGACCCAAGACGATGAGGTGGGCGATGGAACAACTACGTCTGTCGTCGTAGCCGGAGAGCTGCTCAAAAAGGCCGAAGAGCTCATCGACCAAGGAATCCATCCGACAATCATCGTCGACGGATACAGGCAGGCTTCGATCCGAGCATTACAATTGCTCGATCAGATCGCGATCAAGATCGACCCAACTGACAAAGCGATGCTGAGGAGAGTGGCTGAGGTCTCACTGGCGAGCAAGATTCTCGCCGAAGACAAGGAAGCAATGGCGGAACTCGCGGTAAACGCAATTCTCCAGGTTGCCGAAAAAACTCCTGACGGATACAAGGTAGACATCGATGATGTAAAGGTAGAGAAGAAGCCCGGCGAGTCGTTGACTGATACTGCTCTGATCAAGGGAATAGTTCTCGACAAGGAAATTGTTCATCCTGGCATGCCAAAGAGAGTGGAAGATGCGAAGATCGCACTAGTTGACGCTCCATTAGAGGTTGAAAAGACGGAGTTCGATGCAAAGATCAATATCGAAAATCCTGAACAAATGAAATCGTTCCTCGATGAGGAGGAAAAAATGCTCAAGGACATGACCGACAAGGTTGCAGACTCGGGGGCGAATGTCCTGCTCTGTGAGAAAGGAATAGACGACGTCGCGCAACACTATCTCGCAAAGAAGGGAATACTGGCAGTCAGACGAGTAAAGCAGTCGGACATGGAGAAACTGGTGAAAGCAACCGGGGGAAAAGTTGTCAGCAATGTAAACGATCTGAGACCCGAAGATCTGGGATTCGCGAAGCTAGTTGAGGAACGGAAGGTTGCAGACGACAAGATGACGTTTGTCGAAGGAAGTAAGAATCCCAAGGCTGTCACGATCCTCGTGCGCGGTGGGAGCGAACGACTTGTTGACGAGGCTGAAAGAGCGATTCACGATGCACTGTGCGTTGTGCGCGATGTTGTACTTGACCCAAGAGTCGTGGGAGGTGGAGGTGCCCCAGAGGCAGAAGTTGCACGAGCACTCAGAGACTATGCGCAGAAACTCTCCGGAAAAGAACAATTGGCGGTTATAGCGTTTGGCGAGGCCCTCGAAACCCTGCCTACAGCGCTGGCCGAAAACGCGGGCATGGACCCGATCGACATTCTCGTCCAGCTCCGAGTCGCCCACGAGAAAGGACAGCTTTGGGCCGGGGTCGATGTTTACGAATCCAAGGTCGCTGATCTCAAGGAAAAAGGCATCCTTGAACCAGTGGGAGTAAAAGTACAAGTGATAAAATCGGCGGCTGAGGCAGCGGGCATGATACTGAAAATCGACGACGTGATCGCTGCAGCGAAATCAAGCGCCGGTGGCCCAGGCGGCCCGAAGGGAAAGGACGAGGGTGACGACGAGGGAAGCAGCGATTACTAGAGAGCCCGACAGCATCGAGATCGGACCCCCAAAACTCACACGCTTCGAGAAAGCGAGAGTAGTAGGGGCTAGGGCTCTCCAGATATCTATGGGAGCGCCTGTTCTTCTCGATCTGAAGCAGGATCGACTTTCGCCTATTGACGTGGCTCTGCTGGAACTGGACGAAGGCGTTCTCCCTATCAGCATACGTCGCTCATTGCCTGATGGGACAAGCCAGAATATTCCCCTGAAGTGGCTCCTTCACCCTGTTGAGGAAGAGAAGAAGCCTCGGTCAAAGAAGGAAGACGAGTAATCATTCAACCAGCTGAGGAGCCGGTCCTCGCCGGAGGGGTAAGCGCTGAGGACGAACGATTTTCGTTAATGGCGGCTCTAGCCGCAATGGTAATACTGTCCGTCGTCGCGAGCATGGCTTACGTCTTTGGCGTGAACCCTTTCGCAGCTAGTTTCAACATCTCGTTTGTCTACTTGCCGACGGCCGTTCTGATTATCGGGCCGTTTCTGGCGAGAAGGAGGAGAAAAACCGCCGAGTCCAGCTAGTTAACAGGTGGGTTATGAGGCAGCTTGATAGTCATAACGTAAGCATCAGCACCATCATGATAATAGTGCGTTGCAACTCTAGAGGTATCAAATCCCATGTTCTTGTAGAGTCTTACCGCGTCTTCGTTGGCGGTTCGAACCTCGAGGAAGCACTCTTCCGCTCCATGTAGCTCCAATGCCTTCATTGCGGCAAGAACCAGTTCTTTTCCAATTCCCTGTCGTCTGAAATCAGGCATCACGGCAACTGAGACTACGTGTCCTTTTCTGACCATTCTGAATCTGCGGACATCTGAGAAGCCGAACTCGAGTCTGCACATGATGTATCCAGCGACCTTGCGTTCCTTCTCTGCAACTATGAACGCTTCGGGACAGCTCTTGTAAACCTCCATGAAAAAGTACGGGCTATAGTTTTCGGGGAGACATACCCTGTTGATCTCGATAACAGATGAGAGATCGTCCGGGTGAAACGGACGCAACAGGTATGGCGCTTCGAGCATCTCTCTTTCTAAGATAGTTGGGAATCTTGATGTATAATATCTTGTCGTCGAATTCGATAATTTCTCGCGTTTTGACAACATGTTTAAATCGCTCAGAACGGAGCGAGCCGCGAAAGACAGGCGACTCTTGAGTGAGTGATGCGGCCCCAACGCCGACTCCTTTACCGGCGAGTCAAACTAGCT
>VBBR01000045.1 GCA_005881615.1 Candidatus Bathyarchaeota archaeon
ACAGAGGTTAGAGTAGAACAGACGTTCAAGATCCGCAAGAACGATCTACCGCCTGAACAGTTCGTCGAGATGTGCCGCAAGCTCACGAGCGAATACATCGCCAAAATGAAACAATCGATGAACCTGCTGGGAATATCCTCCGACTGGGCACTAGAATACAAGACAATGGATCCTTCGTACTACAAGCTCACTCAACTCTCCTTCCTCGAACTTTTCAAATCGGGACACCTCTACCGTGGTGAGCACCCCGTAAACTGGTGTCCCCGTGATGAGACCGCGATAGCAGAAGCAGAGGTCGTGTACCAAGAACGCAGAGGGACGCTGCACTACATGAGATTCGGAGACGGCAACAAGGGAATCGAGATCGCGTCGACGCGCCCCGAGCTTCTGGCCGCCTGCGTGGGAATTGCCGTTCATCCAAAGGATGAGAAGTACCAGACAATGGTAGGAAAGACCGTTACGGTGCCCATCTTCGGCCAGCAAGCCCGCGTAATTTCCGACGACGAAGTGGATCCCCGGTACGGTACGGGGGCGGTAATGATTTGCACCTTCGGGGATAAGACCGATGTGAGATGGCAGAAGAAATACCACCTCCCAATCATCAAGGCGTTAGCAGAAAACGGCAGATTATCCGTTGACGACCCACGCTTCAAGGGCCTCAAAGCCGAAGAAGCAAGAAAGAAAATAGTCGCAGAACTTCAAGCGAAGGGACTGCTCAGCAAGACGGAAACGACACAACAGAATATCGGAACGTGTTGGCGATGTCAAACCCCTGTTGAGATTATCGCAAGACCTCAATGGTTCATGAAGACCCGCGACCTGACACAAAAGGTCGTAGAGTGGGCGGGCAAGCTAGAATGGATCCCACCCTTCTCGAAACAACGACTCATAGACTGGGCCGAATCTCTCGACTGGGACTGGGTCATCTCCCGACAGAGAATTTTTGCAACGCCCATACCCGTGTGGTACTGCATGAAATGCGAGTCGACGATCGTCCCCGATGAAAACAACCTCCCTGTAGATCCTCGCAAGGACATACCACCAGAAGAAAAATGTCCTAAGTGTGGCAATCGAGAGCTTCGTGGCGAATCGGATGTGCTAGACACATGGATGGACTCATCGATAACCGCTGCAGTTCACGCAGGGTGGCCTAACAAATCAGACCTATTCAACCGACTCTTTCCAGCAGACCTTCAACCCAATGGGCTCGATATTGTCCGAACGTGGGACTACTACTTGCTCGTCAGGAGTCTCGCCTTGTTCGACATAGCGCCTTACAAGACCCTCCTCATCAACGGTATGGTGAAAGGAACCGACGGCCGTATGATGCACAAGTCCTACGGAAACTACGTTGTAGCAGACGAAGCGATCAAGAAGGTCGGCGCCGACGCGTTTCGCCAATGGGCAGCAGCGGGCGGATCGACCGGTTACGACATACCATTCCGCTGGAACGAACTCGAATACGGGAAGAAGTTTCTGACCAAGCTCTGGAACGTAAACAGGTTCATTCTCGCTAACACAACCGAAACCCTCTCTCTGAAAAAACCCGGTAAACTCCCGCTCATTGATCGTTGGCTTCTAGCTTCCCTCCAGAAGTTGACACAAGAAGTATCAGAGGCCTTCGAA
The DNA here is from genome assembly GCA_005881615.1 of Candidatus Bathyarchaeota archaeon. Lineage (GTDB taxonomy): Archaea > Thermoproteota > Bathyarchaeia > 40CM-2-53-6 > 40CM-2-53-6 > 40CM-2-53-6. Next base: position 1,627 of record VBBR01000045.1, read on the forward strand.
ACCTTCCAATTCAACTCAGCCTTAGAAGCGATAAGGAACTTCACCTGGCACGTTCTAGCCGACGATTACTTGGAGGCGGTTAAGCACAGACTCCAACCTGAAAGGGATCCGGCTGATCTCAAGGCAGCCCAATATTGCCTGCGGGAAGCCCTTCTGACCATTTGTAAGCTCCTCGCACCCATATGCCCCCATGTGTCAGAGGCAATCTACCATCAACTCTCAGCAAAGACGACTAAGAGCGTCCATAAAGAGAGCTGGCCAGAGCATGATAGAACCGTCGATGACGCCTCGATTCGCAACGGTAAGCTCCTGCTGGAGCTAATCGCTCATGCTCGTCGCGAAAAATCCTCAAAAGGTCTTTCGCTGGGCTCAAACATCAAGAGGATCGTCATCACAACGGAGCTAGATTATCTCCACCTTTTGAAGGAGAACGAGGAGACCATCCTCCGAACGCTGAAAGCCGACGCGATAGATTTGGAGCGCTCGCCTTCAAGTTCCAGCGAGGGAAAAGAACCAAGCCCGAGATTCAAGGTCGCAATCGTCGCCTAGGTCAAGTCTTATATCATAACCACCCCGAAAAAAGCTTCCAGAAGGCGTCATTGGGCCGACCGGTCAGAATGAGAATGGTTTCCCGCAAGTTACCGCTTGCAGCAATCTTTTCATATTGACCTTAGAATGGTTCAGACCCCTCAACAAAACACAAAGGAATTACAAGAAGAAATGGGAGAAGAGAGACCGAGAAGAAGTTACGGCAGAAAAGGAGGCTACTCTAGGAGCGGCGGAGGAAGCAGTGGAGGAGGAGGCTATGGCAGAGGCGGCGGAGGGGGAAGCTACGGCAGCGGCGGAGGCGGGGGTGGCGGCCGAGGCTATGATCGTGGATACGACCGCGACCGCGGACAGGACAGAAACCGCGGACCGGCACCAGTGGAAGAAGGTCAAGAAGTTGACGTCACAATAGACTCTGTCGGTAAGCGAGGGGACGGAATAGCCCGAATCAACAACTTCGTTGTCTTCGTACCCGGCACAAACCAAGGCGACCAAGTAAAAGTCAGAATAACATCGGTGAGAGGCAACTTTGCAACCGGAGAAGTCGTAACGGGAGAATAACACCATTGAAGATCGCAGAACTCAAACCTGGAATGAGAAGAGTTGACGTCGCCGGAAAGATCGTCGAGATGGAAACCCCCCGAGATGTGCAGACAAAGTTCGGACCCGGACAAGTAGCTAGTGCGACACTCCAAGACGAGTCTGGAACTGTCAAGGTCACTTTGTGGAACGAAAACATAACAAAAGTCGCCGTCAACGATACTGTCCAAATCGAAAACGGATATGTTGACTCGTTTAGGGGAGAACTTCAACTAAACGTCGGAAGATACGGAAAGCTCGCAAAAGTCGAGTCTGCCTAGACACGAATTCCGGGACGATCGACTTCCCGGACAGACAGTTTACTAGAGCCTCACGGTCATTCGATACTGACTTTGGGAGGCGACGAGTCCGTCGCGCCCAGCGTGTATCTTGTGAGCACAGTTTTTCTCTGCTGGTTTTCGACTTGAGCAACGACTTCAATGAAGCCCTCGATCTTCGTTCCAAGTATCTTCTTCTTCAGTAACTGGTCGACCTGGAAAATCCCTGACTCGTTGTACATGCTAATCTCGACGATGACCGGTTTCTGCTTACTCTTTCGGATTTTCACGTCCCTGATCGACATTGCTGAAAGAGCGTGAATGTCCTTCTTCCCGGCAGTAAACGGAATCCTAGCGCGGCCCTCTTTCATATCCAACGCATCCGCTACTCTCACAACTCCAGCCTCGATTGTGAATTGCGGGATCTCAGATTCGTGAGCGTAAATTGTATGAAGAGCTTCTGCCGTTACAATAGCCCTCTCCTTATCCCCATATACGCCCATCAGAAGCCCTGGTATGATCTGAGCCGCTAGAGAGACGCTGAAGATTTGATGGTTCTCTCTATGGGCAACCATTCCCAAGTCGTGCAACACCGACCCCAGAAAAACAACAACCTCAGCATCATCATTGGTCAATTTATGATCCGTGACTATACTCGGTTCCACACCGGCCTCGATCAGGTTTCGGAGAATCTTCAGGCCAATATTAGACACAATTGCGAAATGGACTCTCCCGTGATCTGATAGTCCGAGCCTCCGGACCGCATTAGTGTTTATGCAATCCCAAAGACTTTGCAGATACTCGTCACTGTTGACCCGGTCAAGAACTGTCTTGAGTTTCTGGTTCGAATTGTAAGGCAGATTAATCGTGATAATGCGCACCGATGGTCGATTTCTTCCTGTAGCGCTTCAAAAAGGTTCTCGAACCAACGACCCAAAGCCAAATTACTCTCCAATCGTCAACATCGACTCTTATTGTGAGTTGCCGACATGAACCTTGAAAATGTCGAATACGGCATCGCGAATCATATCGCTCGTATAGAGATGAAACGTCCCGAAGTCCTCAACGCCCTTTCCAAGGGGATGTTTCGCGACCTGAAGAAGGCGTTCGGTCTGGCCACTCAAGACGATGATGCACGAGTTGTAGAGATAACAGGCGCTGGAAAAGCGTTCTCCGCAGGTCTCGACATTAGAGAAGTCGGGGGGTTCAAGTCTAGAACCGAAGCAAAACAATTCGTTTACGGACTCGTTAAGCCATTCTGGGACCAACTCTTCAAGTGCGAAAAACCGGTCATAGCACTAGTTGACGGGCCGGCCTACGGTGCAGGTGCGGAAATTGCACTCGCCTCCGACATAGTCGTCGCCTCGACAGAATCAACTTTTGCCTTCTCAGGCGGGCGAATCGGGGCGCTATGCTGCATGTCCGGAGTGATCGGATCTTCCCTTATGAATGGAAGAAAGCTTGTCGAGATGAACTTAGCAGGGACCCCTCTTACGGCCGATGAAGCATCGCACTATGGGCTGGTAAGTCATTCAGTTCCGAGAGAGGAACTCGCTTCGACATTGGAGAAAATCATTCGAGACATAATGCACGTATCCCCGGTTTCCAATTCAAGCTTCAAACGGATCAGACGAACGGATCTACCAAAGACAAGACTAGAGACTGCGTACAGGGAACTTCTCAGAACGATCACCAGCGAGGACTTTCGAGAAGGGTCCAGCGCTTTCGTAGCCAAGCGAGCACCTGAGTACTATCGCTAGTGCGGGCTCACCTATTCCGAATCTCTGGAACATGAAGAGATTTCAATATCACTGATTGATGAGACCCTCGGTGAAAGAGTCCTTATATCGGGTCCAGCGACCTGTTCAGGTAGGCTGGAAAATGCAGGCTCCAGTCAGAGCCAGCAAGCCAGTACAATGGCAAAATAGAGGTGTAAGAATAACAAATGCGAGGAGGAAATTGGAAGGGCCGGAACGTTCGAACCGAAATGAAGACCTTAGAATGCCCTCGATGCCACGACCACGTGCGACTGGACAAGTACACAGTTCATATCGCCTCTTGTCCCCAGCCAGCCGTTGCAAGTAGTGCGGCCTAGACATATTTTCTTGGCGCCGGGAGTGGGATTCGGCTCTCGGCTCTAATCCCAAAAGTGTCCGGCCCAAGCGTGAGAACCGTGGGTATCTCGACTTAGACGTAGAAGAACGCTCCACTTTGGTGATCGGTCGGAGGGAATTACGCGAGTGCCGTCAACGTATTCGATGAACTCTTTCAAGCTCATCTCCCTCTCCATCGCTTCTTGGGTCATGCTCGTCAGAATAGAATCCTTATACTAAATTAGCTGACCTGCGAGACGAGTCCATCTTATTCTCTGGTTCGCTGGAGCGCGGTTGGACTTTGCCTTTTTCCTCGCCTCTTCTATCATCTCATGAATCGCACTTATCATGAGAGTCCTCTCGGTCTCACGCCAACGTGATATCGCCAAGTACTCCTCTTCAGATTCGGGGCTGGGACCTGTCAAGCAGGGACTCGCACGCATTGAGATCGTTAGATGGTATATTCGTAAGAGAGAAACCCGAACATCCTAGGTTACAGAGCATTTTTGCGAAACTTCTGACACTTAGCTGAATCGTGGAAAGGAAAAACATACTTGGTCTCCGGACCCTTCTCGCCCTCTTCGGCCTAGCCTCAATCATAGCCCTAGCCACAGGCTTCCTCCCGCTAACCGACACTCCTTCGCCAGGAGGCGAATGGCAAGCCTTCGGCCTCCCATTTCCATGGAAAGGATACGACAGAGGATGCCCTCCACCATGCCTACAAACCGGAACCAACTACGCCTGGCCATTCTTCGCTTTGGACGTAGTCATCTATGCGATCATCGGTTACGGATTAGTTCAGGTTCTATCGAAGAAACCCGGCAGAGAACTCCTCTTGAAGAAGCAGCTCGAATCAGGAAAAATCGTGATCTTTCTCCTCACCATGAACATAGTTTTGTTCACGGGAAACTTGGCCTACGATTTCCTCTTCGGCTGGGGACCAATTCACTTGTTTGGCTAGTAGGCTAAGAAGCTCAACCCTCAACAGCAAATGCAGGACGCGTGGTACGAAAAAAACGGGCGGCTCAAGCTACGGGTGTTGTGTTACCAGATTGGGATTATAGCTGGTAATATGGCGCCGGGAGTGGGATTCGAACCCACGCGGCCCTAACGGGCCACAGGCTCTCAAGGCCTACGCTCTCACATCGTTGGAAGATCTGCGCCTTTAGACCCTACATCAGCAGGTTAATCCACTCGGCCAACGGGATGCAAGACACCTCTCGGATACTTGCATTATCCCGGCGCGTCAACCTGCCTTCAGGTCAAAGAACGAGGACACAGAAGTCACCTAATAAGCAGTTCTGATGGAGTGACGAAACGATCGAGTCGAAAAATCCTTTGGGGGCGTATGGAGGTTACAGGTTTCTCGAGCATGTAACAGACGCGCTAGTGGAGGCCTGGGGACAGACGATGGAGGAAGCTTTCTCGCAAGCGGGTCTAGCCTTATTCGAGATAATGTTGGACACAAAGAACGTGCACCCAAAAACCAGCGAGGAAATCCAAACCTCTGGCCACGATGAAAAGGAACTCCTATACAACTATCTTGAAGAACTCTTACTTCTGTTTGAAGTCAAGCAGCTCGCCTTAGGAGACTTCACCGTAAGCTCGATCACCCCCACTCAGGGCGAAATCAGACTCAAGGGCAAGACAAGTGGAGAGCCTTACGATCGCGCGAGGCATAATGGGAAAGTTGAGGTCAAAGGAATAACATATCACTTGATGGAAATCGAAAAACATCCAGCGAAAGTGACCGTCAGATTTCTATTGGACCTGTAGGAACTGCAATCAGCCAATCTAGACTGCGGGAGATCTCCCGCAACGTCTTTTCAGCTATTTTTCATGGTTCGGCCGGCCATGCTTATAGGTAGCCGTTCAGGATGAACCCCGAGCGAAGAGAGACAATGAGCCACCAAGGGTCCGGACTCATCAACCGTTCAAGCTCAGAGATTCCTCTAACCCAAATTGAGCCTAACATATGGGAAGTCCCAAAAGACTTCCAGTCGGGAATGAAGGTCCCAGCAAGAATCTACGCCGACGAAGATCTCCTATCTAAAATGAGAACCGATCGAACCATCCAACAATGCGTAAACGTGGCGCACCTAGATGGTATTTGCAAATACGCAATCACCATGCCAGACGGACACGAAGGATACGGCTTCCCAATAGGCGGCGTAGCAGCCACAGACTACGACGAAGGACTAATCAGCCCCGGAGGAGTCGGCTACGACATAAACTGCGGAGTCAGATTGATCCGGACGAACCTTACCGAGGAGGAGGTACGCCCGGTTCTCCCGAAACTTGTTGACACAATTTTCAACTTCATACCTTCCGGACTGGGAAGCCGCGGTCAAGTCAAACTAAGCGTCACGGAGCTGGATCGTGCCGTCACCGATGGGCTCGATTGGGCCGTGGACCATGGATATGCTTGGCCAGAAGATCCGAAGACGATTGAGGAAGAGGGATGTATGGAGGCTGCGGATCCTTCAAAAGTTTCGAACAGTGCAAAATCCCGCGGGGCTCCGCAACTCGGCAGCCTAGGCAGCGGGAACCATTTCATCGAGATCGAGCGAGCCGACAAGATCATCGACAAGCGCGTAGCAGAACGCCTCGGAATTCACAAAGAGGGCCAGATTCTTGTTCTTATTCATACTGGAAGCAGGGGGTACGGTCACCAGACTTGCAGTGACTACCTACGGGTGATGGAGAGAGCGATCAGCAAGTACAATATCAAACTCCCCGACCGGGAACTAGCAGCATGCCCGAGCAAGAGTCCAGAAGCAGAGGACTACATCCCTGCTATGTCAGCCGCTTGCAACTTCGCTTTCGTCAACCGCCAAATGATAACCCACTGGTCGAGAGAAGCGTTCTCGAAGATATTCCAGCGCCCAGCCGATTCACTCGACATGAAGATCGTCTATGATGTCGCGCACAACGTGGCTAAGGTCGAATCCCACAAAATCGACGGGGAAACAAAGAAGGTTACTGTTCACCGGAAAGGTGCAACCCGCTCGTTTCCACCCGGACACCACGACATTCCAGCGGAATACCGAGACGTGGGACAACCCGTCCTGATTCCTGGGAGCATGGGCACGAGTAGCTGGGTCTTAATCGGGACTCCCCGAGCGATGGAGCTTAGTTTCGGAACGACTGCACATGGTGCAGGCCGGTTCATGAGCAGATCCGGTGCCAAACGCAAATGGTTTGGAGGAGATCTCAAGAAGAGTCTGGAAAGTCAGGGTATAGTTATTCGAGCTGCAAGTATGGAAGTGTTGGCTGAAGAGGCTCCGGGCGCATACAAGGATGTTGACAGAGTGGTCGAGGTAAGTCATCAACTGGGAATAGGCCAAAAGGTTGTACGTATGACTCCGATAGGAGTCGCAAAGGGCTAGCGGACCCCGAGACATTCAATTCCCGGACCTTGTTCTCCTACCCGATGAAATCGGACAGAATCTGTCTAATCCCTTCTGAAAAACCGGATCCAAGGAGTATCGGTAGGATCAACTTCTTTCAGGAAGGCAAGGTACACAGAGACGAAATCCAAGTAGAGAACGGGCAGTAGTAGCTCCCCAAGACGCGTCCGCGCCTTCAAGCGCACCTGTGTTCCCGCGATACTGCTTGCCTTAGCTATTGTCGATCTGAAGGACTGCAACGTTGTCCGTTCAAACTCAGATTCCGAATAGTCCCGAATGAAAATCGGCGCCAGAGGCAGGCGTTGATTGGACCAAGCTTCCACCTCGTTATGCCCAGCCTCAGGCAACAGACCATACTTTGCAACCATCTTACTGTTCTCCGCGAGCTGATTCTTAAATCGCCTCGCCACACTGGCCATTCTTCGAAACGTGTAGATCATAGGCAGACGACCTTTCAATGATGAAGCGAGGCGTTTCGCTGGGTTTTCAGAGAAGGGAACCTGTCTCTGGATACGCTTGCTAAGCCGACCAAGTTCTCGAGTTGCCAAATCGACCTCAGTTCTAGGGTCATGAATGATTCCACAGCCGTGCAACGCCATAATAGTTGCAACAACCATCTGACCCAGTGCGGCTCGAGGAGCTGGAGCCGGCTGAGCTTCTAGAAAGGGCACATCTAGTTCTGCGGATAGCTTTTGCAAATTGCCACCGGTTCCGATTGCAATTAGATTAGAGCCGCGTTTTCTGGCGGCACGGAACCCAGCGAGGCTCTCACGGGTATCTCCTGAGTAGCTGAGAGTAAGAAAGAGAGTATTGGGTCCAACGAACCGGGGAAGTATTGGATCCCGGTGCACGATCGCGGGGACGGAGATCTTGTCCTGGAGCCAGTCCAGAACCAAGTCTCCAGCTGATGCGGACCCGCCCATGCCCATGAACACAATGTTACGGAAGTCCGAGCGTCGGGGATTTTTTTCAGTCGGAGGCCGTACATGCAGCTGGCTACTCATGAATTCTGGGAACTTTTCGACCGCTCCTAGCATGTCCTTCGCATCGTAGCGAGAGATCACCCTCTGGACGTCAAGGACACTTGGCATGCTCAATGATTAGATCTTAGATTTCTAAATGTTCGCAGTCTTATCGAAAATCTCCACCCATCTTATCTTTCGGCCCCCCTCCTGTGAATAATCATGACTCAACCGGCACGGCGACCCCAAATCATCTCTGTTGCTCTGCCAGCAAGCTTGACATTAGACATACCTCATCTGCGAGAGAAAACAGCGCGTCTAGGATTTGTCTCGAGGGCATTGGCAACCTTTCGGGTGGAAGAGGCGATCATCTACCGCGACAGACCTGGGGCCGAGATTGATAGGGAAGCAAAACTGATCGAGAAGATGCTGACCTACATTGAGACGCCACAATACCTTCGAAGACTGGTCTTCAAGATGGACCCTGATCTACAGTACGCCGGTACTCTGCCCCCCCTGCGAACCCCTAACCACCCTGACAAGCAGAACCCAACCCCAGGCCAGTTGCGTGAGGGAGTAGTCGTTCAATCGGGAACGCCATCGATGGTCGAGGCTGGATTCCGCAACGTGGTTCGTGTAAAGTCGAAGTTGCCAACCTCAGACAGAATCACTATTCGGTTGACAAGGATCTCTGCTGAACTTGAGGGGGAAATCGTGGAACCGAGCGGGTTAACCATATATTGGGGGTTCAGGGTGGCTCGTGGGAACGTTTCACTATCAGAAATAGTAAGGAACAGGAAATTCGACTTGACCATCTCCACTTCCCGGAAGGGCACGGATGTACGAGAGATCACACCGGAGCTAAGGGAGAAGTGGAAGTCATCTAAGCGTCCCTTGATAGTTTTCGGCTCCCCAAATGAGGGAGTGCCAGAAATTCTCGCCCGGTCTGGCATGAACGTGTCGGATGCGATGGACTTTGACCTGAACACCATTCCAGACCAAGGAGTTGAGACGGTTAGAACGGAGGAAGCGCTGTGGGGCTCGCTAGCTGTCATCAATGTTTTGGAGGAGAAGTAGATGGGTCATAGGAAGTACAGTGCGCCAAGAAGAGGATCGCTCGCTTATCTGCCTCGCGGGAGATCTTCGCACTGGGCTCCCAGAATCCGTTTCTGGCCTGAATACAAGGGAGCACCGAAACTCTTGGCATTCGCAGGTTTCAAAGCTGGAACAAGCCATGTTACCATAGTTGATAATCGACAAGGATCTCTAAACTATGGAAAGGAGGTCACTCTGCCGGTCACTGTGGTGGAGACTCCGCCTTTGTTGGTGACAGGGTTAAGGTTCTACGAGAGATTTAACGGCAACCTCAGAACTTCAAGCGAAGTATGGGCGCCTGAGCCGTCAAAGGATCTCGGTCGCAGAATTAAGGTTCCCGAGAAGTTCGACGATAACAAGGGCTGGGAGAAACTCGAGTCCACGAAGGAAAGGGTTGTGGAGGTGCGGGCTATCGCCGCTAGCCAACCTCGTCTGGCCAAGATCGGAAAGAAGAAGCCCGATCTGATGGAAGTAAAGATCGATGGAGGAACCGTAAAGGATCAGCTGGAATTCGCCAAGAAACTCCTCGGCAAGGAAGTGAAGGTTGCTGATGTATTCAAAGAAGGAATGGACGTGGACGTCATCGGGATTACAAAAGGAAAGGGCATTCAGGGTCCAGTAAAACGATGGGGAATAAAGAAGCTCAAACACAAGTCGAGAAAGACCGTTCGAGGAGTAGGCTCGATCGGTCCCTGGCATCCTCACTACGTCATGTACTCCGTTCCTCGAGCAGGCCAGATGGGGTTTGCCCAACGGACCGAGTATAACAAACAGATTCTGAAAATCGGAGACAACGGAGCAGACGTCACACCGAAAGGAGGATTCCTCCACTATGGACCAATCAAGACAGAATTCACACTCTTGAGGGGAACGATTCCCGGACCAGCAAACAGGCTTGTCGCCCTTAGAACGCCAGCCAGAGGACGAGTCTCAGGAGAGCCGCCGAAGATGGAAATGATTAGCCTGGCCTCAAAGCAAGGAGCTTAGAGCATTGAGCCAGCGCAGCGTCAAGATTTTCGATGCAGACGGAAAAGCAGTCAGCGAACTCTCACTGCCATCAGTATTCTCCGCGGCTCTCAGAAGAGACATCATCACCAAGGCTGTGGTCGCGCAACAGTCTCATCGGTTTCAGCCGCAGGGACGCAATCCTATGGCTGGGAAACGAACCACCGCTGAATCCTTCGGGGTGGGGAGGGGAATCTCAAGAGTTCCCAGAGTCGGCGGACACGGGCCGCTCTCCGGCACAGCCGCCTTCGCCCCAGGTACGATGGGAGGACGCCAGACTTTTCCACCTGTCACGTTCAAACGAACGGCGAAGCTGATGAACA